>NZ_WNJP01000079.1 GCF_009733735.1 Sandarakinorhabdus oryzae | reverse complement strand
TGGCGGCGACGCCGGGCCTCGCTGCGTCAGCACGCTTCTGCACCGGTGCCGGCGCCCCCGGCTGCACCCGTCTCGCCGATGCCATCGCCGGCCAGCCCGCCACCCGCATCGCCGATGAAAGCGCCGGGCGCGACATGCTCTATTCCAGCGGCACCACCGGCCGGCCCAAGGGCGTGCGCGGCTCGCTGCCGGAAGGGCCAATCGATCAGGCCGATGCGCTCACCGGGCTGGTCGCGCATCTCTATGGCTTTGCGCCCGGCATGCGCTATCTGTCGCCGGCGCCGCTCTATCACGCCGCCCCGCTGCGCTATTGCATGGCGGTGCAGAAGTTCGGCGGCACTGTGGTGGTGATGGAGAAGTTCGACCCCGAAACCTATCTGGCGCTGGTCGAGAAACACCACATCACCCACAGCCAGCTGGTGCCGACCATGTTCGTGCGCATGCTGAAGTTGCCCGACGATGTGCGCGGGAAATATGATCTTTCCTCGCTCAAGGTCGCCATCCACGCCGCGGCGCCGTGCCCGGTGGACGTCAAGCACGCCATGATCGCCTGGTGGGGGCCGGTCATCTATGAATATTACAGCGCCACCGAAGGCGCCGGCTTCACCGCCATCACCCCGCAGGAATGGCTGGCGCGGCCGGGCAGTGTCGGCAAGTCGATCCTCGGTGAGATCCGCGTGCTCGATGACGAGGGCAACCGGCTCGGTCCCAATCAGGTTGGCCGCATCTTCTTCCACGGCGGCGGTTCGTTCAGCTACCATAATGATCCCGAAAAGACCGCCAGCGTGATGGGCGAGCACGGCGCCACCTTCGGCGACATCGGTCGGGTGGACGAGGAGGGTTATCTCTTCCTCACCGATCGCCAAGCCTTCATGATCATTTCGGGCGGTGTGAACGTCTATCCGCAAGAGGCGGAAAATACGCTGATTTCGCATCCGGAAGTGGCCGATGTCGCGGTGTTCGGCATTCCCGATGAAGTGATGGGCGAGGCGGTCCACGCTGTCGTGCAGCCGCGCGACATGGCCCGCGCCGGCCCGGAACTGGAGGCCGAATTGCTCGCCTATGTGCGCGATCGCCTCTCCCACGTGAAATGCCCCAAGCGCATCGACTTCCGCGCCGAACTGCCGCGGCACGATACCGGAAAGCTCTACAAGCGGTTGTTGAAGGACGAATATTGGGCCAAATCAGCCTGATGACCCTGCCCAAACCTGTTCTTCAACGCCTGCTCATCCTCCTCTGCCTGTGGCTGGCCGCGCCGGCCTGGGCGATTCCGGCGATGTGGCAGGTCGGCAATGGCCGCAGCCAGGTCACCATCTATGGCACCATCCATGCCCTGCCGAAGGGGACGGACTGGTTCACGCCCAGGGCCCGGACCGCCTTCACCAAGGCCGACACGTTGGTGGTGGAGATGGTCGCCCCCGAACAGCCCGGCGCCATGGCCGACGTGGTGCAGCAGATCGGCATGCTGCCGGCGCCGGTGCCGATCCGTGATCGCCTGCCCGAAGAGCAGCGCGCCCGCTATGACGCGATGGTCAAGGCATCCAACCTGCCGCTCGCCGGCCTTGATGGCATGAAAAGCTGGCTGGCGGCGATAAGCCTGGTGCAGATCGAGATGCTGACCGCCGGCATCGACCCGGCCGCCGGCGTGGACGTGACGCTGATCAGCCGCGCTCGCGCCGCAAAGAAGCAGCTGGTCGGCCTCGAAACGCCGCGCGGCCAGCTTGAACTGTTCAACAGCCTGCCGGAGGCCGAACAGCGGCTGCTGCTGGCCTCGGCCATTTCCGACTCCGGGGAAGGCGGCAAGCAGATGCAGGCGCTGGTCGCCGCCTGGCTGGCCGGTGACGTGGCCCGTATCCTCAAGGATTTCGACGACGCCAGCCTGTCGCCCGAACTGGAAGCGCGATTGTTCACCAACCGCAACAAGGCCTGGGCCGATTGGGTGCAGGCGGCGCTGAAACGCCCCGGTCGCCGCTTCATGGCGGTGGGTGCGGCCCACATGGCCGGCCCGCATGGCCTGATTGCCTTGCTGAAGGCGCGTGGGCTGCGGGTGAAGCGGGTGGAATGAGGCGGCTGTTCGCCCCGGTCGTGCTGGCCGCCGCGCTGGCCGGCTGCGCCAGCATTGATGAACAGGGCGCCAACGCTGCCGTCGATCGCTTCCACCGCGCGCTCAACGCCGGCGACTGGGCGGCGATCGATGGCCTGCTCAGCCAATCGGCCCGCAACCTGCGCCCCGGCGGCGCCACCGCGCGCGCCTTCCGCGCCATCACCGCCCGCCACGGCCGCTATCTTGGCGGCACAGCGGCCGCGATCAGCACTGACAGCGGCCGCATCAGCCTCACCTGGTCGGCCCGCTATGAGCGCGGCGCGGTGGCGGAAGCCTACGTGCTGGTGGAAGAGGGCGGCAGCCTGAAGATCGACAGCTACACCGATCACCAACCGGTGATGCAATGATCGAAGCGAGGGATCGGACGCAACGATTTCGCAGATTGACTGGCCGCTGGTTGGTCGTGGCTGGGATCATGCTTGGAATAGCGCCCGGCCTGTTTGTGCTGGGGTTGCATTGGCTGTTTGCGGCTGGTGTCTCAAACCGCCTGGTGGTCGTGCTATCCGTGCTTGGCGCTGCCGGGTTCTGTTGTCTTGCGGCAGCCGCTTGGGTGTTTCGCTCATCCAACACTCGCTGAGCGGCTTGCCTTTTCCCCCCGCATCCCCTATGCGCGCCGCTTCGCGTGGCCGCTGCCCATTTTCGCATCCCTGGAGGCGGGGGCGGTTTCGCGATTACATCATCAGGAGCGAGCAATGAGCGAAACTTTCAAGCTCGCGGCTGAACTTCGCGCCAAGGCAGGCAAGGGAGCCTCCCGCGCGATCCGCCGCGAAGGCCGTGTCCCGGCCGTGATCTATGGTGCTGGCGAAGCTGCGACCACCATCCATGTCGAGGAAAAGATCCTCATGCGCCAGTTGCACACTGGCCATTTCATGAATGCCATCGTCGAGCTGGAACTGGATGGTTCCACCATCCGCACCCTGCCGCGCGATGTCGCCTTCCACCCGGTCACCGACCGTCCGATCCATGTCGATTTCCTGCGCCTGACCGGCAATGAAGTCGTCACCGTCACCGTGCCGGTGCATTTCGTCGATCAGGAACAGTCGGCCATCAAGCAGGGCGCGATGCTCAACATCGTCGCGCACGAACTGAAGCTGGATTGCGCCCCGGATGCCATTCCGGACGACGTGACCATCAGCCTGGCGGGCCTGCAGGTCGGCGCCTCGATCCACATCGCTGATGTGAAGCTGCCGGAAGGCGTGAAGCCGCACGGCCGTGAAACCGGCCTGACCATCGCCACCATCGTTGCGCCCAAGGCGATGCGCAGCGAAGAAGGCGAAGAGACAACCGAAGCGGCGTAAGCCGTTCGGCACCAGCCGTGAGACGCAGCGGGGCAGGGGAGCCATCCCTTGCCCCGTTTGCCTGTTTGGTGGACAGGGAAAGCCGTGCAGATCCTCGCTGGCCTTGGCAATCCCGGCGCGCAATATGCGCTCAACCGGCACAATGTCGGCTTCATGGCCATCGATGCCATTGCCGAACGCTGGAACCTTGGCCCGTTCAAGCCGCGCTTCCAGGGGATGGCAGCCGAAGGCCGCATCGGGCCGGCGAAAGTCCTGCTGCTGAAACCCGCGACGTTCATGAACGAAAGCGGCCGCAGCGTTGCCGAGGCGGTGCGCTTCTTCAAGCTCGATCCTGCGACGGCGCTGAGCGTCTTCTATGACGAGCTCGACCTCGCCCCTTTCAAGCTGAAGATCAAGCATGGTGGCGGGGCGGCGGGCCACAACGGCATCCGCTCCATCGACGCGCACCTGGGCCCCGATTGGCGGCGGGTGCGGATCGGGATTGGCCACCCCGGCCACAAGGATCGCGTGACGGGCCACGTGTTGGGCAATTTCGCCAGATTGGAGATGGACCCGCTCGCCGATCTTCTCGGCGTGCTGGCGGCGGAACTGCCCACGCTGCTGGCCGGCGACGAGGCCCGCTATCTGTCCGACATCGCGCTCAGGTTGCAGCCCTGAACATCGCGCCCTAAAAGCCGCGCAAACAGTCTCTCAGGAACCAGATATGCCCATCCGCGTCGGTATCGTCGGCCTGCCCAATGTCGGCAAATCCACCCTGTTCAACGCGCTGACCCAGACGGCGGCGGCGCAGGCGGCCAATTACCCCTTCTGCACGATCGAGCCGAACGTCGGCAATGTCGCCGTGCCCGACCCGCGTATCGACAAATTGGCCGCCATCGCCAAGAGCCAGAAGATCATCGAGACGCAGCTGGGCTTCACCGATATCGCCGGCCTGGTGAAGGGCGCATCGAAGGGGGAAGGTCTGGGCAACCAATTCCTCGCCAACATCCGCGAAACCGATGCCATCGCCCATGTGCTGCGCTGCTTCATCGACGATGATGTCACTCACGTCGCCGGCCGGGTCGATCCGGTCGAGGATGCCGAAACGGTCGAGACCGAGCTGATGCTGGCCGACCTTGAGAGCCTGGAAAAGCGGCTGCCGCAGCTGGCCAAGAAAGCCCAGCAGGGTGACAAGGAGGCCAAGGTGCAGGTGGCGGTCCTCGGCCAGGCGCTGGAACTGCTGAAGGCCGGCAAGCCCGCCCGGCTGACCGAGCCGAAGGACGAGGACGAAGCCCGCGCCCTACGCCAGGCCCAGCTGCTTACCACCAAGCCGGTGCTCTATGTCTGCAACGTCGAAGAGGCGAGCGCCGCCACCGGCAACGCATTGTCAGACGCGGTGGCGAAGATGGCCGCCAGCATTGGCGCCAAGGCCGTGGTGGTCTCCGCCGCCATCGAGGCCGAAATCGCCACCATGGAACCGGCCGATCGCCAGGAATATCTGGAGAGCCTTGGCCTGCACGAGACGGGTTTGGCCCGCGTCGTGCGCGCCGCCTATGAGCTGCTCGGCCTCATCACCTTTTTCACCGTTGGCCCCAAGGAAGCCCGCGCCTGGACCGTGAAGAAGGGCGCCCGCGCCCCGCAGGCCGCCGGCGAAATCCACGGCGATTTCGAAAAGAAGTTCATCCGCGCCGAAACCATCGCCTATGATGATTATGTCACGCTGGGCGGCGAGACGGCCGCTAAGGACGCCGGCCGGCTGCGTGCCGAAGGCAAGGAGTATGTCGTCCAGGACGGCGACGTGATGCACATCTTGCATGGAGCTTGAAGCCAGCGTGGGGGTGGTGAAGACGGGCAGGGCGGGCTAAACCTCTCCCCATGCTCACCCGCCGCGCCCTCATCGCCTCTGCCCTTGCCGCGCCGGCCGCGGCGCAGGTGGACCTGGGCTTTGGCGACAACCCGCTGCGTTCAACCACCCGCGCCTTTCCGCAGAAGGGCGAGATGATCCTGCAGCGATCGACCCCGCCGCTGCTGGAAACCCCGATCAGCGTGTTTGACGCGCATGATTTCACGCCCAACGATCGCTTCTTCGTGCGCTGGCACTATCCGTTCCCGACCGAGATTGATCCGGCCAGGCACCGGCTGCGCGTTGACGGCCATGTCGGCAAGCCGCTCAGCCTGTCGCTGGCGGCGCTGGCCCGGCTGCCGCGCGTCGCACTTGCAGCGGTGAACCAGTGCGCCGGCAATGGCCGCGGCATGTTCGCGCCGCGCGTGCCCGGCGCGCAATGGTCCAATGGCGCCATGGGCAATGCGCTGTGGGAAGGCGTGCGGTTGAAGGACGTACTGGCCTTGGCCGGCGTGAATGCCGGTGCTGTTGCGGTGCGCTGTGGCGGGCTGGATGCGCCCCTGGTGGAAGCCGCGCCGGATTTCGCGAAGTCGCTGCCCATCGATCAGGCGCTCAGCGACGATGTGCTGATCGCCTGGGGCATGAATGGCGCGCCGCTGCCGCTGCTCAACGGTTTCCCGCTGCGCCTGGTCGTGCCGGGCTGGTATTCCACCTATTGGGTGAAGATGCTCGATCACATCGAGGTGCTGGCCAAGCCTGACGAGGGCTTCTGGATGGCCAAGGCCTATCGCGCGCCGGCCAATGCACTGGCCGATATCGCGCCCGGTGCGCCAGCCGGCCCGGTGCAGCCGGTAAGTGCCATGCGGCCACGGGCGCTGGTCACCAATATCGTGGATGGCGCAAAATTGCCGCCGCGCGGGTTGACGCCCATTCAGGGGGTCGCGCTGGGTGGCGATCAGGGCGTGAAGGCCGTCGAGCTGTCCGCCGACAGCGGCGCCAGCTGGCTGCCGGCGCAACTGGGGCCCGACCATGGCCGTTACAGTTTTCGCCGCTTCCGTGGCGCGCTGGCACTGGCGCCGGGCAAGCATGTGATCCTCGCCCGCGCAACCAACGCCGCCGGGGTGACGCAGCCCCTCGTCCAGAACTGGAACCCCTCGGGCTATAACCGCGCTGGCGTCGATCCGGTGCGGGTGGAGATTGGCTGATGCGCCTGGCTCTCACTCTTGCCGCGCTGATACTGGTCGCCGCCGCACCACCGACGAAGCGCCTCTCCGTCACGCTGCCCGATGGCGAAGGCCTGCTGCCCGAACGCTATGGCGTCTCCGCCGATGCCGCCAACAGCAATTGCCTCGCCTGCCATTCGGCCGCAATGATCACCGCTCAGCCGCGGCTGACGCGGGTGCAGTGGGGCGAGACCATCGCCAAAATGCGCAACGTTTACGGCGCGCCGATTGATCCGGCCGACGACAAGGCGATCCTGGATTGGCTCGTCGCTGATTGACCTGCCGAGCCCGCGCCCGCTAAGGGCCCTGCGTGACCAAGCCGCTCTCCTTCCAGTCGATGATCCTCGCGCTCCAGCATTATTGGGGCGGCAAGGGCTGTGTAATCCTGCAACCCCATGATCTGGAAGTGGGGGCCGGCACCTTCCACCCGGCCACCACCCTGCGCAGCCTGGGCCCCGATCACTGGAACGCCTGCTATGTCCAGCCCAGCCGCCGGCCGTCGGACGGCCGCTATGGCGAAAACCCCAATCGGCTGCAGCATTATTACCAGTTTCAGGTCATCCTGAAGCCCAGCCCGCCTGATCTCATCGGTCTCTATCTCGGCAGCCTGGATGCCATCGGGATCGACCGTGCCAAGCATGATGTGCGCTTTGTCGAGGATGACTGGGAAAGCCCCACTTTGGGCGCCTGGGGCCTGGGCTGGGAAGTGTGGTGCGATGGCATGGAAGTGAGCCAGTTCACCTATTTCCAGCAGGTTGCCGGCCATGATTGCGCACCGGTGGCAGGCGAACTGACCTACGGGCTTGAACGGCTCGCCATGTACATCCAGGGCGTCGAGAGCATCTATGATCTGGCCTACAACGATGCCGGCGTCACCTATGGCGACGTGTTCCTGAAGAACGAACAGCAGTTCAGCGCCTATAATTTCGAAGCCGCCAACACAGAAAAACTGTTCCAGCATTTCAAGGATGTATCCGACGAATGCCGGGCGCTGGTGGCGCGCGACCTGCCGCTCCCGGCCTACGACCAGGCCATCAAGGCCAGCCATTTGTTCAACTTGCTCAACGCGCGCGGCGTGATTTCGGTGGCGGAACGCCAGGCCTATATCGGCCGCGTGCGCGATCTGGTGAAGGCCGTGGCGGATAACTGGGTGGAGCAGGTCAAGTGAAGTTCCTGCTCGAACTCCAGTCCGAGGAAATCCCGGCCCGCATGCAGGCGGCGGCGGCAGACCAGCTGCGCACGCGCTTCGTGGATGCGCTGAAGGCCGCCGGGCTCGCCCACGGCAATGTCACCGCTGACGCCACCCCGCGCCGGCTGTGGCTGATTGCCGATGATGTTGCTGCCGCCAGCGAGGGCAGCGCCGAGGAGGTGAAGGGCCCCGCCGCCACCGCGCCGGCGCAGGCCATCGAGGGCTTCCTGAAAAAGACCGGCCTGACCCGCGACCAATTGGAAGAGCGCGAGACGCCCAAGGGTGTCGTGCTGTTTGCCGTGCTGCGTCGGGAAGGCCGCACGGCGGCGGAAATCCTCGCCGAGGTGATCCCGCAGATCATCCGCGATTTCGCCTGGCCCAAATCGATGCGCTGGGGCGCCGCCAGCCAGTCCACCGCTGCCCCGCGCTGGGTGCGGCCGCTGACCGGCATTGTCGCGCTGCTCGATGGCCACGTGGTGGCCTGTGAAGCCCATGGCATCACGTCTGGCCGCGAGACGCGCGGGCACCGGGTGCACGCGCCGGGCGCGCTGACGATTGAAAGCGCCGCCACCTACGCGGATCAGTTGCGCGCCGCGCACGTGCTGGCCTCCAGCGCCGAACGCCGCCAGATCATCGCCACGCGCGCCGCCGAACTGGCCGCCGGGGCGGGCCTGACGCTGATCTCGGACGACGGCCTGGTCGCCGAAAACGCCGGCCTCACCGAATGGCCAGTGCCGCTGCTCGGCCGCTTCGATCCCGATTTCCTGTCGGTGCCGCGCGAGGTGATCGTGCTCACCATGCGCACCAACCAGAAATATTTCGCGCTTTCCGATGCCAGCGGCGCACTCGCCCCGGCCTTCATCTGCGTCGCCAACCTCGATGCGACCGATGGCGGCGCCGCCATCACCCACGGCAACCAGCGCGTCCTCTCCGCCCGCCTGTCTGACGCGCGCTTCTTCTGGCAGCAGGACCTCGCCACCGTCCGCGCCGGCGGGCTGGAGGCGTTCCTGCCCAAGCTGAAGGATATCGTGTTCCACGAGAAGCTCGGCACGCTGGCCGACAAGGTGGAGCGCGTTGCCTCGCTGGCGAAGTGGTTGTGCGAAAGCGGCGCCGTGAAGGCAGACCCGGCGCAGGCCGAGCAGGCCGCGCGACTGGCCAAGGCCGATCTGGTTTCCGCCACGGTCGGCGAGTTCCCGGAAGTTCAGGGCCAGATCGGCCGCTACCTCGCGCAGGCCATCGGCGTGGAACCGGCCATCGCCGACGCTATCCGCGACCATTACAAGCCGGTCGGCCAAGGCGATGACGTGCCGACCGCTCCAGTGAGCGTGGCCGTCGCGCTGGCCGAGAAAATTGATACGCTGCTTGGCTTCTTCTGCAATGATTTGAAGCCAACTGGGTCTAAGGATCCGTTCGCATTGCGTAGGGCTGCACTTGGTTGCGTATCGATCATAACGCAAAATCAGATTGGCATCTCTTTGCTGGAAATGATGGAGGAGCATGCGCATTACTTCTCTGAGGAAATCCGCATTGAGTCATTGCCCTTCTATGAGATGAATAGAGTTATCGAGAAATTGAGGTTGGGCGATCAAAACTTCAATGCAATTGAAGAAGATAACGAACTTTGGATGACCCACGGAGAAAATAAAATCGCCAAGATTAGTAAGAGATTGTTTACTGATCCGAAATCCCGTGATGAGCAAATTTATCGTTCTGTTGGCGGGATGTTTGAACTTATAGATTTCCTTGTTGAACGTTTGAAAGTCCAGCAACGCGAAGCTGGCGTGCGTCACGACTTCATCGACGCCGTGTCCGTGCTCGGCGGTGGGGATGATCTCGTTCTTCTGCTCGCCCGTGTGAAGGCGTTGCAGGCGTTCGTCGAAACCGAAGACGGCACCAACCTGCTCGCCGGCTACAAGCGCGCGGCCAATATCCTGAAGTCGGCCGAGAAGGACGGCATTGGCGAACCGGCCAGTGGCGAAGGCGAGGGGGCCGAAGCGCTGCTCGCCGCCGCACTGGCCACCGCGCTGCCAACCGCCAAGCAGGCCGTGGCCGACGAGCGCTTCACCGATGCGATGGCGGCGCTGGCCAGTCTGCGCGGGCCGGTCGATGCCTTCTTCACCGACGTGATGGTCAATGATCCCGATCCGGGCATCCGGGCGCGGCGATTGGCCCTGTTGGCGCAGTTCCGCGATGCGGTGCATGGCGTGGCGGACTTCTCGAAAATCGAAGGTTGAGCGCGCCTGTGGCACAAGCCATTGCGGGCGGCGATAAGGGGCAGGACATGAAGTCAGTTTTCCGGTTCGGTGGCGGCACGGCAGACGGCAATGCCTCGCAGAAGGAATTGCTGGGCGGCAAGGGCGCCAACCTCGCCGAAATGGCCGGCATCGGCCTCGCCGTTCCCCCCGGCCTCACCATCGCCACGCATGTCTGCGCGGCCTTTTATGATGCCGGCGGCCGCCTGCCCGATGATGTGCAGCGCGATGTGCTGGATGCGCTGACCTTCGTCGAGGGCGTCACCGGCAAGGTCTTCGGCGATCCCGCCAACCCGCTGCTCGTCTCCGTCCGCTCCGGCGCGCGGGTTTCCATGCCCGGCATGATGGACACGGTGCTCAACCTCGGCCTCAACGACGTGACGGTGGAGGGCCTCGCCGCCGCCTCGGGCAATCCGCGCTTCGCGTGGGACAGCTATCGCCGCTTCATCCAGATGTATGGCGACGTCGTGCTCGGCCTTGATCATTATGCCTTTGAAGACGCCCTGGAAATCGCCAAGGAAGACAAGGGCGTCACCCAGGACACCGGGCTGGACGCGGCCGATCTGAAGAAGCTCGTTGCCCGCTACATGGCCATTGTCGAGCAGAACCTCGGCCGGCCGTTCCCGCAGGACCCGCACGAACAATTGTGGGGCGCCATCGGCGCGGTGTTTGGTTCGTGGCGCAGTGACCGGGCGCGCACCTATCGCCGCCTCAACGATATTCCCGAAAGCTGGGGCACCGCGGTCAACGTGCAGGCGATGGTGTTCGGCAATCTGGGCGACACCTCGGCCACCGGCGTGGCCTTCACCCGCGATCCTTCGACCGGCGAACGCGCCTGGTATGGCGAATATCTGATCAACGCCCAGGGTGAAGACGTGGTGGCCGGCATCCGCACGCCGCAGTATCTCACCAAGGCGGCGCGCGAGAAGGCCGGCGCCAAGGCGGCCTCGATGGAAGAGGCGATGCCCGTTGTCTTCGCCGAACTCGGCCGCACCTTCGACCTGCTGGAGCGGCACTACCGCGACATGCAGGACATTGAATTCACGGTGGAAGACAACCGCCTCTACATCCTGCAAACCCGCAGCGGCAAGCGCACCGCCAAGGCCGCGCTGCGCATCGCGGTGGACATGGTGGGCGAAGGCCTGATCACCGAGGCCGAAGCCGTGAAGCGCGTCGATGCCAGCGCCATGGACCAGCTGCTGCACCCGACGCTCGATCCCAAGGCCCCGCGTGACATCATCGCCCGCGGCCTGCCGGCCAGCCCTGGTGCCGCCAGCGGCATCGTCGTGCTGGATAGCGACAGCGCTGAAATCCGCGCCCGCGCTGGCGATGCCGTGATCCTGGTCCGTACCGAAACCAGCCCGGAAGATATTCACGGCATGCACGCCGCCCGCGGCATCCTGACGGCGCGTGGCGGCATGACCAGCCATGCCGCCGTGGTGGCGCGCGGCATGGGCCGGCCCTGCGTGTCGGGCGCCGGCGGCATCAGCATCGATCTGGTCGGCCGCACTGTCAGCACCGGCGGCCGCATCGTGAAGGAAGGCGATCGCATCACCATCGATGGCGCCACCGGTGACGTGATGCTGGGCGATGTGCCGACGGTGGAGCCTGATCTGTCGGGCGATTTCGGCATCTTGATGGAGTGGGCCGACAAGCATCGCCGCCTGAAGGTGCGCACCAACGCCGAAACCCCGGCCGATTGCCGTGTTGCCCGCCAGTTCGGCGCCGAAGGCATCGGCCTGTGCCGCACCGAGCATATGTTCTTCGAGCCGAGCCGCATCACCGCCGTGCGCCGCATGATCCTGGCCGAAGACACCGCCGGCCGCGCCGCCGCGCTGGCCGAACTGCTGCCGGAACAGCGCGCCGATTTCGTCGAGATCTTCCGGGTGATGGCCGGCCTGCCGGTAACCATCCGCCTGCTCGACCCGCCGCTGCACGAATTCCTGCCGCATGATGATACCGGTTTTGCCGAAGTGGCCGCCGCAACGGGCCTGGCCGAGACATTGGTGCGCCGGCGCATTGGCGAACTGCACGAATTCAACCCGATGTTGGGCCATCGCGGCTGCCGGCTCGGTATCACCTACCCGGAAATCTATGCCATGCAGGCCCGCGCCATCTTTGAAGCCGCCGTGCTGGTGGCCCAGGAGACCGGCGAGGCGGTGGTGCCGGAAGTGATGGTGCCGCTGGTGGCGACGCCCAAGGAACTGGAGCTGACCAAGGCCGCGATCGACGCCGAGGCCGCCGCCGTGTTCGGCGAGACCGGGGTGACGCTGGACTATCTGGTCGGCACCATGATCGAGCTGCCGCGCGCGGCCCTGCGTGCCGGCGAGATCGCTGCCCATGCGCAATTCTTCAGCTTTGGCACCAACGATCTGACGCAGACGACGCTGGGCATCAGCCGCGATGACTCGGCGCGCTTCATGGGGCCCTATGTGGAAAAGGGCATCTATCCCAAGGACCCGTTTGTCTCGATCGACGAGGACGGCGTTGGCGAACTGGTGGCGCTGGCGGCCGAACGCGGCCGGGCGGCAAAGCCGGACCTCAAGCTCGGCATCTGCGGCGAACATGGCGGCGATCCGGCCTCGATCCTGTTCTGCGAAGGGCTGGGGCTGGATTATGTCAGCTGCTCGCCCTACCGCGTGCCGATCGCGCGACTGGCGGCGGCGCAGGCGGCGCTGAAGCGCGGCTGATCAGCGCCTCCACATCCACCAGCCCGTCGCCAGCCCGACGGCAAAGCCGGCCAGCACCCAGGCCCAGATCTCGCCAAACAGCCAGATCATCGCTGCACCCACACCGCATCGGCAATGCCGGGGTGGCGCTTCACTTGCGTGATGATGGCGGCGCGGGTGGCGGCATCAGCCGTGCCCGACAGGCGCGCCACCCGCGCCACCCGCCACGATGGCTGGCGAAACGTCACGCTGCCATCCACCACGCCGTGGGCGCGCATGGCGCTGGCCGCTGCGCCGCCCAGTTCGG
>NZ_WNJP01000078.1 GCF_009733735.1 Sandarakinorhabdus oryzae | reverse complement strand
GCGCTGGCCGGCGTGCCCTGCAGGCCCAGGTTCAGGCTGATCGCCGGGGCGTCGCTGGCGATGGCGCCGCTGGCCTGCACCTCGCCGCCGCCGGGCACGCGATAGCGGGTGATCCCGTCCCACATCACCGGCGGCAGCGTGCCGCCCACCGCCGCAGCGATTTCCTTGCCGCCGGGGAAGGCCGGTGACCGGCCATTGGCGGTGAACTGGTTGCCCACCACCGTCACCTCGCGCGGCAGCGGGTTGTAGGCCTTGTCGGTGAAGGCCTGGGTGTAGGCGACGATCATCACGCCGTTGCCGGTGTTGCCCATGATGGTGTTGCCCGCAACCGTCACTTGTCTGTTGGCCATCACCATGATGCCGGTGCCCGACGGCACGCCGGCGACGATATTGCCTGGCGCGGCAAAATTCGGGTGATTGTTGGCGATCACCTGGTTGCCCGTCACCCGCACGTTGCGGCCGCCCTGCTGCGGCAGGTCGGGCAGATCGAACACCAGGATGCCGCCGGCATTGTTGGTGGCGGTGTTGCCGATCACATCGGCGTCATAGCTGTTCTCGATCTCGATGCCGGCCACATTCTGTTCGGCCCGGCTCTTGCGCACGACGATGTTCTGCGACTGGCCCACGTAGATGCCGGCGTCCGACGCGCCCTTCACCACGCTGCGATCGATCAGCACATTCTTAGAGGACACTGGATAAAGGCCATAGGCGCCGTTGGTGGATTTCGGCCCGCCGGTCCATTCCACCCTGAGGTTGACCAGCGCGATGCCGTCGCTGCCCTTGGACTTGATGCCGTTACCCGCCGGGTTTTCCACGCCCAGATCGCGCACCACCACCTTGCTGGAGGTGATCAGCAGGCCTTCGCCCGCCACTTTCTGGCCGGTGAAATCGAGGATGGTCTTGTCTGGCCCATCGCCCTGCACCGTGACATTGTCCACATCGAGCGACAGGCCGTCGGCCAGCGCATAGCGCCCGGCGGCGATGTGCACCGTGTCGCCCGGCTGCGCCTCGATCAGGGCGGTCTGCAGCCTCTCCTGGGCATCGGCGCCCGGCCCGACATGGATGACGCGGGCCTGGGCCAGGCTGGTGCTGGCCAGTGCCGCTGCAATCAAAAGCGAAATCCGCATGCGATGATCCTTCCCCCGGTTCTTGGTCTTGCCGCGACTTTCTGCCCTTCCGGGTTGCGGCTCAACCCCTGATTTCATCCGGTTAACGCGCGTTCATCGCAATGGTGGGCCGGGTTTGTTATCGATTGCGCCATGCACGCACCGATTCCTGCCTTGCACATCCGCGGCCTGGCCAAGGCCTTCGAGGGCTTTCAGGCCGTCAAGGATCTGGATCTGCTGGTGCCGGCTGGGCAAATCTATGCGCTGCTGGGGCCCAATGGCGCCGGCAAGACGACGACGCTGCGCATGGTCACTGGCCTTGCCCGCCCTGATGCGGGGGAGATCAGCGTGTTCGGCGTCGATGCACTGGCCGACCCGATCGAGGCCAAGCGGCTGATCGCCTGGTTGCCCGACGAACCCCTGCTCTATGACAAGCTGACCCCGAACGAGTATCTCGCCTTCATCGCCGGCCTGTGGGGCGTGCCGGCGGCCGAGGCCGAGCCGCGCGCCGAAGCCCTGCTGCAGCGGCTGACCCTGTGGGACAAGCGCGACATCCGCTGCGAAGGCTTTTCGCGCGGCATGAAGCAGAAAGTGGCGCTGGCCGGTGCGCTGATCCACAGCCCGCGCCTGCTGATCCTGGATGAACCGCTGACCGGTCTTGATGCCGCTGCTGCGCGTGCGGTGAAGGACATATTGCTCGAACATGTCGCGGCCGGGGGCACCGTGATCCTGACCACGCATATCCTGGAGGTCGCCGAACGCATCGCGCAGCGCATCGGCATCATTCGCGCCGGGCGATTGGTGGCCGAAGGCACGATGGCGGAGCTTGCCGTGGGCCGCGCCGAAGGCACCACGTTGGAACAATTGTTCCTGGAACTGGCCGACGCATGAGCAGCCTGATCGCGTTGGCGCGGCCGGCCAGCCTCCCCTGGCTGGTGCTGCACGACGTGCGGGTAAAGGCGCGCGGCCGCGAGGGCGGGCGCGTGGGCCGCATGATCGCCATTGGCGTGTTGGCCATCCTGCCCGTGATCGGCGGCGCGGCGATGGCCTGGCGCACGCGGGCGGCGCCGATGCTGCCGGTTGGCTCGCTGGGCTATGTCGGCGCGGTGCTGGCCGGCATGCTGCTGGTGATGCTCAGCTCGGCATATGCCCATGTGCTGCGACTGGGCCGCGATCGCGGTGAGCTGGAACTGCTGCTCACCGCGCCGGTGCCGGTGACGCGCGTGGTGGCCGCCCGGGTGGCCGGGGTGCAGGCCATCGTGGCGCTGCCCTTCCTGATGCTCAGCGCGCCCTTCTTCCTGTTTTGCGCCCTGATGGGCCGGGGCGGCTGGCTGGCCGGGCCGCTGGTGGTGATCGCGGTTGCGGTGACGGCGACAGCGCTGGCCCTGCTCATCGCCACCGGGCTCGATCGGCTGCTGGGGCCGCGTCGCGCCAAGCTGGCGGCGCAGGTGGCAGGCATCATCCTGGCCGCCACCGTTTTCGGCCTGGGCCAGGCCCCCAATTTCGCGCCGGACTGGTTTGATGCGCAGCTGAAGCTGCTGTCGCACCGCCCGTCGGCCCCGCTCGACTGGCCGGCGCAGGCGGTGTTTGGCCAGCCGCTTCCGCTCATTGCGGTGCTGGGCCTGGCCTTTGCCGCAGCCGCGCTGTCGGCCCGGGTCGCGGCCGGTCGGCTGGAAGCCGCCCCGGTGGACAGTGATGCCCTGCCCGCCACGCCGAAGCAGGGCCGCCGCGCCCGCTTTGGCGGCAGCGCGTTCAAGGTCCTTTATGGCAAGGAACTGAAACTGCTCGGCCGCGATCCGGAACTGATTTCGCAGATTGGTCAGCAGCTGGTGTTCATGGTGCCGATCCTGGCGTTGATCTTCACCGACGGCCAGATCACGCCGCAGCGGCTGGCCGCCGCCGGTGTATTCCTGGGCGGCACGCTGGCTTCGTCGCTGGCCTGGCTGGTGCTGTGCGCCGAAGATGCGCCTGATCTGATCGCGGCGGCCCCATTGCGGCGCGGCGTCGCCACCCGGGCCAAGCTGGCCGCCGCGCTCACCCCGCCGATGCTGCTGGTGTCGGCGCTGGCGCTGCTGGTGCTGTTCCGTTCCCCCATCGCGGCAGCGCTGATGCTGCCGATGGCGCTGCTCGCCGGGTTGGCCAGCGCCGCCATGCAGGCCTGGACCCAGCCACCGGCGCGGCGCAGCGCCTTTCGCAAGCGCTATCGCAGCTCGCTGTTGATGGCGCTGGGCGAGTTCATTTTGCTTGGCAGCCTGGCGGCCGTCACGCGCCTGCTGCTGGTGCCAAGCTGGTGGGCACTGGCGGCATTCGCAGTGCCGGCACTGCTGCTGGCGGGCGTCTGGTGGTTCAGGCCGCGACCCGCCGAATAAGGCTCAACCGCGCAAGGTGGCCGCGGCCCGCGCCCGCGCTTCGATCGCCGCCCAGTCGGTCTCGCCGCGCTTGGCGATCCAGCTGCCGCCCACACAGGCCACCGCCGGCTCGGCCAGCCATTCCGGTGCGCTGGCCTCGGTGATGCCGCCGGTCGGGCAGAAGCGCACATTGCCGAACACTGCGGTGAAGGCGCGCAGCACCGGCAAGCCGCCGGCGGCGACGGCCGGGAAGAATTTCAGCCGCGAAAAGCCCATTTCCTGGGCGCGGATGATGTCGCTGGCGCTGGCGACGCCGGGCAGGAACGGTACGTTGCTGGTGCGGGCCGCCGAACCCAGCGCGGCAGTGATGCCCGGCGACACCAGGAAACGCGCGCCGGCTGACAGGGCGCCAGCAATGTCACTGCCTGACAGCACGGTGCCGGCGCCGACGATGGCGCCGGGCACTTCGGTCATAGCGGCAATCACCTCCAGCGCAGCCGGGGTGCGCAGCGTCACCTCCAGCACCGGCAGGCCACCGGCGACCAGCGCTTCGGCCAGCGGGCGGGCATGGGCCACGTCGTCAACCACCAGCACCGGGATCACCGGCGCCAGGGTCATCACGCTGTCGATATCCATCATTTGTGCTTTCGGCCAAAGGCAGCAGCCGCGCCGAACAGGCCGGGCTGGGGATGGGTGATCAGCTTGACCGGCAGGCTGCGCATCAGCGTTTCAAACCGGCCCTTGGCAGCAAAGCGGCCGGCAAAGCCGGACTTTGGCAGATGATCGGCCAGCCGCGCGCCCAGCCCGCCGCCGATCACGACGCCGCCGGCACCATGCGCGAGGGCGATGTTGCCGGCGAAGGTGCCGAGCGCCAGGCAGAAACGGTCAAGCGCGGCGGTGGCCAGATTGTCGGCGCCGCTCATGGCCAGGCTCCACAGCGTCTTGTCGTCCATCGGCTGGATGGCCTGGTCTTCCAGCGCCGCCAGCGCCGCATGGATATCGGCCAGCCCTGGCCCGGAGATCACCCGCTCGGCCGAAACCCGGCCAAAGCGGCGGCGGAAATGGGCGAGGATCGCGTCTTCGAGCGAATCCACCGGCGAGAAATCGCCGTGGCTGCCTTCGGTCGGCAACACCTGCCAGTCCGGCCCGCCCCGCTTGACCAGCAAGCCAACGCCCAGCCCGGTGCCGGGGCCGAGCACGGAGATGGTGCCGGCATCGGGCAGCGGCACATCGGGGCCGCACAGGTGGCGGAACTCGCCCTCGCCGCAGGCGCCGACGGCATAGGCGACCGCCTCGAAATCATTGACCAGCACATGGGCATCCAGGCCCAGCTTCTCGTTGACCAGCGCCGGGCGGATCACCCAGGGATTGTTGGTCAATTTCAGCTCTTCACCCACCACCGGGCCGGCCACCGCAATGGCGGCGGCGCGTGGCAGCGGCCGGCCCAGCGTTGTGCCAAATGTCTCCCACGCCATCTGCAACGACGCATGTTCGGCGCAGCGCATCACCACCGGTTCGTCCAGCGCCACCACGTTGCCGGCGCCATCAAGCCGGGCCAGGGCAAAGCGGGCGTGGGTTCCGCCGATGTCGGCTGCGACCAGTTCAGTCATGCCAGCTCACTCCGTCGCGTTCGGTCAGCGCGATCGCGGCGGCCGGGCCCCAGTTGCCGGCGGCATAGGGCTTCACGCCCATGCCGGTCTGGGCCCAACCGGCCCGGATTTCGTCGATCCACGTCCATTGCGCCTCCACCTCGTCGCGGCGGACAAACAGTGTCTGCCGGCCTTCGACCAGGTCAAGCATCAGCCGTTCATAGGCAATGCGGCGGCGCACATCGGCAAAGGCGTTCTTCATGCCGATGTCGAGCGGCACGGCGCGCAGCTTGACCCCGTCGCGATCCAACCCCGGCACCTTGGCCATCATCTGCAAGCCGATATTCTCGTCGGGCTGGATCGAGATGATCAGCTTGTTGGCCTTTAGCGCGGCATCGCCGAACATCGAATGCGGCACGTCGCGGAACTGCACGATGATCTCGCTCAGCCGTTCGGGCGTGCGCTTGCCGGTGCGCAAATAGAAAGGCACGCCCTTCCAGCGCCAATTGTCGACACGGGCTTTCAGCGCCACGAACGTCTCGGTATCCGATGCGCGGCCCAGTTCGTCGGCATAGCCCGGAACCGGCTGGCCCAGGATGGCGCCGGCGCCATATTGGCCGCGCACGCTGTGGCTTTCCACCTCGCGTGGCCCGATCGGCCGCAGCGAGCGCAACACCTTCACCTTCTCGTCGCGCACGGCGGCGGGGTCGAGACGGGCCGGCGGCTCCATCGCGACCAGCGCCAGCAATTGCAACATGTGGTTCTGCACCATGTCGCGCAGCGCCCCCATGCCGTCATAATAATCACCGCGCCCTTCCAGGCCGACGGTTTCGCCCACGCTGATCTGGACGGACTGGATGCCGGTGGCGTTCCACAGCGGCTCGAACAAGATGTTGCCGAAGCGCAGGGCGAGCAGGTTCTGGACGGTTTCCTTGCCCAGATAATGGTCGATACGGAAAATCTGGCTTTCGGGGTAGGCGGCGGCCACCGCATCGTTGATCGCCCGGCTGCTGGCGAGATCGTGGCCAAGCGGTTTTTCCAGCGCCAGGCGCGCGCCGCTGCAGGCCAGGCCCGCGCCCGACAGGCCGGTGATGGTCGATCCGAACAGGCTGGGCGCAGTGGAGAGGAAGATCGCCAGCCGGCACGGATCGCCGACTTCGCCAGCCAGCGCCGAAAAGCCGGCGGCACTGGTCGCATCAAGCGGCACATAGGCGAGGCGCTCGAGGAAGCTGGCCACCGCCGCGGCCGGGCGGCGTTCGGCCTCGATACATTGCTCCAGTGCCTTGGCGGCCAGTTCGCGGAAGCTGCCGGCGTCGAGCTTTGACCGGGCCGTGCCGATGATCCGGAGATCGGGGTGGAGCAGGCCGTCGCTGTGCAGGCCAAACAGCGACGGGATCAGCATGCGCCGCGACAGGTCGCCAGTGGCACCGAACAGCAGCAGGGACGTGGCGGCGGTCATCAAGAGCCTTTGAACAGGAATGTGAACGTTAACGCAAGCCTTGCGGCCCAGCTGGCCTCGTTGTGGCTGGCACCGGGGAAATAACGGCTAACGAAATCCCGGTCACGGCGCCAGCCTGCAGCGGTCACGGCGGAATCGGCAACAGCCTGGAATGGGGCATAATATTGGTCGAGGCCCTGATCGCCATGATCAAACCAGAGGCGTCGGCCGGCCGGCGCGCCCAGTCGCGCCCCGATCCAGTCACGGATTGCGGCCTGAATCGCGGGCACCTCGCCGGCCTGGGCTCCCGGCACCGGGGCCAGCACCGGCCAGTGGGTGGACAGGCAGCCGGCGGCCCGGAACAGGTCGGGCCGCAACATCAGCGCGTTCAACGAGGCCAGGCCGCCCATCGAGGAGCCCGCGATCACCACTTTGCCGGGCGCCACCTTGTGGTTGGCGCGCAGCAGTGGCAGCACGGTGTCCGCCAACAGCCTGACATAGGCATCCGATCGCGACGGCCCACCGCCAACCTGGTCGAAGCGTGCGGCGAGCGGTGCCGGCAGCCGCGCCATCAGTTCGGCAGGCACATAATCGCCCCAGCGTTGGGCGCCTGTGTTCCACACGCCAGCGACGATCATTGGGGGCAGCGTGCCGGCGGCCATGCCGGCCATGATGGTTTCGGCGACGCCCCAGGTGACACCGCCATAGGCCGAGGCCGGCTCGAACAGATTCTGGCCATCGTGCATGAGGAGCAGCGGCAAGGGCCGGCCATCATCGGCGTCAGGCGGCACCCACACATCGACATGGCGCGGCAGCAGGCCCGGCCCGGAGACATCGGGATGGCGGGTGAACTGGATGGACTCGCGGCTGAAGGCCGGGGCTGCCAGCAGCGCGCCGCTGCCGGCGATGAGAGTGCGGCGGTTGATCATTTGATCAAGTCAAACCGCCCCGCCGCCCCGCCGCCGCCCGCTGCCAGCCGCATGGCGAGGTGATCGGCGCTGGTGACGATGCGGGATTCAACCGCGAGATCATGCGGGTTGGCATCGGCGCTGTCGCCATCGCGCCACAGGGTGAGGCGATAGCGTTTGCCCGGCGTCAGGAAGGCGAGCGGCACATCGACCCGCACGGCCGCCTTGCCACCGGCCGCGCCCAGCCACCAATCCTGGCCGCCGCGGCGCTGGCGGGCGGTGACGACATGGCTGCCGGGCTCACCCGCCAGCGTCACCGATTCCTCCCAGTCCACCGGCACGGCGCGGATGAAGTCCATCGCCGCCTTGGGTGCCTTGGCATAATTTTCGGGCAGATCGGCGACCATCTGCAACGGCGAGTAGATGGTCACATACAGCGCCAGCTGCTTGGCGAGCGTCGAGGGGATTTTCTGGCCGCGGCCTTCCAGGCTGACGATGCCCGGGGTGTAGTCCATCGGCCCGGCGAGCAGGCGGGTGAAGGCCAGCGTCGCTTCATGTTCGGGGCCGTTGTTGGGGTTGCCCCAGGCGTTGAACTCCATGCCGCGCGCGCCTTCGCGGCTCACCCAGTTGGGGTAGGTGCGGCGGAGACCGGTGTCCTTGATCGGCTCGTGCGAATTGACGCTGATGTGGTGGGCCGCGGCAACTTCCAGCACCTTCACGTGGTGGCGGGCGCTGGCCTGGCCTTCGTGCCATTCATAGGTGAGGCCGCGCGGCTGGCCATTCATGTCGATGCCCGGCGTCTGGGCGCTGACCTGCAGGCCGCCGGCGTCGGCGACATAGCCGGTCTTCACCATCGTCACGCCGTTCTGCTGGTACCAGGCCATGCCGGCGTCGAGCTGGGCCTCGTAATTGGCGAGATTGCCGCTGGTCTCGTGGTGGCCAATCAGGCCGATCCCCTTCTTCTTCGCGTAGGCAGCGATGGCGGCCATGTCGAAATCGGGCGTCGGTTCGGCAAAGCGGAAATCCCAGCCGTTGGCGAACCAGTCGCCATCCCAGCCCTTGTTCCAGCCTTCGATCAGCAGGCCGCACAGGCCATTGGCGGCCGCCCAATCGATCATCTTGATGGCGTTGGCGGTGGTGGCGCCATGCTTCGGCCCCGTCGCCCAGCTCTGCTGGTCAAGGTGCATGCCCCACCAGATGCCGGCATATTTGCACGGGTGCACCCAGCTGACATCGCCCAGCTTGTTGGGATCGTTGAGGTTGAGGATCAGGTTGGAGTTGGCCAGCGCCGGAGCCGTATCGCCAATCATCACCACCCGCCACGGCGTCACGAACGGCGCCGCCACCACCACCGGCGGTCCGCTGGATGACGGGGTGAGCGCGGCACGGAAGATGCCGTTGCCGGCCGGCTGCAGGTTCATGCCGGCGTAGTTGACCAGCGCGGCCTCGTGGATGGAGAGCCAGGTGCCGCTGGTGGTTTGCATCGTCATCGGCGTCTGGGCGAGGCCCACCTCGGTGATGCCAGTGGCGCGATAGAGATATTCCTCGCGATTCCATTCCAGCGCCGGGATCCACCAGGCGCGGCCACCGGCGGCATTGGCGATGCGGAATTCGGTCAGCTCCGCCACGATGCGCAGGGTCTTCAGGTTTGGCTGCTCGGGAAAGCTGTAGCGCAGGGCAATGCCGTCGTCTGACACGCGCAGCACAAGATCGAATTTGCGCTGCAGCACGCTGGTCTCGGCAATGTGCAGCACCAGCTGGTTGTGGCGGTCCCGCACCTTCGCCCGTTCACCCCAGGGCTGATCCCAGGTCATGTCGCTGCTGCTGTGCGCTTCGCCGGTGATCGCCAGCTTGCGGTCAAGCTTGGGCGCGTCGGCGAGGATGAAGCCCAGCGGCGACGGCGCCAGCAGCGGCTGGCCATCGCGACTGGCCTGCCAGTACAGCCGGCCGTCGCCATCACCCGTTACGCTGACGCGGGTGCGGCCATCAGGCGATTGCACCACTGGTTCGGCCAGCGCAGGGAGCGCCAGCAGCAGCGCGCACAGGGCAAGGATCAGGCGCATAGGGCGATGAGTCCCGAATAGGCCGGCAGGCGGGCCAGGCTCGCCCCGCCATGCTGGGCCAGGATGGTCGCCGGCGGCAGATCGACGCTGATTGGCGCGGCGCCGAGGTTGAAGGCGCACACCAGCCGTTGCCCGGCCCAATCCCGGTGCAGCACCAGCTGGTCGCCTTGCGCCACCGCCACCGTCACGCTGCCGTGGCGCAGCTCCGGCTGCGACCGGCGCAGGGCCATCAGACCGCGTGTCCAGTGCAGCATCGAAGCCGGATCGGCGCATTGCGCATCGACGGCGCGGCTAGCGTGATCGGCGCCCAGCGGCAGCCATGGCTTGCCGGTCGAGAAACCGGCGTTGGCGGCGTTGGCTGTCCACGGCATCGGCGTGCGGGCGCCGTCACGGCCCAGGGTCAGCGGCCAGTTGGCGATGGCTTCCGGGTCCTGCAGATCCTCAAAGCCGATCTCGGCCTGGGTCAGGCCCAGCTCCTCGCCGTAATAAAGGAAGATGTTGCCGCGCAGCGCCACCAGCAACAGCATGATCAGCCGGGCATAATCATCGTGCGGGCACATCCCGTGCCAGCGGCTGGCGGCGCGCGGCGCATCATGATTGGAAAAGGCCCAGCTCGGCCAGCCGGTGCCCGGCGTGTCCGGCCATTCGGCCAGTGCATCGGCAACGGTGCGGGCATCGAGCTGATCGGCATAGAGGAAGTTGAAGCCATAGGCGCTGTTGAGCCGCGCAGCGCCGGCGGTGAATTCGTGCATCTCGGCAATGGCATTGTCGCCGCCCACTTCGGCCACGGTGAAGCGTTCCGAAAAGCTGTTCACCACGCCGGCCACCCGTTCCAGGAACAGCGGAATATCGGGGTGGGACATGTTGTGGATGCGGTTCTGGAAATCGAACGGCCGCGTGCGCTTGTGGTTGCCGCTGGCGGGCGGATTGTCGCGCAACTCCGGATCATGCATGGCAAAATTGATGGCATCGATGCGAAAGCCATCAACCCCGCGCTCCAGCCAGAAGCGCGCCACGCCCAATATGGCTTCCTGCACCGCGGGATTGTGCAGGTTGAGATCGGGCTGGGTGGTCAGGAAATTGTGCAGATAATATTGCTGGCGGCGCGCGTCCCAGGTCCAGGCCGGGCCACCGAACACCGATTGCCAGTTGGATGGCGGGGTGCCGTCCGGCTTGGGATCGGCCCACACATACCAATCGGCCTTGTCGTTCACACGGCTCTGCCGGCTTTCCCGGAACCAGGCGTGCTGGTCCGACGTGTGGCTCCACACCTGGTCAATGATGATCTTCAGGCCCAGATCATGGGCGCGCGTCACCAGCGCATCGAAATCGTCGAGCGTGCCGAAGATCGGATCGACGCCGCGATAATCCGACACGTCATAGCCGAAATCCTGCATCGGCGAGGTGAAGAAGGGCGACAGCCAGATGGCATCGACATTCAGCGCCGCAACATGGTCCAGCCCCGCCGTGATGCCGGGCAGATCGCCGATGCCGTCGCCATTGGTGTCGAGAAAGCTGCGTGGATAGATCTGGTAGATGCTGGCGCCATGCCACCACGGCAGGGTGGCGTGGGTGCCGGCGTCTGCAGCCGGTTGGGCGGCATCAGGCATCATTTGGGGCCTTCTTCGGTGCTGCACACCGCCACGCCCAGTGGCGGCAATGAAATGGCCAGCGTGCCGGGGGCGGCGGCGCTGGCCGGGCAGGTGCCATAGCGGCTGGTCCAGCGCATGGCGACGGGATCGATCATCACGCTGGCCGCCAGCGGCGCATTGCTGGTGTTCATCACCACCAGTGTTTCGCCAGTCTGGCCGGGGATGCGGCGGGCAAAGGCGAACAGCCCCGGCGCATCGCCGGCGGCGCGCACCTGGGTGGTGCCGGTGCGCAGCCGGGCATCGCCCTTGCGCACCGCGATCATCGCCTTCAGCGCGCGATAGAAGGGGTGATTGGGATCATAGCTGGCCACGTCATGGCCGGCGCTGGTGCCCAGCCGCATCATGGCGCGATATTCCGGGACCTGGCTAGCAAACAGCGGCTGGCGGGCGAGCTGGTCGTTGCCGGTGCCCATGAAGCCCTGCTCGTCGCCGGCATAGAGCGTTGGCACGCCGCGCGCGAACAGCAGCAGCGCATGGGCAAGGAGGGTGCGCTGGCCCAGTTCGGCGCTGCCCATCTGCGGGTTGGCGCGGCGCACGAACCAGGCAAAGCGGCCGCCATCGTGGTTGCTGATGAAGGTGGCGTTGGTGCCGGCGGTGGCCTGGCCCTTTGGATAGAGCACGTCATCGGCAAACAGCCGCGCCAGCACCGATGTCGGCGCGGTGCCGGCGATCGTCTGCATGGCGGCGTTGGTCAGGGCGAAATCCAGCACATTGTCCATGCCGGTGTTGATGCTGTTGCGCGCCAGGCGGCCGACGTCCACCTCGTCAACCGATACCTCGCCGAAGATGTGGAAATTGGGGATGCCGGCCGCCTTGGCCCGCGCGATGATCGCCGGCACGAAACGCTGCCAGAATTCCGGGTTCACATGCTGGGCGGTGTCGACGCGATAGCCATCGATGCCGAGCCGGTCGATCCAGTCACCATAGATCGCGATCATGCCATCGATCACGCTCGGATGCTCGGTGGCGAGATCGTCAAGGCTGGAGAAATCGCCGAATGTGCTGGATTCGTTGCGATAAACCGTCTCACCGCGGTTGTGGTAATAGATCGGGTCGTTGAGCCAGGCCGGCGTCTTGGCGTTTTCCTCACCGGCTGGAATGAAGGGCGTATAGGCGAAATCCGGCCGCGTCAGCTTTGCCCAGTTCGCCGCCGTCTGCACATGGTCACCGGCAAAACCATCGTTGATCGGCGCGCCACCAATGCCGCCGCGCCGGCTGTAGGGATAATCGGCGCGGCTGCGATAGGGGCAGGGCTTGTCCACGCATTCGCGATACTGGATCACGTCGGCGGTGTGGTTGGCAACGATGTCGAGATAGACCTTCATGCCCCGCGCATGGGCCGCATCGACCAGCCGCTTCAGCTCCTCATTCGTGCCCAGGTGCGGATCAACGCGGGTGAAATCGGTGATCCAATAGCCATGATAGCCGGCCGATTCCTGGCCCGGCCCGCCCTGCACCGGCTTGTTTTTGAACACCGGCGCCAGCCAGATCGCAGTGGCCCCCAGGCCCTGGATATAGTCCAGCTTCTGCAGCACGCCGGCCAGATCGCCGCCGTTATAGAAGGCCTTTGACGTGGGATCGAAGCCCGTCTGCAGGCGATTGCCGGTAAGGCCACCGCGGTCATTCCGCACGTCGCCATTGGCGAAGCGGTCGGGCAGCAGGAAATAGATCACCTCATCCTGCGGCGGCCGCGCGCGCACGGCCGCCAGGGTGGCGGCATCAGGAACAGGCGCGGGCGCGGCCGCAGCCGCCAGCGCGGAGGTTGC
>NZ_WNJP01000077.1 GCF_009733735.1 Sandarakinorhabdus oryzae | reverse complement strand
GCGCGCGCCAGCCAGGCGGCGCGGATCGGTGCGAAGCCCTGCGCCGCCCAGACACCGCGCCAATGGGCGAAGGCGGGTGCCAGCTGATCGAGCAGAGCGGTCGGGGCCGGCACGGGCAAACCGGCGGCGGCGAGGCTGGTGGCGGGGCGCTCGGTGCCCTCCGGGTGGTGGGCGAGATTGACGCCGATGCCGATGACCAGCGCCGCACCCTGGCGTTCAAGCAGGATGCCGGAGCATTTTGTGGCATCGAGGAGCACGTCGTTGGGCCATTTCAGGGCAAATCGCGCCGGCTTGCCGGTGAGCACAGCCAGGGCATCGTGCAGGGCCAGCGCAACGACGAAACTGAGTTGCTGGACCTGGCCATCGGCCTTGACCAGCACGCTGCCCATGAAGTTGTCGCTGCCATCATTCCACAACCGGCCGCGGCGGCCGCGCCCGGCGGTCTGGCGGTCGGTGATCACCCAATGGCCGTCGGGCAGCGCGTCGGCGCGGGCGAGCAACCAGTCATTGGTCGATCCCACCTCGGCAAGGTGGGTGAATTCAGCGTCCATCAGGCCGGGAACAGGGCAGCGGCGGCCTGCGCGGTGGCAGCCACCAGCGGCGAGATCGCCAGCATGCCAACGGGCGAGCAAAACAGCGCACAGGCGGCGATCATGGCGCCATTGACGGCGCTGCCCTCGCTGGCCACCGCAACCGCCGGCTCGTCGAAATACATGATCTTGATCAGCCTGAGATAATAGAAGGCGGCGATGACCGAGGCGATGAAGCCGATGATGGCCAGCGCGATCAGGCCAGAGCCGATGGCGGCCTGGAACACCGCGAACTTGGGCCAGAAGCCGAGCAAGGGTGGAATGCCGGCGAGGCTGAACATGAAGATGGCGAGCGCGGCAGCGAGCCTGGGCTGCGTCTTCGACAGGCCGGCGAAATCGGCCATGGTCTCAACCGGGCTGCCATCGGGGCGGCGCAGCTGCAGCACCACCAGAAAGCTGCCCAGCGTCATCGCGACATAGACCGAGACATAGAACAGCAGTGCCGAAATGCCGGCGGGCGTGCCGGGGGTTAGGCCGACAAGCGCGAAGCCGATGTTGGCGATCGACGAATAGGCCAGCAGGCGCTTGATGTTGGTCTGTGCCACGGCGGCCACCGCGCCCAGCACCATCGAGGCGATCGAAATAAAGATCAGGATCTGCTGCCAATCAGCCGCGACCTTGCCGGGGAAGGCGACGACCAGCACGCGCGCCATCAGGCCCAAGGCGGCGGCCTTTGGCGCAGCCGAGAAGAAGGCGGCAACCGGCGTTGGCGCGCCTTCATAGACGTCGGGTGTCCACATGTGGAAAGGCACGGCGGAGACCTTGAAGGCCAGGCCGGCAAGGATGAAGACGATGCCAAACAACAGGCCGAGCGAGCGTTCCGTCTGGCCGCCGACAACCGCGGCGATCTGATCGAGCTGGGTGGAGCCGGAGAAGCCGTAGATCAGAGTGACGCCATAGAGCAGGATGCCCGAGGCCAGCGCGCCCAGCACGAAATATTTGAGGCCAGCTTCAGCGGAACGGTCATCCTGGCGGTGAAAGGCGGCCAGCACATAGGAGGGCAGCGCGGCCAGTTCGAGACCGATGTAGAGGGTGAGCAGATCATTGGCCGACACCATGATGGCAAGGCCAAGCGTCGCCAGCAGCATCAGCACCGGATACTCGAAACGCCCGGACCCGCTTTCGTTCAGCCAGGGCAAGGCGAGCAGCACCGAGGCAGCGGATGCGGCGAGAATGATGACCTTCAGAAAGGCCGAAAAACTGTCAGCGACATAAAGCCCGTCGAAGGCGCGGGCCATGCCGGCGGGCGCATCGAGCAGGGTGAAACCGGCCAGGGCGAGAATTGCCACCGCGAACAGGCTGGTGACGGTGAGCGCACGTGATCCATTCTCGGCCTTCCCCGTGAAAGTGCCAAGCATCAGCGCGGCGAGGCTGCCGAGCGTGAGCACGGTTTCCGGGCCGGCGATGGCGATGGAGGCGAAGATCGGGTTCATCAGTGGTGGCTCTCTGCGGCCTTGGCCGGGCTTTCCAGCGCCGGCAGCACGGGCGACAATGTCATGTCGGTCGGCACGGTGGCGAGTTCGCGGCCCTCCAGGCGGGCGACGACGGCTGCGATGGCCGGCTTCATCGGCTGCTGGAAGCTCTTGGGATAAACGCCCATCCACAGCGTGGCGAGGATGATCGGGGCGAGGATGGCGATCTCTCGCGCGTTGAGATCCGGCATGGCGCGCGTGTCGTCACCGGCGGCCTTGCCATAGGCGACCCGGGCGTAAAGCCAGAGCATGTAGCCGGCGCCAAGGATGATGCCGGTGGTGAGCACGAAGGTGGCCCAGGTGCTGGTCTGGTAGAGGCCCAGGAGCACCAGGAATTCGGCGACGAAGCCCGAGGTGGCCGGCAGGCCGACGCTGGCCATGGTGAAGAACAGCAGCGCCAGGGCATATTGGGGCATGGTGTCTGCCAGGCCGCCATAGCGGCTGATCTCACGGGTGTGCAGCCGATCATAGATCACGCCGACGCACAGGAACAACGCGCCCGAGACGAGGCCGTGAGACAGCATCATCACCATCGCGCCTTCCAGGCCCTGGGTGTTGAGCGCGAACAGTCCGCCGGTGACGAAGGCCATATGGGCAACGGACGAATAGGCAATCAGCTTCTTCATGTCCTGCTGCACCAGTGCGACAAGACTGGTGTAAACCACCGCCACCATCGACAGGCCGAACACCAGCCAGATCAGTTGCGCGCTGGCATCGGGGAACATCGGCAGCGAAAAGCGGATGAAGCCATAGCCACCAAGTTTCAGCAGCACGCCGGCGAGGATGACGGAGCCGGCCGTGGGCGCTTCGACGTGGGCATCGGGCAGCCAGGTGTGCACCGGCCACATCGGCATTTTCACCGCAAAGGAGGCGAAGAAGGCGAGGAACAGCCAGAACTGGGCCTCTTTCGGGAAATCGGTCTTGCTCAGGACGCCGATGTCGGCCGAGCCAGCGAAATTCACCATCCACAGCATGGCGACGAGCATCAGCACCGAACCCAGCAGCGTGTAGAGGAAGAATTTGTACGACGCATAGATGCGCCGCGCGCCGCCCCAGATGCCGATGATCAGGAACATCGGGATCAGGCCACCTTCGAAGAACAGGTAGAACAGGAACATGTCGCGGGCGGCAAACGTCCCGACCATCAGCGCTTCCATCAGCAGGAACGCCGCCATGTACTCCGGCACGCGCTTCTTGACGCTGGTCCAGCTGGCGAGGATGCACAATGGCATCAGGAACACCGACAGCTCGATCAGCATCAGCGCGATGCCGTCTATGCCCAGCGACCAACTGACGAAGGGCGCGAACAGCGGCAGATCCTCGGTGAACTGGAACGCAGGCGTCGTCTGATCGAACTGCGTCCACAGCCAGATACCGGCGACGAATTCGACCAGCGTGGTGGCCAGCGCCACCACGCGCGCGCGGCCGGCGCGTTCGTCGTCGCCGCCGGGCAGCGTTGCCACCACCAGGGCTGCCACCACCGGCAGCAAGATCATGAGAGACAGGATCGGCATCAGCGCATCATCCAGGCGGCAGCGGCGGCGAGGCCGACCAGCATCACCAGTGCGTAGCTATAGACATATCCGGACTGGAAGCGCCGGGCGAGACCAGCGCCAACCACTACCACGTCGGCTGCGCCATTGGGGCCAAAACGATCAATCGTCTGCTGGTCACCACGCGTCCAGAAGAGGCGGCCTAACCAAAGCGCCGGCTTCACGAACAGCGCGTCGTACAGCTCATCGAAATACCATTTCCTGAGCAGGAACTGGTAGAGCCCGGGCACTTCGTTCTGCCACCATTTCGGGATCGACGGCTTGCCCAGATAAACATGCCAGGCAAGGCCGAGGCCGAGGAAGAAGGCGACCGACGGCGTCCACACCACCCAGGCCGGCACTTCGTGCATGGCGTGCATCAGATGCTCGCGGAAGGCGAGGCTGCCGCGCCAGAAACCGGCACCTTCTTCGGCGCCCACGAACTTCTCGTGCCAGACCAGGCCGGCCAGCAGCGCGCCGGTGCCGAGCACGAACAGCGGGATCAGCATCGACAGCGGGCTTTCGTGCGGGTGATAACCGGCGGTGCCGTCATCTTGCGCGTCATGATCATGCGCGTGATGATCGTCATGGCCATGATCACCATGCGCGGCGTGCTGGATGTGCTCGCTGCCGGCCCAGCGCGGCTGGCCGAAGAAGGTGAGGAACACCAGCCGCCACGAATAGAAGCTGGTCAGCGCCGCCACGATCGCGCCAACGAAGAAGGCGAATGTGCCATGGCTGGTGCCGCTGGCAAAGGCGGCTTCCAGGATGGCGTCCTTCGAATAATAGCCGGCCGTGAAGAAGAAGCCGGTGAGCGCCAGCGTGCCGATCGTCATCATCCAGAAGGTGATGGGGATGTGGCGACGCAGGCCGCCATAGAAGCGCATGTCCTGCTCATGGTGCATGGCGTGGATCACCGAGCCGGCGCCGAGGAACAGCAGCGCCTTGAAGAAGGCGTGGGTGAACAGGTGGAACATGGCCGCGCCATAGGCACCGCTGCCGGCGGCGAAGAACATGTAGCCGAGCTGGGAACAGGTCGAATAGGCGATAACCCGCTTGATGTCGTACTGCACCATGCCAACCGTGGCGGCGAACAGCGCCGTGCAGGCGCCGACCACGCAGACGACGGCTTGGGCGGTCGGGCTGGCTTCGAACATGGGTGACAGGCGGCAGACCATGAACACGCCGGCGGTCACCATTGTGGCGGCGTGGATCAGCGCGGAAACCGGTGTGGGGCCTTCCATGGCGTCGGGCAGCCAGGTGTGCAGGCCCAACTGCGCGGACTTCCCACAGGCGCCAACGAACAGCAGCAGGCACAGGCAGGTCATCACATCGACCTGTGAGCCGAGGAAGCTGAACGTCTGGCCGCTGTGCTGCGGCACGGCGGCCAGGATGGCGTCGAGGGAGACGGTGCCGAACACCAGGAAGGTGCCGAAAATACCGAGGCTGAAGCCGAAATCGCCGACGCGGTTGACCACGAAGGCCTTGATGGCCGCCGCGTTGGCCGAGGGCTTGTGATACCAGAAGCCAATGAGCAGGTAGGAGGCGAGGCCCACCCCCTCCCAGCCGAAGAACATCTGAACAAGGTTGTCGGCCGTCACCAGCATCAGCATGGCGAAGGTGAACAGCGACAGATAGGCGAAGAACCGGCTCTGCGACGGGTCTTCTTCCATATATCCCCAGCTGTAGAGGTGGACGAGCGCCGAGACGCTGGTGACGACGACCAGCATGACCGCGGTGAGCGTATCGACCTTCAGCGCCCAGTGGACGGAAAGATTGCCGCTCTCGATCCAGTCGAGCACGGGCACGGTGTAGCCGGCGCTATCGTTGAGCCAGAAGCCGATGAAGATCGTCCACGCCAGTGCGGCCGACACGAAGAGGCCGCCGGTGGTGATCGCCTTGGCGGCGGTGTGGCCGATGGCGCGGCCACCCAAGCCGGCGACAAGCGCGGTCAAGAGCGGCAGGAAGACGAGGAGCTGGATCATCATCAGCCCTTCATCAGGTCGGCTTGATCAACCGCCACCGTGCCGCGGTTGCGGAAATAGATCACCAGGATGGCGAGGCCAATGGCGGCCTCACCGGCGGCGACGGTGAGCACGAACATCGCGAAGATCTGGCCGTGGACCTGGTGCAGGAAAGCCGAGAAAGCGACGAGGTTGATGTTCACCGCGAGCAGGATCAGTTCCAGCGCCATCAGGATGATGATGATGTTGCGGCGATTGAGGAAAATGCCGAACACGCCCATCACGAACAGCGCCGCCGAAACGGCAAGATAGTGGGTGAGGCCGATCACAAATCCACCCCCTGGCCCAGACCAGCCTTGCCAATGCCAAGGGTGCCGGCCGGCGTGCGCGCGTTCTGCACGGCAATATCCTGTTTCTTGATGCCGACGCGGCGGCGATGGGTGAGCACGATGGCGCCAATCATGGCGGCCAGCAGCAGCAGCCCGGCCATCGAGAACACGAAGACATAACGGGTGTAGAGCTGGCTGCCGATCCACTGGGTGTTGCTCATGCCCACCGGCGGCCCGGCCAACGCTTCGTGGACGATGACGCCCTGGCCGGGCTGCCAGCCGGTGCCGATCAGCAGCAGTTCAGCCAGGATCACGCCCGAAACCGCGAGGCCCAACGGCAGATTCTGCATGGTGCCGCGCTTCAACGCCTTGAAATCAATGTCGAGCATCATGACGACGAACAGGAACAGCACCGCCACTGCGCCGACATAGACGATGACCAGCAGCATCGCGAGAAACTCGGCGCCGAGCAGGATGAACAAGCCGGCCGCGTTGAAGAAGGCGAGGATCAGCCAGAGCACCGAGTGCACCGGGTTCTTCGCGGTGATCACCATCAGGCCGCTGGTGAGCAGCAGGCCAGAGAAGAGGTAGAAGGCAAACGCGGCCATGTCAGCGCCACTCACTATCTGCAGCGATGTTGCTGGCGATGGCGCGTTCCCACTTCTCACCGTTCGCGAGCAGCTTGGCCTTGTCGTAGATCAGCTCTTCGCGGGTCTCGGTCGAAAATTCGAAGTTCGGCGTCTCGACGATGGCATCGACCGGGCAGGCCTCCTGGCACAGGCCGCAATAGATGCACTTGGTCATGTCGATGTCGTAGCGGGTGGTGCGGCGGCTGCCGTCTTCGCGCGGCTCGGCTTCGATGGTGATGGCCTGCGCTGGGCAGACGGCCTCGCACAATTTGCAGGCGATGCAGCGTTCCTCGCCATTCGGGTACCGGCGCAACGCATGCTCACCGCGGAAGCGTGGGGACACCGGGCCCTTTTCGAACGGGTAGTTGAGCGTGGCCTTGGGACGGAAGAAATAGCGCAAGGTCAGCCACAGGCCGGAGATGAACTCCAGCAACAGCAACGACTTGGCGGAGCGGAGCAGCGCGGTCATCGTGATGCCCCAAGCATTTTTTCAACAGCAGTACCGACACCGGTGTTGCAGACGCCAACGAACATCGGAGCATGCTCAGGAAATGGCTTGGTCATGTCCTTCGGCAGCTCCTTCGGCAAAACCCACGCTTCGCGGCCCTGCTTGCCATTTGCAGGCGCTTTGACGAGGATGTCCAAATTACTGGATCTTGGTCGGCGAACTCGAAAAATCGTCCCGCCGTCGCTACTTATAAACGCCTGTGAAACACCCGGGCTAACGAAGCCAGTCGGATCTAATAACTTGATGGGAAACACGTCTGCCATAGGAACTAACTTTACTGGCCGGCGAACAAATATCATCAATGGATGATGACGTTTACCCACAACTGGTTTTTCATTCGCATCAAACCGAGTGACTCTAACAAAGTCACAGTTGAACAACTCAACCGTTGTCCGCGGTAAACCCACTGCCAGCGCCAGAGAGATCAAGCTGATCATGCCGGCACCGCCGCAAAGTGCCCGGTGAACATCAGCCAGCCCGAGACGACCACCACCCAGAACAGCGACAGCGGCAGGAACACCTTCCAGCCCAGCCGCATCAGCTGGTCATAGCGGTAGCGCGGCACGGTGGCCTTCACCCAGGCGAACACGAAGAACATGAAGGCCATCTTGGCGAGGAACCAGACGAAGCCGGGGATGAGGTAGAGCGGCGCCCAATCGAGCGGCGGCAGCCAGCCACCCAGGAACAATGTGGGGATCAGCGCGCACATGAAGAGGATGTTGGCATATTCGCCGAGGAAGAAGAGCGCGAAGGACATGCTGGAATATTCGACCTGGTAGCCGGCAACGAGTTCGGCCTCGGCTTCGGGCAGATCGAACGGCGGCCGATTGGTTTCGGCCAGCGCCGTGATGAAGAAAATGATCGCCATCGGGAACAGCAACGGATTGAAGATGTTGCCGTTCAATATGCCCAGCACATTGGCCTTCTGGCTCATCACGATGTCGGAGAGGTTGAGGCTCTGCGCGTACATCATGACGGCGACGAGGATGAAGCCCATCGAGACTTCGTAACTGACCATCTGCGCTGCCGAACGCAGCCCCCCCAGGAAGGCATATTTGGAGTTGGACGCCCAGCCAGACATGATGATGCCATAGACGCCCATCGAGGAGACGGCGAAGATGTAGAGCAGGCCGACGTTGAGATCGGCCAGCACGAGACCGGCGTCGAACGGCATCACCGCCCAGACGACGAGCGCCAGCGTGAAGCTGATCATTGGCGCCAGCAGGAACACGCCGGTCGACGCGCCGGTGGGGATGATGGTTTCCTTCAGGAACAGCTTCGCGGCGTCGGCAAAGGTCTGCAGGATGCCGAACGGGCCGACGACGTTGGGGCCGCGCCGCATCTGCATCGCCGCCCAGATCTTGCGATCGGCATAGACGGCCACCGCCACGCCCACCATCACCGGGAAAGCGATGGCAAGGATCAGCGTCAGATTGGCAAGGAACCAGCCCAGGCCCTGCCCGAACTGCTCGATGAACCAGCCGGTATAGGTCATTCGGCAGCCTCCCGGCTTTCGGGAGCAAGCAGCGAGGAAACGCAGGCGGCCATGGTGCCACTGGCGCGCGCCACCGGGTTGGTGAGGTGATAATTGGAGAAGGCGTGGTGCAGCGCACCCTTCACCGGTGCCGCGTCCATCGCCGGAAGCGTCGCGGCGCGGTCGATCAAGCCATCGCGGGCCAGATCGGGCCACTCGCTGGCGATGCGGCGCCTGAGGGCCGACAGATCGTCATAGGGCAATTTCTGGCCGAGGACCGAGGAGAGCGCGCGGAAGATCGTCCAGTCTTCGCGGGCATCACCGGGCGGCTGCGTTGCCTTGAGCGCACGCTGCACCCGTCCTTCCAGATTGACCCAGGTGCCGGGCTTTTCGGTGTAGGCGGCGGCCGGCAGGATCACGTCGGCATGGCGCACGCCATGATCGCCGTGGGTGCCGATATAGACGGTGAAGCGCCCAGACATCACGTTGACTTCATCGGCGCCGAGCAGGAACAGCGCCTTCACATTGCTGTCGCCCAGCAGCGCGTTGACGCCGCCGTCGAGGGCGAGGCCGAGCCGCAGCGCACCAGCACGGGCCGCCGCGGTGTGGACAAGGTTGAAGCCATTCCAGCCGTCCTTCACCACGCCCAACTTGGCCGCGGCCGCCCGGGTGGCAGCATAGAGGCCGGGAGTCTTCAGCGCGCCCATGCCGACCAGGATCACCGGGCGTTCGGCCTTGGCAAACGCGGCCATCATCTCGGCGGGCAGATCGCTCAACAGCGCGGCATCATCACCCAGTTCGGTGACCGGGAAGGCCAGATCGGTGGCCGGGCCAATGGCAAATGCCTTGGCGCCGCCCTTCTTCACTGCCTTGCGCAAGCGCACATTGAGCAGCGCGGCCTCGAAACGCGGGTTGGTCCCGACAAGCAGGATCGCGTCCGCCGTCTCGATGCCCGCCAGGCCGGTGTTGAACAGCCAGTTGGCCGGTTCACCCGTGTCGAACAGCGCGCCATCCTGGCGGCATTCGATGCGGTTGGAGCCCAGCGCCCCCAGCAGATCGCGCAGCGCCACCATGTCTTCCACGGCATTCAAATCGCCCACGATGCCGGCGATTTCCTCGCCCTTCAGGTCCTTCAGGCCAGCGGCGATGGCAGCAAAGGCCTCGGCCCAAGTGGCCTTTTGCAGTTTGCCGTTCACCCGCACCCACGGCGTGTCGAGCCGGCGTTCGGACAGGCCATCAACGGCAAAGCGGCCCTTGTCGCCCAGCCATTCCTCGTTGACGTCGTCATTGAGGCGCGGCGTCACGCGCATCACGGCGGCACCGCGGCTGCCGACGACGATGTTGCTGCCGATGGCATCCATCACGTCGATCGAATCGGTCTTCTTCAGCTCCCACGGCCGCGCCTGGAAGGCATAGGGCTTGGAGGTGAGCGCGCCGACCGGGCACAGATCGATGACATTGCCCGACACTTCGGAAGTGACGGCCTTTTCCAGATAGCTGGTGATCTGCATCGACTCGCCGCGGCCAATGGCGCCGATTTCCTCGACGCCCGCAACTTCTTCGGCGAAACGCACGCAGCGGGTACAATGGATGCACCGGGTCATCACTGTCTTGATCAGCGGACCCATGTATTTTTCGGTCACCGCCCGCTTGTTTTCCTCATAGCGGTTGGCGCCGCGGCCATAGGCCATGGCCTGATCCTGCAGGTCGCACTCACCGCCCTGGTCGCAAATCGGGCAATCCAGCGGGTGGTTGATCAGTAGGAATTCCATCACCCCTTCGCGGGCTTTCTTCACCCGTTCGGTCGTGGTGTGAATCACCTGGCCATCGACCGCCGGCATGGCGCAGCTGGCCACAGGCTTGGGCGATTTTTCCATGTCCACCAGGCACATGCGACAATTGCCGGCGATAGACAGGCGCTCGTGATAGCAGAAACGCGGAATTTCGGCGCCGGCCGCTTCGCAGGCCTGCAACACTGTGGCGCCGTTGGGCACCTCCACTTCGATCCCGTCGACGGTCAATTTCGGCATGAACTCAACCCTGCCGGATATGCCGCTGAGGGGCCCGGCCGAACACTGGCCGCACGTGCATAAAGATCACTTCCAAAAGGGACGGCATCGCACGGCCGTCAGACCCTCGGGGGTATAGCGACCACCATGGGCCATGGGAAGGCCAAAGAGCGACATTCTGCCGCGCCGCAGCATTTTTCGCAGGCAGGTTGAGGCGCTTCCCGCAGTGCGGCACGCGATTGCCATCATCCCTTATTGCGATGCGCCAAGGGCTTGGCACCCTGACGGCGAAGGAGCGCGCCGATGTTGAGCATGACCTGTGATGACGAAGCCGGCTTTATGGAGGTGGTGGTCGATGGCGCCATCACCCGGACCGATTACGAAGCGGTGGTGACTGCGGTCGACCAATTGCTGACCCGCCACAGCAAATTGGATTTCGTCGAGGTGGTGCGCCGCCTGGGGCCGATGCCGCCGGAGGTCTGGTGGCGCGACCTTGTGTTCCACCTGCATCACCGCGATTTCCTGCGCCGCGCCGCCATCGTGTCGGATTCGGGCTGGGTCGGGCCGCTGATCCGGCTGCTGGCGCCGCTCTATCCCGCGGAGTTGCGCTATTTCCCCGAATCCGCGCTCGACGACGCGCGGCGCTGGGCGCAGGGCGGCACCGACGCTGGATAATCGTGCTGGCCTGACGCATAGGGCGGGCCATGACGAACCCCATTCACATCATCGGCGGCGGCCTCGCCGGATCGGAAGCGGCTTGGCAGATCGCCGAGGCCGGCCTGCCCGTGGTGATCCACGAAATGCGCGGGGTGCACGGCACCGACGCGCACAAGACCGACGGGCTGGCCGAACTGGTCTGCTCCAACAGCTTCCGCAGCGATGATCCCGACAACAATGCTGTCGGCCTGATCCACCAGGAAATGCGGGCGCTGGGCAGCATCATCATGCGAGAGGCCGACAAGGCGCGGGTGCCGGCGGGATCGGCGCTGGCGGTGGACCGCGACGTGTTTTCGGGCGGCGTCACCGCCGCACTGGCCGCGCATCCCAATGTGACGATCGTGCGCGAGCTGATCGCCGGCCTGCCACCGGAAGACTGGGACAGCGTGATCATCGCCACCGGGCCGCTGACGGCAACGCCGCTGGCCGAAGCCATCCGTGGTCTGACCGGCGAGGATGCCCTCGCCTTCTTCGATGCCATCGCGCCGGTGATCCATTTCGACAGCATCAATCTTGATGTCGCCTGGTTCCAGTCACGCTGGGACAAGGGCGGCGCCAAGGATTATCTCAACTGCCCGATGGACAAGGAGCAGTATGAAAGCTTCATCGACGCGCTGCTCAGCGCGGAAAAGACCAGTTTCAAGGAGTGGGAGGCCAACACGCCCTATTTCGACGGCTGCATGCCGATCGAGGTGATGGCCGAACGTGGCCGCAACACGCCGCGCTTTGGCCCGATGAAACCGGTGGGCCTGACCAACCCAGCCACCGGCCGCCGCGCTTGGGCGGTGGTGCAGCTCAGGCAGGACAATGCCAGCGGCACGCTGTGGAACATGGTGGGTTTCCAGACCAAGATGAAGCATTCTGAGCAGGTGCGCGTGTTCCGCACCATTCCGGGCCTGGAAGACGCGCAATTCGCCCGCCTTGGTGGCCTGCACCGCAACACCTTCATCAAGTCGCCGGTGCTGCTGGACGAAACGCTGCGACTGAAGGCGCGGCCCAGCATCCGCTTTGCCGGGCAGATCACCGGTTGCGAGGGCTATGTCGAATCCGCCGCGGTCGGGCTGATGGCGGCACGCTTTGCCATTGCCGAACGGCAGGGCCGGGCGCCGGTGCCGCCGCCGGCCACCACGGCGCTGGGCGCCCTGCTCCACCACATCACTGGCGGCGCGGAGGCTGCGACCTTCCAGCCGATGAACGTCAATTTCGGTCTGTTCCCGCCGCTGGCGACGCCGGTGAAGAAGGACCAGCGCAAGCCGGCCCTGGTGGCGCGGGCGCGCGACGACCTGGCCGGCTGGATGCGGGTGGCCTGAGGGCTGTCACTCCTCCCCCGGCGGCGGGCACACACAGGCCGCCCTGGTCTTGCGCTTCACTGCCGTGGTCGCGAACTCGCTGGCGCTGAGCGACCCGTCGGCATTGCGATCGGCACGGGCGAACTTCGTTGCAGTAGACGCGGCGAACTCGGCGAAATCCAGCCGGCCATCCTTGTTGGCGTCGGCCTTGTCGAACGACTTCTTGCGGTTGGCCAGAAACTCGCCGCGGCTCACCGCGCCATCATCATCCTTGTCATAGCGGGCTAGCCGGCGGGCCTCGCGTTCGGCGTCTGACAGGGGCGAGCGCGGGGCATCCAGCGGGGCGGCAACGGCATCGCTGGCCGGCGGTGCGGCGACGGCGAGCGCGGCCGCAGGCTGGGTG
>NZ_WNJP01000076.1 GCF_009733735.1 Sandarakinorhabdus oryzae | reverse complement strand
GGCCCCTGCTCCATCAGGCGCGCCTGCCGCGGCCCTGCCCGCCGCCCCGCCCGTGAGCGCGCCGCCGGCCGGCGAAATGCCGGCCAGTTTCGAGGCCATGGTCGCGCTGTTCCGCCGCCAGAGCGAGGCGCGGCTGGCGCATCACCTGACCGACGATGTGCGGCTGGTCACATGGTCCCCGCCGCGGCTGGTGCTGGCCGCGAATGGCCTGCCCAAGGATGTGCCGGTCGGCATTGCCCGCTGTCTCGACGAATGGACCGGCCAGAAATGGCAGATCGAGTGGCAGACCGACGGCGGCGAGCCGACGCTGCGCGAGGCCGAACTGGCCCGGCTGGCGGCGCTGGAAGAACAGATGCGCGCTGATCCCACCGTCGCCGCCCTGCTCACCGCCTTTCCGGAGGCCGAACTTTCCCCCCTCAAACAAAGCGCCTGAGACGAACCATGCCCAGCCTTGAAGAATTGATGAACGCCGCCCGCAACGTGCAGGAACAGATGGCCCGCGCCCAGGCCCAGCTCGACCAGATCGAGGTGGAAGGCGCCTCGGGCGGCGGCCTGGTCAAGGTGCGCGCCACTGCCCGCGGCGCGGTGCGTGGGCTCAGCATCGATCCATCGCTGATGACGCCCGACAGCCGCGAAATGCTGGAAGACCTGATCGTGGCGGCCTTCAATGACGCCAAGGCCAAGGCCGATCAGGCCGGCAGCGCCGAGATGGGCAAATTGACCCAAGGCATGCAATTGCCGCCGGGCTTCAAGCTGCCGGATTTCTGATTTCAACCTGAGGATACGACCCATGCGCCAGCTTCAATCGACCATCACCGCTGCCGGTGAACTCATCCTGGCGCTGGCAGAGGTGCCGGAACCGGAGGCCGGGGCCGGCGAGATCAAGATCCGCATCGAGGCGGCGCCGATCAACCCGTCCGACATCGGGCTGCTCACGGGCGCGGCCGACATGACGACTGTGCGCGGCGAGCCGGGCGCGATCCGCGCCGCGGTGCCGCCGGCGATGATGCGGGCGATGGCAGCGCGCGTCGATCAGGCGATGCCGTGCGGCAACGAAGGCGCGGGCACCGTGGTTGCCGCCGGCGCCGGTGCCGAGCATCTGCTGGGCAAGAAGGTCGCCATCATCGGCGGCGCGACCTATGCCGAGTATCGCGTCGTGAAGGCGGAGGAAGCGCTGGTGCTGCCCGACGGCGCCACCGCCGAACAGGGCGCCTCCTGCTTCGTCAACCCGCTGACCGCGCTGGGCTTTGTCGAGACGATGCGGGCCGAAGGCCACAGCGCCATTGTCCACACCGCCGCGGCCTCCAACCTGGGCCAGATGCTGGTGAAGATCTGCAAGGCCGATGGCGTGCCGCTGGTCAACATCGTGCGCTCGGCCGAGCAGGCTGCCATCCTGAAAGGCATTGGCGCCACCCACGTGATCGATTCGACGGCGCCTGACTTCATGGCGCAACTCATTGCCGCCTGCACCGAAACCGGCGCCACCCTGGCTTTTGATGCCATCGGTGGTGGTCAGCTCGCCGGGCAGATCCTCACCGCCATGGAAGCCGCCATCAACGCCCGCGCTGGCGGCTACAGCCGCTATGGCTCGGAAGTGCTGAAGCAGGTCTATATCTATGGCGGGCTCGACATGAGCCCGACGACGTTCGGGCGCGGTTTCGGCATGGCCTGGTCGATGGGCGGCTGGCTGCTGTTCCCGCGGATGCGCACGTTCGGCCCCGGCACCTATGCCCGGCTGAAACAGCGCGTCGCCGATGAACTGACCACCACCTTTGCCAGCCATTACAGCCACAAGGTCAGCCTGGAAGGCATGCTGGAGCCCGAGGCGGTGGCCGGCTGGTATCGCCGGGCGACGGGGCAGAAATATCTGGTCGTGCCGACGACCTGACCCTCACCCCGCTCGCACCAAGGGGTGCGAGCCGACCCTCTCCCTACATGGGAGAGGGTTCACTTCCACAGGCAGGCGTCGATCCCCTCGTCGGCCACCACGGCCACCCGCTTCTCGATGCGCCGGGCATAGCGGCGCACGGTTTTCGACGGCTTGGAAACGCTGCGCTTGATCGGCTGCGGCAGGATGGCGGTCAGCCGCGCCGCCTGTTTGGGGCTGAGCTTGTCCACCGTGGTGCCGAAATAATGCTGCGAAGCCGATGCCATGCCATAAATCCCCGGCCCCATCTCGACCACGTTCAGATAGATTTCCATGATCCGCGCCTTGCCCCAGCCGATCTCGATCAGGGCGGTGAACCAGGCTTCCAGGCCTTTCCTGAGATAGGAACGTTCCGGCCACAGGAAGACATTCTTGGCCGCCTGCTGGCTGATGGTGGAGCCGCCGCGCAGTTTCTTGCCCTGGTAATTGGCGCGGGCGGCGGCCTTCATGGCCTCCCAATCAAAGCCGCCGTGGTAGCAGAAATTGGCATCCTCCGCCCCGATCACGGCCCGCGGCAGGGCGCGTGACATGGCGGTCAGCGGCACCCAGGTGTGCTGGACCGCCTTGCCGTCGAGGGAGTCGCGCGCCATCATCCAGGTCATCGGCACCGGCAGCAGGCGATAGGCCAGCACCCACACCATGCTGGCCACGATGAACAGGCCGAGCAGCGAGAAGAACCAACGGGTCAGCAGCCCCAGCGCGCGTGCGATCATGCGCGCATCTGGCGCGGGGAACCGCCCCGCGTCAATGCGTTGGACGTGCGATTACACCTGTTCGGGCAAGAGGCGCTGTTCGGTGGCCGCTTCCTGCATGGCCTTGGCCAGCTTTTCGAAGGCGCGCACCTCGATCTGGCGCACACGCTCGCGGCTGATGCCATAGCGCTGGGAGAGTTCCTCCAGCGTTTCCGGCTCGTCGATCAGGCGGCGCTGGGTGAGGATGTCGCGCTCGCGCTCGTTGAGCGTCGCCATCGCCTGTACCAGCAGCGTGTGGCGCTGGTCGCGCTCCTCGCTGTCGGCCAGCAGCTCGTCGGCCAGCGGGCCATCATCGGCCAGCCAGTCCTGCCACTCGCCTTCGCCTTCCTCGCGCAGCGGGCTGTTCAGGCTGGCATCGCCGCCATGGCCCATGCGCCGGTTCATCGAGACGACTTCGTCTTCGGCGACGCCCAAAGTGGTGGCGATGTGCTCAACCTGTTCGGGCCGCAGGTCGCCATCCTCGACGGCGCCGATCTTGCCCTTGATGCGCCGCAGGTTGAAGAACAGCTTCTTCTGGGCGGCGGTGGTGCCGATCTTCACCAGGCTCCACGACCGCAGGATATATTCTTGGATCGCCGCCTTGATCCACCACATCGCATAGGTGGCCAGCCGGAAGCCCTTTTCGGCATCAAATTTGCGCACACCCTGCATCAGGCCGATATTGCCCTCGGCAATCAGCTCGTTCACCGGCAAGCCATAGCCGCGATAGCCCATGGCGATGCGGGCGACGAGGCGCAGGTGGCTGGTCACCAGCTTGGTGGCGGCTTCCGGGTCCTGATGCTCCTGCCAGCGCTTGGCCAGCATATATTCCTGCTCCGGGCTGAGCAGCGGGAACTTGCGGATTTCGGCCAGATAGCGGTTCAATCCGGCCTCTGATCCGAGCGCCGGGATGCTCGTCTGCTTGACGACGGGCAGGTTCGAACTCATCGCTTCACTCCTCACTCGGTCCCTGAAAGGCGACCGATCAACGCCACCATATCGGCTGGCAGGGCGCTTTCGAAAGAAAGCTTTTCTTGGGTCACGGGATGCACGAACCCCAGTGTGGCGGCGTGCAGGGCCTGGCGATCAAAGCCCAGGCCCTTGAGCACGGGGGCCAGCTTGCCGGGGGTGCGTCCGTACACGGCATCGCCCAATAGGGCATGGCCGATGGACGCCATGTGAACGCGGATCTGGTGGGTGCGCCCCGTCTCCAGCCGGCACTCCACCTGGGCTGCCTGGTCGAACGCCGTCACGGTGCGAAAATGCGTCACCGCATGCTTGCCGCGGCCATCCTTCACGATTGCCATCTTCTGGCGGTTGGTCGTGCTGCGGGCGAGCGCGCCTTCGATGCGGCCGGCCGGCGGCACCGGCACGCCGGCGACGACGGCGGTATAGCGGCGATCGACATCATGGCGGGCGAACTGCGCGGCCAGGCCTTCATGGGCCTTGTCGGTCTTGGCGACGACCAGCAGCCCGGACGTGTCCTTGTCGATACGGTGAACGATGCCCGGCCGTGCCACCCCGCCAATGCCCGACAGCCGCCCGGCACAATGGTGCAGCAGCGCGTTGACCATGGTGCCATCATAATTGCCGGCCGCCGGATGCACGACCAGGCCGGCCGGCTTGTCCACCACCAGCAGATGATCATCCTCGAAGACGATGCTGAGCGGGATGTCCTGCGCCACCGTGTCGGACGGGCGGGCTTCCGGCACGTCGAGGCTGAGCGCTTCGCCGCCCTTCATCTTGGTCGCCGGGTCCCAGATCACGCCGGCCGGGCCCGTCAGGCGCCCGCCCTGCACGAGAGTCTTCAGGCGCTCACGGCTGTAGAGCGGCACGGCCTCGGCCAGCGCCTTGTCCAGACGCTGCCCCGCTGCCGTGGCCGGCAGGGTGATGATTATCGACTCTTTGGGCCCCATGGCCTAGGGCCTGAAATCGGGGTTGAACAGGGTCGTCACGGCGCCAGGAAGGCCGAGAGAAGTGAGTGAGTGCAGCCAGATAGCAGCGCTATCTGGCAATCGAACGAGCGCGCTATCGGCCTTCCTGGCGCCGCCCGAAGGGTGGTCAGGAGCAGCGATATGGCGTCGTTGCGGTCGCTCGCCGGGGGGCGAAGCCCCGCCAGCGCGCCCGCGCCTAGCCATATCGCTGCTCCTGACCATGCCGACCCTGTTCAACCCCGATTTCAGGCCCTAAGCATGTCGGCATGAAGTTGCAGATATCAAGCGGGGATCGGCAGTTTTTGCTGGATACGGCAAGCGCCACCCCGGACGTGGAGGTGTGCGGGCTGCTGCTGGGGACGGGAGGCCGGGTGGAACGCCTGGTGCCAGCCCGCAATGTCGCGCATGATCCAGCCCGCAGTTTCGAGATTGATCCGGCCACGCTGCTGGCCACCCATCGCGAGGCGCGTGGGACTGGCCTGGCCGTGATCGGCCACTGGCACAGCCATCCCAACGGCCGCGCCGAGCCTTCCGCGCGCGACGCCGCGCGCGCCACCGAAAATGGCCAGATCTGGCTGATCATCGCCGCCGGCGACATGACCGCCTGGGCCCCGCACAGCAGCGGCGGCGGCCCAGCGCATTTCCATCCCGTCGCCATCGAGGTGGCATGATGGCCACTGGGCTGGTGAAATGGTTTGACGGCAAGAAAGGTTATGGGTTCATTACGCCCGACTTGGGGCCGCGGGATGTGTTCGTGCATGTGAGTGCCGTCAACGCCGCTGGACTGGCGAAATTGCAGCCAGGCCAGCGATTGGACTTTGAACTGGCGCAGGATGGCGATGGCCGCCTGATCGCGCTGGGCCTGACGTTGCGCGACGAAGACGATGGCGGACCCGCCGAACCTGCCGATCCGGGAGCGAACTGAATGAGTGACCTCAGCCCCTTTGTCGTGCGTTGGCTGTGCCACGACCTCGCCACCCCGATCGCCAGCGTGATGACGGCGAGCGAGCTGCTCGACAATGACAAGGCCGATGCCGAGATCAACGATCTCATCCAGTCCGGCGCCAAGCGGCTGACGGGCCGCTTGCGGCTGGTGCGCCTGGCGCTGGGTGCTGGCGAAAATGCCATGGCAGGCGCCGCGCTGGGCAAGCTGGTGATCGCCGGGCTGGACGGCACGCCGGTCGATTGGGCCTTCCACACCGATGCAGCCGACGGCATGGCACCGCTGGTCGCCGGCTGCGCCATGCTGGTGGCCGATCTTAACCGCATGCGCGGCATCCGGGTGGACGAACAGGGGGTAGAGGTGGCGCAGGGCTGCAACTGGCCCGATTCGGTCGCCGCGGTGTTCGCAGGTGCACCCGCAGCCGACAACCGCAGCGCCGTGGCCCAGATGCTGGTGACGGCAGCGGCCCGGGCCGGCAAGCAGCTTTCCTGTGATAGCAATGGTTTGCGCTGGAGCTGAGCCCCCTGCTGTAGAATTTTGTTGCGCTGCAACATAAAGCCTCTTGAAAGCCGCCGCCGCCGCGCATATGTTGCATTGCAGCAAAGCCGGAGACGACGATGACCGCAAAGACCTCTGCACCCAAGTCCAAGGCCGCACCGGCCAAGGCACGGCGCGTGGCGAAGGCGGCTCCCGCCCCGGCTTTGAAGCAGACTGCTGTTTCCTCGGTCGAGACTTCGGCAGGGCAAGCGGTGGTCACGGCCGCCGAACCGGTTGCTGCCACGCAAGTGGACGCTCCGGTGACGGCGCCGCCCGCCGCCCCGGCGGAGACTGTTGCCCTGGTTGAAGCCGCCCCCGCGGTGGAACCAGCCGCGGTTGCAGACACGAAGCCCAGCGCGCGCATATTTCCCCTTGCCGCCGCACTTTCGAAGGAATTGAACATGGCCACTGCTTTTGAAACCACCCAGGACGCCGTCCGCTCCACCGTCAGCAAGCTGAACACGCAGGCTGAAACCGCCATCAACAACGGCAAGGCCGCGATGGAAAAGGTTGCCGCCAAGTCGAAGGAAGCGGTGGAAGCCAGCATGAAGAATATGGAAGAGCTGACCGAGATCAGCCGCGCCAATGTCGAAGCGCTGATCGCGTCGGCCAAGGCCGCCACTGCCGGTGTCGAGCAGGTGATGACCCACCTGACCGAATCGTCGAAGAAGTCGTTCGAAGACACCACCGCCATGGTGAAGACCCTGGCTTCGGCCAAGACCCCGAACGAGCTGATGCAGCTGCAGAGCGACTTCGCCAAGGCGCAGTTCGACAACGCCGTTGCCGATTACAGCAAGCTGACCGAGATGATGATCAAGCTCGCCGGCGAAGTGATGGAGCCGGTGCAGAACCAGGTTGCCGTCGTGACTGACAAGCTGAAGGCGGCCTTCACCACCAAGTAAGGCGCAGCCCCGGCCCTGCCGGGACAGCCCGAAGCATCAGGGGCGAGCAGCCAGTACGGCGGCTCGCCCCTTTTGCGTGCGACGCTGCCGCGCCGCCATGCCCCTTTTTTCGCGGCGCATTTTTGTTATATAGGGGTGAATTGCTCCCCTTTCGCAGCGGGTTTTCCCCTTGATGATGCCTGGTTTTGCTCAGCGCCAGATTGAACCGCGCCTGACTGATGAAGAGCGCGACGCTGGCGGCGGCGGCCGCACCGGCGTGGGCCTGGCCACCAAGCCCGAAACCAAGACGGCCAAGCCGGCGCTCTACAAGGTGCTGATGCTGAACGACGATTATACCCCGATGGAGTTCGTCGTCCTCACACTGCAGCGCTTCTTCAAGATGAGCATCGAGGACGCGACGCGGGTGATGCTGCACGTGCATCAGCGCGGCGTCGGCGTCTGCGGCATCTTCACCTATGAAGTGGCCGAGACCAAGGTGAACCAGGTCATCGATTTCGCGCGCCAGCACCAGCACCCGCTGCAGTGCACGATGGAGAAGGAATAAGCCTGCGACCTCGCGGGCCCCTGCCCTCACCCCCCGCCCGCGCTAAGGCGGGCGCATGTCCCTCCTCCCCAGTTTCCGGCCCGGCCTGCATGCGTTGATCGTCGGTGCCAGCGGCGGCATTGGCGGCGCCTGCGCCGACCTGCTTGGGGCCGATGGCGCCCAGGTCACCCGCTGGAGCCGTGCCGGCGGCGTTGATCTCACTGACCCGGGCAGCATCGACACCGCAGCCGCCGCACTCACCGCGCCGCCCGATCTGGTGTTCATCGCGACCGGCGTGCTGCACGGGGCTGGCCTCAGCCCGGAAAAGGCCAACAGCCAGCTCTCGGCCGCGGCGCTCGCCCAAGCCTTTGCCGTCAACGCCATCGGCCCGGCGCTCGTTGCCCGTGCCGTGCTGCCGCTGATGGCCAGGGGCCGGAAGACCGTGCTGGCGGCGCTGTCGGCCCGCGTCGGCTCCATTGGCGACAACAGGCTGGGCGGCTGGCACAGCTATCGCGCGTCGAAGGCGGCGCTGAACCAGCTGATCCGCACCATGGCGATCGAGCAGGCGCGGCGAAACCCCGATCAGATCCTGCTGGCGCTGCACCCCGGCACGGTCGATTCCGGCCTGTCAAAGCCGTTCCAGAAGGGCGTGAAAACGCTGTTCTCCCCCGAAGAAAGCGCCCGCCACCTGCTGCACGTCATCGACCACGCGACCCCGGCGCAATCCGGCCTGCTGCTCGATTGGCAGGGGGAGATCATACCCTATTGATATGGCTGCTGCGACGGCCTTGCATCTGGTGCATGGCCCCCGCCTTCCCATATCGGCTGCAACCACAGTTCAGGGGAAACATCATGCCCACCTATCTGCACCGTCTTTCCGAACAGCGCGGCCAGGCCGATCATGGCTGGCTGCGTGCCAAGCACAGCTTCTCGTTCGGCAATTACTATGACCCCAAGATCATGGGCTTCCGTGCGCTGCGCGTGATCAACGAGGACCGCATTGCCGGCGGTGGCGGTTTCCCGACCCACCCCCACGACAATATGGAGATCGTCACTTACATCCTCGATGGCGCGCTGGAGCATCGCGACAGCATCGGCAGCGGCGCCGTGATCCGGCCCGGTGAAGCCCAGCGCATGAGCGCCGGCACCGGCATCCGCCACAGCGAGTTCAACGCCAGCGAGAGCGATCCGGTGCACCTGCTGCAGATCTGGCTGCTGCCCAACCAGCGCGACATCGCGCCGGGCTATGAGCAGAAGACGCTGCCGGCCGTGGCCGAGGGTGAATCGCGCCTGGACATCGTGGCGGCGCCAGACGCGCCCGACAGCGCGGTGACCATCCACAGCGACGCCAGCATCGCCCGCGCCGTGCTGGCGCCGGGCGGTGCGCTCACCGCCCCGATCACCCGCGGCCATGCCTGGGTGCAGGTGGCAAAGGGCAATCTGGTCGTTGATGGCCATGAACTGCGCCAGGGCGATGGCCTGGCCGTCAAGGACATTGGCACGCTGGCGCTGTCGTCGGACGATGGCGCGGAGGCGCTGGTGTTCGATCTCGCTTAGGCCGCCTTCACGGCCGCCCACGCTTGCAGCGCGCGAGCGCGGGCGGCCTCGTGATTGACGATGGGTGCCGGATAATCGCGGCCCAGCTTCACGCCGGCCCGGATCAGCGCCACCCCGGCCTCCCATGGCGCGTGGATGGCGTCATCCGGCAGCTTCGCCAGTTCCGGCACCCAGCGGCGGATATAGCCGGCAGCGGCGAACTTGGCGCTCTGGCCGACCGGCGCAAAGATGCGATTGAAGGGTGATGAATCGACGCCCGATCCCATCACCCACTGCCAGCCTTGCGCGTTGTTGCCATAATCGGCGTCGAGCAACGTGTCCCAGAACCAGCGCTCGCCCAGCCGCCAGTCGATCAGCTGGTGCTTCACCAGGAAGCTGGCCGTGATCATGCGCACCCGGTTGTGCATCCAGCCGGTTTCCCACAGCTGCCGCATGCCGGCATCGACGATGGGGTAGCCGGTCTGGCCCTTGCACCAGGCCTGATAGCCGGCCGGATCATCAAGGAAGGGGAAGCGCGCAAAGGCCTCGCGATTGGGCGCGTCGCCATGATCGGGGAACTGATCGATGATGTTGGCGGAAAAATCCCGCCAGCCCAGTTCGCGCAGCCAGGGCTCGGCCACGCGCTCTCCCACCGCGTCGGCGATGGCGTGCCAGGCGGTGTTGATCGAGATCTCGCCCAGCGCCAGGTGCGGTGACAGGCGGGAGGTGCCCTCCACGCTCGGCAGGTTGCGCGCCTCGTCATAGCGAGCGGCGCGGCGCGCGAAATCAGCCAGCCGCGCCGCCGCGCCGGCCTCGCCCGGCTGCCAGTCGCGGAAGCCACCGGACCAATCGGGTTTGGTGGGCAGCAGGGCCCAACTGGCCAGATCATCGCTGGAAATGGCGCCCACATCGGCCCAGCGCAGATCCGGCACGGGCCGCGGGCGCGGCGGCGGCATCTGTTCCAGCAATTTCCGCCACCACGGCGTAAAGATCCGATAGCGCCCACCGGTGCCGCTGAGCACCGTGGCCGGCGGTGCCAGTGTGGTGCCGTGATGGCGGGTGACGGTGCCGGCTTCGTCCTCCTGCGCCACCGCCCACGGCTCGTGGTGGACCAGCGTGTGCACCTCGGCGCGCAATTCAGCCGCCAGCGCCTTGACGATCGGCCCGGCCCGGCCCCGGCGCAGGATCAGCCGGCCACCGCGCTCGGCAATGCTGCGCGACAGGCTGACCAGGCTGTGATGCAGCCACCAGCGCTGGGCCGCACCCATCTTCCAGGCCCCCGGTGTCTCATCATCCAGCACGAACAGCGCCGCCACCGTTCCACGATCCGCCGCGGCAATCAGGGCGGCGTGATCGGCCAGGCGCAGATCATTGCGGAACCAGGCAAGCTGGGTGGTCATCGTCTCTCTCTCGACAATCGGGCGAGCCTGCCGCTAGACGCTTCTCGACCACACGTCACGGGGAGCGCAACACCATGCCGCAACTGGCCTATGTCAATGGCCACATCCTGCCGCTGGCCGACGCCAGCCTGCATGTGGAGGATCGCGGCACCCAGTTCGGTGACGCCGTCTATGAAGTGTGCGCGGTGATGAACGGGCGCATCCTGGATTGGCAGCAACACCTCGTCCGCTTGCGCCGCAACCTGGGCGAGCTCGGCATCACGCTCGGCATTGCCGATGGCCCGCTTACCCAGCAGGCGCGCCGGCTGATCGCCGCCAATGGCCACAGTGAATGCATCATCTACATGCAGGTCAGCCGAGGCACGGCCAAGCGCGATCATAGCTTTCCGGGCGGCGCACCAGCCAACCTGGTCATGACCGTGCGGCGCTTCGATTTCGCCCAGCGCATCCGCCAGCTCGAAACCGGCATCGCCGTCATCACCCAGCCTGACAACCGCTGGGGCCGTGTCGACATCAAGACAACGGGCCTGCTGCCAAACGTGCTGGCCAAGCAGGCCGCCAAGGAGGCCGGCGCGTTCGAGGCCTGGATGGTTGCCAAGGGAGATGGTGGCGAAACGGTGCGCGAAGGCAGCAGCACCAATGCCTGGATCGTGAAGGACGGCCGCATCATCACCCATCCCACCGGCACCGAAATCCTGCCCGGCATCGCCCGCGACAGCCTGATCCGGCTCGCCCGCGAGGCGCAACTGGCGGTGGAGGAACGCCCCTTCACCCTGGCCGAAGCGCTCGCCGCTGACGAGGCCTTCCTCACCTCCACCACTGCACCGATCCTGCCGGTGGTGCGCATCGACGGGCAGGCCGTGGGCAATGGCCACACCGGCCCGGTGGTCCGGCGGCTGGCGGAGCTCACCTGGAAGGAAGTGGCCCGCCAGACGGGCTGGCGGGCCTAGGTTTCATCGCGGGATCGACATCAGAGTTCAGATTGCGGCGGCGACGTCGGCGCCGGCTGGCCCCGGCGCAAGTCCATGCGCTCGCGCCACTTGCCGCGCCAGCCGTCCATGCGGCTCTGCATGCGCGCCTTCATGGCGCGGCTGTCGGCCACAAAGGCCTTGCGGTCTTCCGGTGACAATTTCTGCAGCGCGGTCAGCATCGCGGCCTGGCGCTGCTGGCGGCTGGCATCGGCAATTGAGCGCTCCTCGTCCATGGCGCGCTTGACGGCGGCAGCATCGAAACGGTCCGATTCCAGCGCGGCCAGCATCTTGTCGCGCGCGGCTTCGATCCGGGCGCGTTCGTCGCGGTGGCCACCGCCGGCCATCATCGCGTCCTGCATTATCTGGCGGCCCGCCTCGCTCATGGAAGGGAACATGCGGGCGCCCATCGCCATGCCCGGGCCATGCGGGCCACCCATCGGGGCGGGCGGCGGTGGGGGCGGCGCCGGCTGGGCAACCGCAGGCGCGGCAATCAGCGCCGCCAGCAGCAGCAACTTGGCATTCATATCAGGTCTTCCTCGGCAGCGGTCGGCGTGAACACATAGGCAAAGCCATCATCGACTTCGCTCGCGCTTGCCCCGGCCGACGGCGAGGCAGCAGCAATTTCCTGAGGCCCGGTATCGGTCATCTGGCCCGACAGGCCCAGCCAGCCGCCCACAGCCACCACCAGCGCCAGGCTGGCGGCCAGCAGGGCCGGGCGCCAACCATTGGCGCGGCGCGGTGCAGCGGCACCGTCCTGCGGCAACGCGAGGATGGTGGCAATATCGATACCGGCACCCTCCAATGGTGCCTTGGCCCAACCGGCGAGCTGCGCATCGAGAGCGCGCGCATCGACCAGGGCGGCGGCAACATCCGCATCCGCTGCGGCCAGCGCCAGCAGGCCAGCGCGCTGGTCGGCGGGCCAACGCGCCGGATCGGCGCCATGGCTGGCAATCAGTTCCAGCGCAATTTCGACAGAGAGGACGGCAGTCACTTCAATGGGCTTTCGTTCATCAGGGTTCGCAATTCATTACGGGCGCGGCCGAGCAATCCCTCGACCGCCTTGGCCGTTGTCTCCATCTGGGCAGCGATGTCGGCCATCGATTGGCCTTCGCCGTGGAAAAGGGCCAGAGCAAGGCGCTGGCGTGGATTGAGCCGGGCCATTGCCGCTTCCAATCGGGCCTGACCATCGGCGCGGATGGCGGCCGCTTCCGGGTCAGGGCTGGAGTCGGCGATCTCGGCGGCGGCCTCCAGCGATTGAACCGGCCGCAGCGCGCGGCGGCGATCGAGGCAGAGATTGACGAGGATACGGCGGAACCAGGCGTCGGCACTGCCGCGCGCCGGATCGAAGCGGGCCCCATGCGTCCACAGCCGGGTGAAGGCCTGCTGACACACGTCTTCGGCGGCGGCCCGGTCCATCAGCGTGCGCAGCGCCAGCGCCAGCGCCGGCCGTTCGAGCAAGCGCACCAATTGGGTGAAGGCGGCACTGTCGCCCTGCGCCACGCGCAGCATCAGCGCCGTCGCCAGGGTGGCGGCGGGTGGAGCGGAGCCGGGCGCGGGCGCATCCATCTTCATCATGCCCCGATACGCGCCGCCTGCGGCATTTCCCCCGTCGCCGCCTGCCAGGCCTGCCAGCTGGCGCTGAGCGCCAGCGCGTGGCGGCGGGCGACATCGGCCGGGTCGGTGGCATAGCCGCCGCCCAGCGTCACCGCCAATGCC
>NZ_WNJP01000075.1 GCF_009733735.1 Sandarakinorhabdus oryzae | reverse complement strand
GGTGGCGCAGGCCGGGCTGGTCTCGGCGCTGGTGATCGCGCTGCCGATGCTGCTGCTGGTGCCGGCGCTGGCCACCGCGCCCCGGCTGTTTGCCGCCGAAACCCCGATCGCGGCCTTTCTTGAAGCGCAGGCCAGCCCGGCGGTGGCGCAGGCCGTCTCGGCCGGCGTCATCGCGGCCGTGTTCAACGCCATGGTCGCCACCATCATGGCCTTCTCGCGGCTGGTGCTCGGCATGGGCCGCGATGGCGTGCTGCCCGGCGGCCTCGGTCGGCTGGCGGCGCAGGTTTCCAGCCGCTTTCGCGCGCCCTGGGGCGCCACCCTGCTGGTCACGCTCGCCTCCGCCGCCGCCATCGGCCTGGGGGAACGCTGGCTGCTGATCCTCACCTCCGGCAATGTCGCCGATTATGTGCTGATCGCGCTCGCCCTCATCCTCGCCCGCCGCCGCGGCGAGCCGACCGCCTGGGCGGCGCCCCTGCATCCGGCGCTGCCGATCCTGGCCCTGCTCGTCACCCTGTGGGCGGCGCAAAGCTTCTGGGCCGATGTGGAAACCGGCCGCCCTTCGCTCATCCTAATCACCGGCGCCTTCCTGCTGGCCTGGGCCGCCTGGCACGCGCGCCGGCTTGGCGGCAGCGCCCCCACCCTCACCCTGGAGTCCGAATGATCGACCGTCGCACCCTCGTCGCCGGCCTGCCGCTGCTCGCCGCAGCCCCCGTTTTGGCCGCGCCCGACCGCTTTGCCCCGCTGCGCCGCGCCATTCCGTTGATCGAGCGCAGCGCCGGCGGCCCCATCGGCATCGCGTTGCTCGACACCAGCAGCGGCGCCCGCTTCAGCCATCGTGCCCAGCAACGCTTCCCGCTGTGCTCCACCTTCAAGCTGCTGCTCGCGGCGCGCCTGCTGCACGGCGCCGACCGCAAGCTGTGGTCGATGACAGACCGTCTGCCGATCAGGCGGGAAGACATGCTGTTCAACGCGCCCTTCACCGAAAAGCGCATCGGCGGCACCGCTTCGTTGCTGGAACTGGCCGAAGCCATGACCGTGCTGTCTGACAATCCGGCCGCCAACCTTGGCCTCGCCCATGTCGGCGGCCCGGCGGCGTTGACCCGCTGGCTCGGGGCCATTGGTGACAGCGTCACCCGGCTCGACCGCAACGAGCCCGAGATGAACAACGAAACCCCCGGCGACCCGCGTGACACCACCACGCCGGCGGCGATGCTTGCCACCTGTCGCACCCTGGTGACTGGCCGCATCCTGTCACCCGCGGCCCGCGCCCAGCTGTTCGCCTGGATGCAGGCCAGCAAGACGGCCGACACCATGATCCGCGCCGCGCTGCCACAAGGCTGGCAGGAAGCCAACAAGACCGGCGCCGGCAGCTGGCACGCCCGCAACATCGTGTCGGTGATCACCCCGCCGGGGCGCAAGCCAATCTGGGTGGCGGCCTATCTGTTCGCAGCGCGATCCGAACTGGCCGAACGCAATCGCCAGTTCGTGCCGCTCGGCCGGGCCATCGTCGAGTCGCTGGGCTGAGCGGCGCAGACTGCTCCACGGTAAATCCGAAACCGCTTGACCGGCGCGGGCAAATCCCTATCCCCGGCGGCGGGCCACGCCGTCCCAACGCGGCGCGCGCTCTCTGTGAGGAGAGAACATGACTGCCAAACCTGCCGCGCTTCCCGCGCGCCCGCACTTTTCGTCCGGTCCCTGCGCCAAGCGCCCTGGATGGACAGCCACCAGCCTCAAGACCGACAGCCTGGGCCGTTCGCACCGTTCCAAGCTGGGCAAGGCGCGGCTGCAATATGCCATCGACCTGACCCGCAAGCTGCTCGGCATCCCCGACACGCACCGCATCGGCATCGTGCCGGCCAGCGACACCGGCGCCTATGAAATGGCGATGTGGACGATGCTGGGCGCCCGCCCGGTGACCGCCATCGCCTGGGAAAGTTTCGGTGAAGGCTGGGTCACCGATGCCGCCAAGCAGCTGAAGCTCAACCCCACCGTCATCACCGCGCCCTATGGCGAACTGCCCGATCTGGCCGCTGTGGACTTCACCAACGACGTGTTGTTCACCGCCAACGGCACCACGTCGGGCGTGCGCGTCCCCAACTATGATTGGGTGCCGGCCAATCGCGAGGGCCTGACCTTCGCCGACGCCACCTCCGCCGTGTTCGCGCAGGATGTCGATTGGGCCAAGGTCGATGTGCTGACCTACTCGTGGCAGAAGGTGCTGGGCGGCGAAGGCGGCCACGGCATGCTGATCCTTGGCCCCCGCGCCGTGGAACGGCTCGAAAGCCACACCCCGGCCTGGCCGCTGCCCAAGATCTTCCGCCTCGTCTCCAAGGGCAAGCTGACCGAAGGCATCTTCGTCGGCGAGACCATCAACACGCCCTCCATGCTGGCGGTCGAGGATTATATCGACGCACTGGAATGGGCCGACAGCCTCGGCGGCCTCGCGGCCCTCAAGGCCCGCGCCGACGCCAATGCCGCCGCGCTCGATGCCTGGGTGCAGTCGCACCCGTGGGTCGAACATCTCGCCAAGGATGCTGCTTCGCGCTCCAACACGTCGGTCTGCCTCGTCCTGCCCGGCCTCGCCGAGGACAAGGTGAAGGCGATCGTGTCGCTCCTCGAAAAGGAGAAGGCCGCCTACGACATTGGCGCTTATCGCGACGCCCCTCCCGGCCTGCGCATCTGGTGCGGCGCCACCGTCGACACCGCCGACATCGTGGCGCTGACGCACTGGCTCGACTGGGCCCATGCCGAAGTGAACGCCTGAACCACTCCCCTCCCGCTTGCGGGAGGGGTCGAGGGTGGGATCTCCCGCCAGCGCCGCCTGCCGCAGTGATGACATTCCCACCCCCAGCCCCTCCCGCACGCGGGAGGGGAGCCAAGAAGGGAAATACCCATGCCCAAAGTCCTCATTTCCGACCAGATGTCCCCCAAGGCCGCCGAGATCTTCCGCGCCCGCGGCATCGAGGTGGACGAAATCACCGGCCTGTCCAAGGACGAGCTGATCAAGATCATCGGCAATTACGACGGCCTCGCCATCCGCTCCTCGACCAAGGTCACCAAGGAGGTGCTCGCCGCCGCCACCAACCTGAAGGCGGTCGGCCGCGCCGGCATTGGCGTCGACAATGTCGACATCCCGGCCGCCTCGGCGCTCGGCGTCGTCGTCATGAACACGCCGTTCGGCAACTCGATCACCACTGCCGAACACGCCATCGCGCTGATGTTCGCGCTGGCCCGTCAGCTGCCCGAAGCCGATGCCTCCACCCAGGCCGGCAAGTGGGAAAAGAACCGCTTCATGGGCGTCGAAGTGACGGCCAAGACGCTGGGTCTGATCGGCGCCGGCAATATCGGCAGCATCGTTGCCGATCGCGCGCTGGGCCTGAAGATGAAGGTGATCGCCTTTGATCCCTTCCTGACCCCGGAACGCGCCGAGCATATGGGCGTGACCAAGGTGACGCTGGACGAACTGCTGGCGGGCGCCGATTTCATCAGCCTGCACACGCCCCTGACCGACAGCACCCGCAACATCCTGAGCCGCGAGAACCTGCTCAAGTGCAAGCCGGGCGTGCGCATCATCAACTGCGCCCGCGGCGGCCTGATTGACGAGGTGGCGCTGAAGGAACTGCTCGACAGCGGCCATATCGCCGGTGCCGCGCTCGACGTGTTCCTCGAAGAGCCGGCGAAATCCTCGCCGCTGTTCGGCACGCCCAATTTCGTCTCGACGCCGCACCTTGGCGCCTCGACCGACGAAGCCCAGGTCAATGTTGCCATCCAGGTCGCCGAGCAGCTCAGCGACTTCCTGCTCACCGGCGGCGTCACCAACGCGCTCAACATGCCGTCGCTGTCGGCCGAGGAAGCGCCGCGCCTCAAGCCCTACATGGCGTTGGCCGAACGGCTGGGCAGCCTGGTCGGCCAGCTCGACAATGAAGGCATCAAGTCGGTGCGCGTCGAAGTGGAAGGCGCAGCGGCCCAGCTCAACCTGAAGCCGATCACGGCGGCGGTGCTTGCCGGCCTGATGCGCACCCACAGCGACACGGTGAACATGGTCAACGCGCCCTATCTGGCGCGCGAACGCGAGATCGACATCGCGGAGGTGCGCCACGACCGCGAGACCGATTATCACACGCTGTTGCGCGTGACGGTAACGACGGCCAGCGGCCCGCGCACCGTGGCCGGCACCCTGTTCGGCAACGGCAAGCCGCGCCTGACCGAGATTTTCGGCATCACCGTCGAAGCCGATCTGGCCGGCGACATGCTCTACATCGTCAACGAGGACAAGCCGGGCTTCATCGGCCGGCTGGGGACGACGCTGGGCGGCTCTGATGTCAACATCGGCACCTTCCACCTTGGCCGCCGCGATGCCGGCGGCGAGGCGGTGCTGCTGCTTTCGGTGGACAATGCCATCCCCGACGCGCTGCTCACCACCATCCGCGCCCTGCCCGGCGTGAAGGTGGCCAGCGCACTGCGGTTTGCGTGACCCGGAGGCGGCAAGGCGGCCTGGACTCGTCCTTCCGCCTTGCCGCCCTCCCCGCTTGCCGCTAACCCGCTGGCCATGACGAGTTTCGGCCTCCTCCCCGAAGGTTTGCGCGATCGCCTGCCGCCGCAGGCGCAAGCGCTGGCCAGCCTGGTGCGCACATTGACCGACGTGTGCGCAGCCCATGGCTATGAACGGGTGGCGCCGCCGCTGGTGGAATATGAGGCGAGCCTGGCCAGCGGCAGCAGCCGCGAGCGCCTGCGCTTCACCGATCCGGTCAGCCAGATGACGCTGGCCCTGCGCTCCGACATCACCGGGCAGGTTGGCCGAATTGCAGTGACCCGGCTGGCCCGGCAGGCGCGGCCGGTGCGGCTGATGTATGCCGGCCCGGTGCTGCGTGTGCGCGGGGACCAGCTGTCGCCCGAACGCGAACGCACGCAGGCCGGCGCCGAACTGATCGGCAGCGACAGCCCCGCCGCTGCGGCCGAAGTGCTGGCGGTCGCCATCGAGGCGCTGACCGCCACCGGGCTGGCCGGCCTGTCCGTCGATCTCACCATGCCGACTCTGGTCGCCGATCTTGCCGCGGCTGGCTGGCCGCTGGGCAGCGCCAGCCTGGCACAGGTCCAGGCCTGGCTGGACGGCAAGGATGTCGGCACGTTGCGGGCGGCGGGGGCCGACCGGTTCGTGCCACTGATTGCCGCTGCCGGCCCGGTGCCCGCCGCGCTGGCCGCCTTGCGGCAGCTAGACCTGCCCGATCTGGTACTGGGCCGGCTCGACGCGATTGCCGGCCTGGCCGATGGGCTGGCGGGGGTGAGCGTCACGCTCGACCCCACCGAGCGCCATGGCTTTGAGTATCAGACCTGGCTGGGATTTTCGCTGTTCGGCGCCGGGATGATGGCCGAAGTCGGCCGCGGCGGCGCCTACACGGTGGCGCACGCTGACGGTCGCCAGGAGGCCGCGATCGGCTTCTCGCTCTATGTCGACGGGCTGGTCGATCTGGGCCTGGGCCAGGAAAGCCGGACGCGCGTGCTGCTGCCATTGGGCACCCCAGCCGCCATTGGCGCCGAATTGCGCCAGCAAGGCTGGATCACGGTGGCGGCGCTGGATGCCGGTGCGGATGCGAAGGCGCTGGGCTGCAGCCATGTCTGGGTCGACGGGGCGGCACGGCCAGCATGAGTTGGGCGCTCAGTTTCGGGGTGAACCGCGCCGAGGCGGAAACCCTGCCCGACCTGTTCGAGCTGATGGACGAGCCGCCGACGCTGAATGTCGAAGAGCCCGATCCGGCCCGGCCCGATGACTGGGTGCTGACCGCCTATTTCGCCGACCAGCCTGACGACGCGACCGTGGCGCGGATCGTTGCCCTGTTCCCATCGGCCAGCGGCGTAACGCTGGCGGAACTGGCGGAGCAGGACTGGACCACGCTGTCGCAGCGCGACCTCAAGCCGGTGCGGGCCGGGCGCTTCATCGTGCACACCGCCGATCACGCCGATGCCGTGCGCATGGGGGACTGGCCCCTGCGCATCGAGGCCGGCCTGGCGTTCGGCACCGGCCAGCATGCCACCACGCACGGCTGCCTGGCGGCGATCGAGCGGCTGAGAAAGTATCGTGATTTCAGGAATATCGCCGATATCGGCACCGGCACCGGCGTGCTCGCCATGGCGGCGGCTCAGGCCCACCGCAACGCGCGGGTGATTGCCAGCGACATCGATCTGATCGCCATCGACGTGGCGGCGGAAAATCTGGCGCTCAACCATTTTGCCGCAGGTACATGCGCTGGGCGCATTGCTCTGGCGGTCGCGCCGGGGCTTTCGGCGCCGGCGCTGCATGATCGCGCGCCCTATGATCTGGTACTGGCCAACATATTGGCGCCGCCGCTGATCGCGCTGGCGCGGGACCTGTCAGCGGTCATCGCGCCCGGCGGCGTGCTGGTGATGGCGGGTCTCCTCCACCACCAGCAACGCGCCGTCGCCAATGCCTATCGTCGCCACGGGCTGGTGCCGGCGTGGCCGATCAATCGCAGGGCGGAATGGCCCTGCCTAGTACTGACCAGAAAGCGGGTTTGAAAAAGAACGGCTTGCGCCTGTTCGACGCGCCTTACAGCGCGTGGAACAGACGGGCTTCGACCACGGCCGGGGTCAGGACGACACGGCGGCGGCGGATCGGAAGCGGGCGGACCGGGGCCAGAACTTCGGCAACCGGAACAGCGCGCACCTGCGGTTCATATTCAGTCGAGACGACCTTCATGGGAGCGCTCCTGTTGATGAGCCGGGCCAATTCCCGGCTGACAGGAGCTGTATTACGCGCTTCACACGCGATGGTGCAGTGCAGAAGAATCGGCATCAGCCATGCAACTGGCGCATGGATTACAATCAATCAGGACTCAGATCACGGCAGCTTCGGCGCCGGATGCTCCACAACCTCTTCGATATGGCTGGGAATATGCGGCACCGCCGGCGCCGGCACCGTGCCGTGCAGGGCATGGAACGGCCGGGCATCGGCCGGCACTGGCGTCAGCTCGACGTGAAAGCTCGGCGTGGCCGGCTGCACAGCCTTGTCGTCGGCGCCGGTCGGGGGGGATGGCGATTTCATGGTCACGCTCCTGTCTCATCAGTGGGGCGAACCCCAACCGCCGGGAGCCAGTGCGCGTGCGTCTCACCATTTCTGCAGCGCGGCAGACTCGACGACAGCGCGCAAATTATAGCACGGCGGCCGCCGCCTCAGCCATCGGGTTGTGCGGCTGCCACCAGCGCCAGCCAGCCATCCTCGTCCAGCACCGACACGCCCAGGCCTTGCGCCTTGGCCAGCTTCGATCCCGCCCCCGGCCCCGCCACCAGGTAACTGGTCTTGGCCGATACGCTGCCCGACGTTTTGGCGCCGAGCAATTCGGCCTGGGCCTCGGCCTCCTCGCGGGTGAATTTTTCCAATGCGCCGGTAAACACCACGGTCTTGCCAGACAGCCCGGTCTGCCGGATCTCCGGCAGCGGCTGCGGCGTCACTTCGGCCAGCAGTTCGGCCAGCGTCGCCTGGTTGTGCGGCTCGGCAAAGAAATCGATCAGCGCTTCGGCCACCACCCCGCCGATGCCATTCACCGCGGTCAGCCGGTTCACCGCATCGTCGGCCCGCGCCGCCGCTTCCACCGCCTCGGCCGAACGAAAGGCCCGCGCCAGATCGCGCGCCGTCACCTCGCCGACATGGCGGATGCCAAGCGCGAACAGGAAGCGATCAAGGCTGACCGTGCGCCGTTCCGCGATAGCAGCCAGCAGCTTGTCGACGCTCTTCTCCTTGAAACCCGGCAGCGCCAGCAATGCATCGCGCTTCTCGTGCAGTCGGAACAGCGACACCGGCCCCTCGATCAGGCCCTCTGCGGCAAACAGCTCGAGCCGTTCCGTTCCCAACCCTTCGATATCGAAGGCGTTGCGGCTGACGAAATGGCGGAGCCGCTCGTGCCGCTGCGCCGGGCAGGTCAACCCGCCGGTGCAGCGCCGCACCGCACCATCCTCCTCGCGCACCGCGGTCGATCCACACGCCGGGCAATGATCGGGGAAGACGAAGGGTGCCCCACGCGGCGCGCCTGACGGCACCACGCCCAACACCTGCGGGATCACGTCGCCAGCGCGCTGCACCCGCACCCGATCGCCCACCCGCACGTCCAGCCGGGCAATCTCGTCTTCATTGTGCAATGTCGCATTGGTGACGACCACGCCACCCACCGTCACCGGCGCCAGCCGCGCCACCGGCGTCAGCGCACCGGTGCGGCCCACCTGGATGTCGATGGCCTCCAGCAGCGTCTCAGCCTTCTCGGCCGGGAACTTGTGCGCCACCGCCCAGCGCGGGGAGCGCGCCACCTGGCCCAGCCGCTCCTGCCAGTCCAGCCGCTCCACCTTGTAGACGACGCCATCGATATCGAACGGCAGATCGGCGCGGCGGCGCTCCAGATCCGCGGTGAAGTCAAGGCATTGCTCCATCGTCGCATCGCCCACCGCCAGGCTGCCCGTGTCGAAACCCCAACCGGCAATCGCGGCTGTCACGTCACTTTGCGTCGCACCCGGCATTTCGCTCATCTCGCCCCAGCCGTGGACGATGAAGGCCAGCGGCCGGCTGGCGCTGATCGCCGGATCGAGCTGGCGCAGCGAACCGGCAGCCGCATTGCGCGGATTGGCGAAGATCTTGGCCCCGGCCTGCGCCTGCCGCTCGTTGAGCGCAGCAAAGCCCGCCTTGGACATGTAGATTTCGCCGCGCACCTCGGCCACCGCTGGCGCATCCGCCGGCAATTGGTGGGCAAGGCCCGTCACCTTGGCGAGATTGGCCGTCACCTCCTCCCCCACCGCGCCATCACCGCGCGTCGCGCCGTGCACCAGCCGGCCATTTTCGAACCGCAGCGCACAGCTCAGCCCATCGATCTTGGCTTCGGCGCGCAGCCGCACGTCGGCATCGTCGGCAAGGTTCAGGAAGCGCCGCACGCGGGCCACGAACTCGCGGGCCTCGTCATCACTGAACACATTGTCCAGGCTCAGCATCGGCCTCGAATGGGTGATCTTGGCAAAGCCGGCGGCGGGTTTTGATCCCACCCGGAAGCTTGGCGAATCGCTGCGCACCAGATGCGGAAAGGCGGCTTCGATGGCGGCGTTGCGCTGCACCAGCGCATCATACTCCGCATCCGAAATCTGCGGCGCGTCCTTTTGGTAATAGGCCTCGCCATGGTGGGCGATGGCCGCGGCCAGCCGGGCCAGTTCGGCGGCGGCCTCGTCGTCGGAAAGCGCGGAAATCGGTGTGTCGGCAGTCATGCCTGCAGATGTATCAGGGCGCCCGCCGGCTGCAAACCGCCTCAGGCGCGCCTGTCTGCCCGGTCCACCAGCAGCGCCACCGCAATCGCCACGCCATAGCCGAACAGCGCCAGCATCCCCATGTCGGCCGGCGATGGCGGATCGCCCGGAATGGCGTTGACCACGGCCAGCGCCAGCATGGCGACATACCAGCCGGTGGCCGGACGCGCGCCCAGCCGTGCCTGCTTGCGGCGGGCGATCCACAGGCACATGGCAAGGCCGAGCAGGCCCATCTCCACGATCATTTCGAGCACCGGCAGGTTCCACAAGCCCAGGCCGACCTTGGGGTTAAACAGTCCGAGCGGCAGATCAGGCCGATGCACCAGGAGATCGGCCAGCCAGTGCGAGAAAACGACAGCGCCGATCCACCAGCCGATCCGACCCCACAACCGCACCGCAAGCAGGCCCGCCAGCAACGACCACAGCAGCGCCATCGGCAGGCTGTGGGTGTAAGGCATGAAATAGAGATCGAGCGGCGAGCCGGGCAGCGCCGGGTTCAGCCGCAGCTTCTCGATGCCGGCGATGACCAGGCTGCCCCAGCCGATATCGAGCAATTGCGCTGCCCCGACGCAGGCCCAGAAGGGCAGCCTGGGCTGGGCCACCTTGGCCGCCACTGAAGCGGCAAAATGCCCGACAAACATGCGCTTGCTCCCCTGCCCGCCCGGTTTCACGCATGACTATGGCCGCTGCCGCGGCAAGCGGCAACGGCCATGGTGGCACGTTGGGCAGGGATCAGGCGGCGACGACGGCCTTGCGGCGCCGGCGCGACGCGGCGCCAACCAGGCCGAAGCCGGCCAGCAGCAGGGCCCAGCTGGCCGGTTCCGGCACGCCGCCCAGGATGCTGGTCTGCGAGAAGTTGATATTGTCCACGCCGAAATCATTGCCGCCATATTCGGTGCTGGCATTGATCAGGCGCAACGTCACCGCCGAGCCGGACAGCGAGGTGTAGCTGTTGGAAAAACCCTGCCATAGGCCGGCAATATTGCTGGTGGTGAAGGTGTTGAGCGTCGTCACCACATTATCCTGCACCGCCTGGAAGGTGATGGTGGAGGGGGTGTTGGCGCCGCCATAATTGGCGTTGCAGCACACATTCACGGCAAAGGCTTCGAAGAAATATTTGCTGCCGGCGGTCACGCCGCCCACTGTCTGTTCCCACAATAGGGTAGGCGTGGTGGCGCCATTGACGATCAGATATTTGCCCGAACCGCCCTGGCCCGGCACGCTGGCCCACAGATTATGATAATCATTGGCATTGCTGCCAACGGTGTAGACGCCCTCGGGATACATCGAGGTGCCGTTGGTCAGCGCCGCGTTCACATAGCCATAGCTGGAACTGAAACCGCTGTTGCCGGCTTCGAAGTCGCCATTGACGACGAGATTGGAGGCAGCGGCCGGCATCGCCAGCAACGCCGCAGCAAACAGAAAACCACGCATGACTTACCCCTGTGACACAACAAACACAGGAGGGCGTTAGCACTTTGGCAGGATTTCAGCAATATAGCTTTCTCAAGCGTTAACCATTTATTGCCAGAATGGCCTTCAGCCCGAGCGGCGGAACGGCCAGTCGGTGATGCCGCCAGCCCACAGCGCCCACCAGACGATCACCGGCTGGGCCAGCAGCCGCGGGCCGTGATAGCCCCAGCCGAGCACCTGACCACCGATGGCGATGCCTTCGGCCGCATGCTTGATGTTGGCCGGGAACACGCACACGGCATAGGCCGCCAGGCCCCAGGCCGCCGCCCGGCGCAGGCGTGGGACCAGCAGGCCAATGGCGCCGGCGATTTCGGCAGCGCCCGTGGCCAGCACGACTTCGCGCGGCCAGGTCACCCACGCCGGCACGATCGGCAGAAAGCCTGCGGGGCTTTTCAGGTGGATGACGCCGACCGTGAAATAGGCCAGCGCCAGCACGAGGCGGGCGATTCTTCGACCTGTGGATTCAACGTCCATCCGCATCCCGGGCCAGGGCCTGGCTCATGTCCGGCTCGAACGGGAAACGGCCATAGGGCATGAACTGCAGCATCGCCACCATGGCGAACTGGCGCACGCGATCGACCACGAACAGCGTGTTGGCCGCCCCGCTCCAGCCATAGAGCAGCGCCGGCGTGCCACTGGGGCCGGCGGCGCCGCGCTGGCGGGTGTCGAACAGGGTGAGCCGGCCACCGGCGCCGAAGCCGTTGCGGCCTTCGAAGAACACGCCGGGCGGCAACAGGTTGGACAGCGCCAATTCGGCGGTGCCGTGCGGCACGATGCGCTTGCCGCCGAACTCGCCTTCGTTCAGCACCATCTGGGCAAAGCGGGCATAATCCCGGGCCGAACTGACAATGCCGCCACCGCCCGACAGCAGCCGCGGCCGCGCAGTAAAGCCATCCTTTTCCAGCGGCATCACCGGCGTCGGCTTGTCGAGCGGCGCGCCAGTGGCCGGATTGGCCCAGAAATAATTGCCGGCAAAGCGCGCCGGGTCTTTCGCCCAGAAGCCGGTGGACGCCATGCCGAGCGGGCCGAACAGCTGGCGATCATAGACCTGGTCCAGCGTGGTGCCCACCAGCCGTTCCAGCAAGGCGCCGGCGACATCAAGGCCGACCGAATATTTCCACGCCGTGCCGGGCTCGAGCGCCAGCGGCAGGCCGGCGAGGAAGCCAGCCATTGCCTGCAGATCGGGCAGCGCGCCTTCGCCCGGCTGCAGGAAGCCCGGCACACTGCCCGGCTGGATGCCCAGCCTTTTATACTCGCGCTCCAACGGGCCATTGGGGTTAATGGCATAGGTCAAACCGGCGGTGTGGGTGAGCAGGTGGCGCACGGTGATCGGCCGCGCCGCCGGCCGCGATTCCAGGCCCTTTGCAGGATCGACCAGCACCTGCATCGCCTTGAATTCGGGCAGGATGTCGGAAATCGGCTGATCCAGCGCCAGCTCGCCGGTGGCAACACGCTGCATCACGGCCCAGGCGGTGATCGGCTTTGACATCGAATAGACGCGCCACAGCGTGTCCGGCGACACCGTCGCCCCGCCGCCAAACTGGCTTACCCCGGCCGAAAGAAACACTGGCCGGTGCCGGCCTGGCTCCATCAGCGCCACGATGGCACCGGGGACATGGCCCTTGGCCACATAGGAATCGATCAGCGACTTGACCGCATCATGCCTCAGCTCGGCCTTGCGCGGCATCATCTGCGCGGCGGCCGGGCCCGCGGCGGCGGCTACCAGGGCGCCCATCAGGCTGCGACGGTTCAGTTCCATGGTCAGGCTCCTTCCAGCAGGCGCAGGGCCTGGGCACGGGCTTCGGGGGTAACATCGGCGCCCGACAACATGCGCGCAATCTCTTCCTGCCGGGCGGCCCCGGTCAAGGTGCTGAGCGCGGTGCGGGTGCTGCCGCCATCGACGCTCTTCTCGATGCGCCACTGGCTGTGGCCGCGCGCCGCCACCTGCGGACTGTGGGTGACGACCAGCACCTGGGCCTCGCTGGCCAGCCGCGCCAGCCGCTCGCCGATGGCCGAGGCGACCGCACCGCCAACGCCGCGATCAATCTCGTCAAAAATCATGGTGCCGGCGCTGCCCGTGCTGGCCAGCGCCACCTTCAGCGCCAGGATGAAGCGCGACAATTCCCCGCCCGAAGCGATCTTGATCAGCGGGGCGAAATCAGCGCCGGGGTTGGTGGCGATCTCATACTCCACCCGCTCCTGCCCCTCTGGCCCCCATTCGCTTTCGGGCAGCGGCGTGATGCGGGTGCGGAAACGGGCGGAATCCAGCTTCAGCGGCTTGAGTTCACCGGCCACGGCGGCATCCAGGCGGGCGGCGGCGGCGGCCCTCGCCTGGCCCAGGGCGGCGGCAGCGCGGGCATAATCGGCCTCGGCGGCCCTCACGGCGGCTTCCAGGGCGACGAG
>NZ_WNJP01000074.1 GCF_009733735.1 Sandarakinorhabdus oryzae | reverse complement strand
GCGGCGCCAGCGGCAGCGCCTGGGCGAGGCGGCGCTCGGTCTCGGCAATGCGCTCGGCGGCGGCATCCCAGGCGGCGCCGGGATCGGCCGCGGCAAAGATCGGCGCCACGATGAACAGCTCGTCACGCAACCGGTCGAACACAAGCAGCAGGGTGGGGCGCACAAACACCATGTCGGGCAGGCCAAGCGCTGACGGGCCGGCATCGGGCACGCTGGGTTCGACCAGCCGCACGGTTTCATAGCCCATGTAGCCGACCAAGCAGGCCAGCGCTGGCGGCAGTTCGGCCGGCACATCGGCGCGGGCTTCGGCGACCAGCGCGCGCAGGGCGGAGAGCGTGTCGCCGTCCACCGCCGTGAACGCGTTCTGGTCGCGCTGCCAGTTGCGGTTGATCTCGCTCTTATTGCCGCGGGCGCGCCACACCAGGTCGGGATCAAGCCCAAGCAGCGAATAGCGGGCGCGCACGCTGCCGCCTTCCACGGATTCGAGCAGGAAGGCGCCCGATCCTTCGGCGCCCAGCTTCAGCATGGCCGAAACCGGCGTTTCGGTATCGGCAACGATGCGCGTCCAGATCAGCTGCGGCCGGCCGGCGGCGAGCGCAGCGGTGGCGCTGGCGCGGTCGGGCGCGATGCGCCGGTCGGTCGATGGGCCGGTCATGGCACTTACGGCGTGGCATCACCCACAAGGCGCTGGCGCAGCTTGCGGATGGTCGCTTCGTTCCGGTCAACGCCAACGGCGGCCATGCTGGCCTTGGCCAGGCCTTCGGCCATCTCGCCGGGCAGGGCACTGCCCACTTCGCGGCGGCTGGCCTCGATCAGGCCGGCCTGGGCTTTGGGATCGCCGGGGATGATGCGATCGACATGCACGATGATCCAGCCGCCCTGGCCGGCCAGCAGCTGTGTGCTGCCGGCCGCCCCATTCAGGAAGGCGCGCGCGGCCTCGGGCACGTTCTGCTGGCCCAGGATATCGACGCGGCGGCCATTCAACGGCCGCGGCGCGGCGAGGCCGGCATCGGCCACCGCCTTGGCAAACACCACGCCTTTCTTGGTCGCGGCCAGCACGGCATCGGCCTTGGCCCTGGCAGCCTTCATCGCCTTGTCCTGCGCGGCGCCGGCCTGGGCCAGCGGCATCACCTCGGCGATCGGCGGCGGCGCAGCGGGCAGCACGGTGCTGGTTTCCACCACCACCAGCCGGCCAGCGCCGATATCCTCGACCAGCGGGCCATCGGCCGGCTCATGCTTGAAGGCACGGGCGGCAATAGTGGCGAGATCACCGGTCAGCGGCGGCTGGCCGGGCGCGATGCCCTTGTTGGTCACCGGGCCATGACTTTCGATGGTCAGGCCAACATCCTTGGCGATGTCGGCAAAGCTCTTGCCGGCCTCGACGCCATCCTCGATGCGGGCCACGACATCGGCCACGGCATCATCGATGGCGCGTGCCTTCAGTTCGGCTTCGATTGCCGGGCGGGCCTGCGCCAGCGTCTTGCCGGCGCCGCCGATGGCCGCGACGCGCACGACATGCCAGCCCAGCTGGCTCTTGATCGGTGCGCTGACCTTGCCAACCGGCAGGCTGAAGGCGGCCTTGGCCACGTCTGCACTGGTTGCCTTGGCAAAGCCGGCCTCGGTCTGGCTGCCCAGCGCGATATCGCTGGCCCCAAAGCCGGCCAGGGCCTGCGCAGCGGCGGCAAAGCCCTTGGTCGCGGCTTCGGCCACGATGGCCTTGGCCTTGGCTTCGTCGGGCACCACTACCTGTTCCAGCACGCGGGTGGCCGCACCGCCATATTTGGCCGGATCCTTGGCAAAGGCGTCGGCAATCGCCTTTTCGGCCACGGTCACGCCGGCGGCGATCTTGCTGTTGTCGATGAAGGCATAGCGGAAGCCGCGGCGTTCCGGGATGGTGAAGCGGGCGCTGTTGGCCTTGTACCAGGCCTGGGCTTCGGCGGCGGTCGCCGGCTGGGTGGCGGGGGCGGGGATGGTCGCCACCGCGCCTTCGTGGCGATCGACCAGCAGGCGGGCGTAAAGCTCTGCCACGCCATCGGGCACGGCCAGCGCGCCAGTGATCGGCTTCAGCAATTGTTCGCGCACCAGGTCGCGCGCAATCGACTGGCGCAGTTTCTTGTCGGTCAGACCTTGGCTGGCCAGCGCTCGGTCGTAGGACAATTGATCGAACTTGCCGCCGCTCTGGAAGGCCGGGATGGAGGTGATGACCAGATCGACTGCGGTGTGCGATGCGCCCAGTCCGGCCTTGCTGCCCATTTCCTCCATCGCTGTCTGGCCGATCAGCTGCGTCGCCATCAGTTCGACCGCGCCCTGGCGGGCGGCTTCGGCCTGGGTGAGGGTGGGGTCGCGCTGGCGCAGATTTTTCACGGTGCGATCGATGGCCTGCACCAGATCCGGCTCCGTGATCGTGCGGCTGCCTACCTTGGCCACCGAACCCGCCGGCGCGCTGCCACCGAATGGATCGTTCACCCCGGTCACTGCGAAGGCGACAAGGATCAGGCCGAACAGGGCGAGCACGGGCCAGCTGGTGAGCGAACGGCGAAAAAACTGGAGCATTGAAATTCCGTGGATAGGGGAACGCGCCGCTTGTAACGAGGCGCACCGCTTGCCACAAGCACCGCACTTTAGCGCAAGGAACCATCATGCCCGCCCTCATCGTTGGCAACTGGAAGATGAATGGCCTGGGCGAGGATATCGCCGAGATCGCCGCCATGGCCGGATCGGGCGCACGCGCTGTGTGGATCGCGCCGCCCTTCACCCTGATTGATCGCGCGGTGATCGTTTCGGCCGGCGCGGTGAAGATCGGCGGCCAGGATTGCCATGCGAAGGACAAGGGCGCCCACACCGGCTGCGTGTCGGCCGCGATGCTGGCCGATCTGGGGGCGGGCTTCGTCATCGTTGGCCACAGCGAGCGGCGGCGGGACAATGGCGAGGGCGACGCCGATGTGCGCGCCAAGGCCGCGGCCGGCCTGGCCGCCGGACTTGAGGTGATCCTGTGCATCGGCGAGACCCGCGAACAGCGCGACGCCGGGCAGACCGACGCCGTGCTCAGCCGCCAGCTCGCCGGTTCGCTGCCCGATACGGCCGAAGGACTGATCATCGCCTATGAACCAGTGTGGGCGATCGGCACCGGCCTCACGCCCACGCTCGCCGATGTCGCGGCCGCGCATGGACACATCCGCACCGAACTGGTTGGTCGCTTCGGTTCGGCTGGCCATGGCGTGCGCATTCTCTATGGCGGCTCGGTCACGCCGGCCAATGCCGGCGAACTGCTGGGCGTTGCCGAAGTTGGCGGCTTGCTGGTCGGCGGGGCGAGTTTGACGGCGCAGAGCCTGCTGGCGATTGCAGCAGCGGCTTGATAGGCTGAGCGCACAAGGGAGGGCCGCATGGCTGCCGAACAACTCAGCGTTTCCGTCTTCGTGCCGTTGGCCCCGGAGCGCGCCTGGGCGCTCTATACTGATCCCGCGGCCATCACGCGCTGGAACTTTGCCAGCGATGACTGGCACTGCCCGTCGGCACAGGTCGATCTGGTCGTCGGCGGCCAGCACAGCGCCCGGATGGAAGCGAAGGATGGCAGCTTCGGCTTTGATTTCGGCGGTGTGTACAGCGAAGTCGATCCGCCGCACGCCTTGACCCTGGTGCTCGGCGATGGCCGCCGGTCGCGCACCACCTTTGTGGCCGATGCCGCCGGCACACGCGTCGAAACCCGATTTGACGCGGAATCGCAGAATCCGCCCGAACTGCAGCGGCAGGGCTGGCAGGCCATTCTCGATAATTATCGCCGGCTGGCCGAACAGGTCGCGGCGGCGCCTTGATTGCACCGCGCGACGAACCAATGTAAGGCGCGAGCCGATCCCCGAATTCCGCAACGAAAGCCTGCTTGCCCGTGATTACCTTCCTGCTCGTCATCCACGGCCTGATCACCCTCGCACTGGTGGGCGTGATCCTGCTGCAGCGTTCCGAAGGCGGGGCGCTGGGCATTGGCGGCGGCGGCGGTGGCGGCCTGATGACGGCGCGCGGCGCGGCCAATCTGCTCACCCGGTCGACCACCATCCTCGCCAGCCTGTTCATCGTCATGTCCATCATCTTGGCGGTGCTGGCTGCCGGCACCAACAAGGCGCGAAAGATCGATCCGACCGTGGCTGCCAAGGTGAACGCCCCGGCCGCGCCGGCTTCGGCGCCAGCGCAGGCCCCGGCCCAGCTGCCGGGCATCCCCGGCGTTCCGGTCGCCCAGTAAACCCGCACCGCGTGGCCGGATCCGCCAAACCCGGCCAGTTGCGCCAGATTTTCGGCGGCGCCGCCGGCAACCTCGTCGAATGGTATGACTGGTATGCCTATTCGGCGTTCGCGCTCTATTTCGGGCCGCGCTTCTTTCCGCCCGGCGATGATCTTGCCGCCGCACTGAACAGCGCCGCCATCTTCGCCGTCGGCTTCCTGATGCGCCCCATCGGCAGCTGGCTGCTCGGCGCCTGGGCCGACAAGCGCGGCCGCAAATCGGCGCTCACCCTCTCTGTGGCCATGATGTGTTCGGGCTCGCTGCTGATCGCGGTGGCACCCACCTATGATCAGGTCGGCCTGCTGGCACCGGCGATCCTGCTGCTGGCGCGGCTGGTGCAGGGCCTGTCGGTCGGCGGCGAATATGGTGCGTCGGCCACCTTCATGAGCGAGGTGGCGCGGGCCAGGTGGCGCGGCTTCCTCGCCAGCTTCCAATATGTGACGCTGGTGGGCGGCCAATTGCTGGCGCTCGCGCTGCTGGTGCTGCTGCAATCGCAGATGGACGATGCCACGCTGAAGGACTGGGGCTGGCGCATCCCCTTCGTGGTGGGCGCGCTGTGCGCCGTGCTGGTGTTCTGGTTGCGCACCGGCCTGCACGAAACCGAGGCGTTCGAGAAGGCCGTCATCCCGCCCGGCACGCTGCTGCAGCGCCTGCTTGCCCATCCGCGCGAACTGCTGATCGTGCTGGCGCTCACCGCTGGCGGCAGCCTGTGGTTCTACACCTTCACCACCTACATGCAGAAATATCTGGTGCTCTCCGCCGGCTGGACCAAGCAGGAGGCGACCTCGGCCTCGGCCATCGCCTTGCTGGCCTATGCCGCGATGCAGCCGCTGTTTGGCGCCGCCTCAGATCTGCTCGGCCGCCGCGCTCTGCTGGTCAGCTTCGGCATCATGGCGACGCTGGCCACAGTGCCGGCGCTCACCGCGATCGGCACGGCGAAGCCGGGGTTGGAAGGCCTGGGACTGATCATCGGCTGCCTCGCCATCCTGTCCTGCTACACCAGCATTTCCGGCCTGGTGAAGGCGGAGATGTTCCCCGCCCATATTCGCGCCCTGGGTGTGGGCATGCCCTATGCACTGGGCGTCGCCATCTTTGGCGGCTCGGCCGAATATGTGGCGCTGGCCTTCAAGGACGCCGGCCTCGAATCCGGCTTTTTCTGGTATGTCACCGTCATGGCCGGCATCGCCCTGGTGGCTGCCCTGTCGCTGCCGGACACCAAGGCCAACAGCCGCATCGAGACGGATTGAGCCGACTGTCCACAGGCATTTTGGCCGCAACCGCACGCAGGGGCTGGCGCTGGCCTGCGATATGGGCTTAAGGCTTTTCTCCCATGACGCGGTATATTTTCATCACCGGCGGCGTGGTTTCCTCGCTGGGCAAAGGACTCATGGGCGCCTCTCTGGCGGCCCTGTTGCAGGCGCGCGGCTACAAGGTCCGCATCCGCAAATTCGATCCCTATCTCAACGTCGATCCGGGGACGATGAGCCCCTATCAGCATGGCGAAGTCTATGTGACCGACGATGGCGCAGAGACCGATCTCGATCTCGGCCATTATGAGCGCTTCACGGGCGTCGCCAGCCGCAAGACCGACAACATCACCTCGGGTCGCATCTATTCCGACATCATCGCCCGCGAACGCCGTGGCGAATATCTGGGCGGTACCGTGCAGGTGATCCCGCACGTGACCGACGCGATCAAGACCTTCGCCAAGGCCGAGACCGAGGGCCTGGATTTCGTCATCTGCGAAATCGGCGGCACCGTGGGTGACATCGAGAGCCTGCCCTTCCTGGAGGCCATCCGCCAGATGGCCGCTGATGTGGGCAAGGCCAATGTCTGCTACATCCACGTCACGCTGGTGCCGTTCATCGCGGCCGCGGGCGAGCTGAAGACCAAGCCGACCCAGCACAGCGTTGCCGAACTGCGCGGCATCGGGATCCAGCCCGACGTGCTGGTCTGCCGTTCCGAGCACCCGCTGCCGGAAAGTGACCGCGCCAAGATCGCGCTGTTCTGCAACGTGCGCAAGGAAGCGGTGATTTCGGCGCTGGATGCCGAGAGCATCTATGAAGTGCCGCTGCAATATCATGCCGAGGGCCTCGACGACGAAGTGCTGCACGCCTTCGGCATCAGCGACGCGCCGGCCCCCAATTTGAAGCGCTGGACCGACATTTCCGAGCGTATCCACAATCCGGAAGGCGAAGTGACGATCGGCGTTGTCGGCAAATACACCGGCATGAAGGACGCCTATAAATCGCTCACCGAAGCACTGGTGCACGGCGGGCTCGCCAATCGGGTCAAGGTCAACATCAAGTGGCTGGACGCCGAAGCCTTCGAAGGCGCCGATGTCGCCGCCCGGCTGGAGCCGATGCACGGCATTCTGGTGCCCGGCGGTTTTGGTGAGCGCGGCAGCGAAGGCAAGATCGCCAGTGTGCGCTTTGCCCGCGAACGCCGCGTGCCCTTCTTTGGCATTTGCCTTGGCATGCAGATGGCGTGCATCGAAGCGGCGCGCAACCAGGCCGGCATTGCCGATGCCTCCACCACCGAGTTCGGCGAGACCAGCGAGCCGGTGGTGGGCCTGATCACCGAGTGGATGAGCGCGGAAGGCCTGCAGACCCGTCATGCTGGCGGCGATCTGGGCGGCACTATGCGGCTGGGTGCCTATCCGGCGACCCTGGGCGCCAACAGTGTGGCCGCCAGCGTTTATGGCAGCACCCATATCGAGGAGCGCCACCGCCACCGCTATGAAGTCAACGGTGCCTATCGCCCGGCGTTGGAGAAGCAGGGCCTGATCTTCTCCGGCCTGTCGCCCGATGGCCTGCTGCCCGAAGTGGTGGAGCGGCCCGACCATCCCTGGTTCATCGGCGTGCAGTTCCACCCGGAATTGAAGTCCAAGCCGTTCGATCCGCACCCGCTGTTCGCCGGTTTCATCGCCGCGGCGATCACGCAAAGCCGGCTGGTGTGACGTCGGTCACGCCCACCGATCTGGCGGCGCGCATCGCCGCCCATCACCAGCCGGGCGAAACCCTGGTTGTCGGCATCACTGGGTCGGTGGCGGTGGGCAAGACCACGCTGGCCCGTCAGATTGCCGATGCGCTGGCGCGGCGGGTGGAGATCTTGTCCACCGATGGTTTCCTCAAGCCCAACGCCGAGCTGGAAGCCGAAGGCCTGTCGCTGCGCAAGGGCTTCCCCGAAAGCTATGACACGCCCGCCTTGGCCGCCGCACTCGCCGGCCTCAAGCTCGGCCCCGTCACCGTGCCGGCCTACAGCCATACCACCTACGACGTCGATCCGGCCGCCGCCCGCACCATCGCCGGGGCTGAAATCGTGCTGGTCGAAGGCCTTGGCCTCGCCCCTGATGCTGCTGGCCAGCGCCCGCCGCTCGACCTCCTGCTCTACATCGACGCGGCCGAGGACGACATCATCGCCTGGTTCCTTGCCCGTTTCATGGGCCTGTGGGAGGCGGCGGCGAGCGACCCCACCAGCTTCTACGCCCGCTTCCGCCACATGAGCGAGGCCGAGGCCCGTCAGTTCGCGCTGCAGGTGTGGAACGGGATCAACCGGCCCAACTGGCTGGACCATATCGCCCGGGCCAAGCCGCTGGCCGATATCGTGGTGACCAAGGCGCTGGATCACAGCCTGGCGCTGTGACGCGGGGGAAAGCCACAGCGCAGCCGTAGTCATTGACGCACGGGATTTCCCAACGCCGTCAACACGGTTAGGGCAGCCCCGACCGCATTGCCCCCAAAGCGTCAGGATTGCCCCGTTGTTCCAGATGTATCGCCTTGCCCTGGTGCTGGCGGCCGCGCCGGCCGCTTTGGTGTCTGCCCAGCCGGCGCCCGTCCAGACCGCACAGGCCCTGCCGGAGGACGAGGAGACCATCACCGTGTCCACCCAGCGCCTGCCCGGCCAGGTGGTGGGCGACATCAAGCCCGAACTGAGCTTTGGTCCGCAGGAACTGCGCGCACTGGGTGCCAGTAGCATCACCGATATCCTGGCCCAGATCGCGCCGCAGACCCAATCCGGCCGCGGCCGCGGCGGTGGCCCACCGGCGGTGCTGCTCAACGGCAAGCGCACGTCGGGCTTTGCCGAAATCCGCAACATCCCGCCCGAAGCCATCGCCCGGGTCGAGGTGCTGCCCGAAGAAGTCAGCCTGAAATATGGCTTCCGCGCCGATCAGCGCGTGATCAACTTCGTGCTGCGCCCGCGCTTCAAGGCGTGGACCGGCGAGGTCGACGTGGGCGGCCCCACCGATGGCGGCCGCTTCTCGACCGAGATCGAGGCCAATCTGCTGCGGCTCCGCAATGGTACCCGCACCAGCATCGAGGCCGAATACAGCATCGATACGATGGTGACCGAAGCCGAACGCCGAATCACCACGCCGCCGCAAAGCCGGCCGTTCGCGCTGGGCGGCAATGTCTCCGCCATCATTCCCGGTGCCGATGTCGATCCGGCGCTGCCCGGCCGCAGCGTGCTCGGCGTGCCGGCCGGGGTGGCCAGCCCGTCGCTGGCCCAGTTCGCAGCAGCGCCGGTGAACAGCACCGATATCCGCCCCTATCGCACCCTGCTGCCCGACAGCCGCACCGCCAGCCTCAACGGCACCATCGCCGGCAGCCTGGGCACCATCGGCGCGACGTTGACTGGCGGGATCGAGCGCACGCTGACCGAGAGCCTGCAGGGCCTGCCCACAGCCAGTGTCACCCTGCCGGCCACCAGCCCCTTCTCGCCGTTCAGCGCCGACGTGCTGGTCAATCGCTATGCCCCCGATCCGCTCGGGCGATCGGGTGACAGCTGGACCGGCCGGCTCGGCACCGTGCTTGATGGCAATATCGGCAAATGGCGCTGGAACCTCACCGGCAACTGGAATCATGCCGAAAGCCGCAGCCGCATCGATCGCGGCATCGACACGACGGTGGCGCAGGGCCTGATCACGACGGGCAGTCTGTCACCCTTTGGCGACGGCCTGTTCGGCGGCAATCGGCTCACCGACACCGCGAGCAGCATCAGCGACAATCTCAGCCTCGATTTGCTGCTCAATGGCAGCCCGGTGCAACTGCCTGCCGGTCCGCTGGCGGTGGCGCTGAAGGCGCAGGTGCAGCATCTGGCGCTGGACACCACGGCCACCCGCGCCGGCCTGGTCAGCGCCGCCAATCTGGAACGCACGCAGGGCAATTTCCAGGCAAACTTCGACCTGCCGATCGCCTCGTCGCGCGATAACGTGCTGCCGTTCCTCGGCAAATTGACGCTCAATGCCAATATCGCCGCCGACACGCTGTCGGATTTTGGCACTTTGGTCACCTGGGGCGCCGGCGCCAATTGGGAGCCCAGCCCCGGTTGGGCCTTTATCGCCAGCTTCACCCGCGAACAGGGCGCCCCGTCGGTGAACCAGCTCGGCGATCCCGCCATCATCACCCCCAATGTGCGCGTGTTCGACTTCATCCGCGGCGAAACCTTGGACATCAGCCGATTGGATGGCGGCAATCGGGCGCTCGCCAACGACAAGCGCCAGGTGTGGAAGCTGGGTGCCAATCTGCGGCCGTTCGAGAAGACCGACCTGGTGCTCAACGCCAATTATATCTGGTCGCGCATCGATGATCCGATCGCGGCCTTCCCAACCGCCACCGCCGAACTGGAAGCCGCCTTCCCGGACCGGTTCACCCGCGATGCCGGCGGCCGGCTGGTGCAGATCGATAACCGGCCGGTGAACTTCGACTATTCGGAGCGGCAGGAATTGCGCTGGGGTTTCACGCTCACCCAGGCGCTGAAGCCCGGCAAGGCCGAGCGCGCCGCCACCGAAAAGCGCATCGCCGAAACCCGCGCCAAGGCGCAGGAGGCGCTGAAGAACGGCCAGCCGCTGCCGCCCGAAGTGCGCGCCTTTGCCCGCAATCCGTTCGGTTTTGCGCACGGTCAGCGCCCGCCCGGTGCCGGCGGTGGCCCGTCGGGGGCCGGTGGTGGCGGTTTTCGGGGTGGCGGTGGCCCGCCGCGCGGCTTCCTCGATGGACGGCTGCAGCTGACGGTCTTCCACACCTGGACGTTCAAGAACGAGATCGGCATCCGCCCCGGCGTGCCGGTGCTCGACCTCTTGAACGGATCGGCTGTCGGCTCGACCGGCGGCGCGCCGCGGCACCAGATCGAGGCCCGGCTGGGCGGCGGCCGCCGCGGTCTGGGTGGCAGCATCGGTGTCAACTGGCAGTCGGCGACATCGGTGCTGGTCGATCCGTCGGGCGCGAGCCAGTCGCCGGGCGATCTGTTCTTCTCGCCCCGCACCACCGTCAATCTGCGGCTCTTCGCCGATCTTGGCCAACGCCAGGATGTGCTGCTGAAAATGCCCTGGCTGCGCGGCAGCCGCATTTCGCTGAGGGTCGACAATCTGTTCAATGATCGCATCAACGTGCGCGACCGCAGTGGCGCCGAGCCGCTCGGCTTCCAGCGCGACCAGCTCGATCCGCTGGGGCGGACGGTGACGCTCTCGGTGCGGAAATTGTTCTTCTGACGCCTCAACCCGTCACCCTGGCGAATGCCGGGGTGACCACTACTGAAGTCGATCCCCCATCCGCGCATGCCAGCCGCGCAGCGCCGTTGCCTCTTCTGGCAGCCCGATCCCGATCCAGCCCGCGAAATCCACGATGGACAAGAGCGCGATATCGGCCAGCGTGAAGCGCGTGCCGGCCAGCCAGTCGCGCTCTGCCAGCTGGCCGTCGAACCAGCCCATCATGGCGACGGCCTGCGCCTTTGTGGCCTCTCCCATCGCCGGGATCTGTTGCACCAGTTTTGCCGTGAAGGGATGGCCGTGCTGCCAGAACAGGCCCACCGGCGTGCCCAGCCCGGTTTCAACGCGCCGGATCCACATGTCGGTCTCGGCCCGCTCGAACGGAGTCGTGCCGATCAGCGGCGGTTCGGGATGGAGATCATCGAGATAGCGGCAGATGCTGATCGTCTCGGCAATCACCCGGCCATCGTCGAGCTCCAGAAAGGGCACCTGGCCGCGCGGGTTGCGCGCCACCACGTCGTCGCCCTTGTGCTCGCGCGCCTGCAGCGAGACCATCCGCTCTTCCACGGTCAGCCCCTTGGCCTTCAAGAACAGCCGCACCCGGCGCGGATTGGGCGCCGGATCGGGCGCGGACCAGAGCAGCATCGTTATCTCTCCCCAACTATGGCGCAGACGTTGCACGCGCCGCGCTTTCGCGGCAAGGGCCGACCATGCTGCCCGCCACCCCGGAAACCATCGCCCACCTGGAAGCGCTCGACACCCGCCTGCGCTGGCTGTCGGCCTGGACGATCCACAACGCCAATCACCTGCGCGACAGCCGCGACGGGCTGAAAGTCGGCGGCCACCAGGCCAGCTGCGCCAGCATGTCGAGCATCATGGCCAGCCTCTATTTCGCCGCGCTTGGCCCCAATGACCGGGTGGCGGTGAAGCCCCATGCTGGCCCGCTGCTGCACGCCATCCATTATCTGATGGGCAGCCAGAGCCTGGAGAAACTGCAAAATTTCCGTGGCTTCGGCGGGGCGCAATCCTATCCCAGCCGGACCAAGGACGCGATCCCGGTCGATTTCTCCACCGGCTCGGTGGGCCTGGGCGTCGCCATCACCGCCTTTGCCTCGCTGTTCCAGGATTATCTGGTCGCCCACGGCCGGCTGAACCCGGCTGACACCGGCCGCATGATCGCGCTGATGGGCGATGCCGAGCTCGACGAAGGCAATATCTATGAAGCGCTGATCGAGGCCTACAAGCACGACATCCGCAACCTGTGGTGGATCGTCGATTACAACCGCCAGAGCCTCGATCACACCACGGCAGACCGCATGTTCCGCCGCTTTGACGACATCTTCGAAACCTGCGGCTGGCGGGTGATCACCTTGAAGCACGGGCGGCGGCTGGCTGCGGTGGTGGCCGGGCCGGGCGGCGCCGCGCTGGACAAATGGTTCGATGATTGCCCCAACGCCGATTATGCCGCGCTCACTTACCAGGGCGGCGCGGCGTGGCGGGCGCGGCTGACGGCAGACCTGGGTGACGCAGTGGCGTCGATCCTGGCCGCGCACGACGACGAGGCGCTGGCACGGCTGATGACCGATCTGGGCGGGCACTGCATGGCCTCGCTGCTCGAGGCCTATGCGCAGGCCGCCAGCGATGATCGCCCCTGCCTGATCATCGCCTATACAGTGAAGGGCCGCGGGCTGCCCTTTGCCGGCCACAAGGACAATCACGCCGGGCTGATGACCCCGACCCAGATCGAGGGGCTGCGCGACGGGCTGGGCATCCCGGCGGGTGCGGAGTGGGACAAATGGGCCGGGCTAGGCGACAAGCAGGCGGCTGCCCTGCAGGCCTTTGTCGCCGCCAGTCCCGCCGCCACCCTGCCGCGCGACCGGGCGTTTGACGCGGTGCCAGTGCCGGCCATTCTGGCGCCCGCCGGGGAGGAACAATCCACCCAATCCGCCTTTGGCCGCATTCTTTTCGATCTGGCCAAGGCCGGCGGGCCGCTGGCGGAGCGCATCGTCACCACTTCGCCCGATGTCACAGTTTCAACTGGTCTTGGCCCGTGGGTAAACGCGCGCGGGCTGTTCCGGCGGCAGCAGATGCCGGACGTGTTCCGGCAGGCGAAGATCCCGTCACCACAGAAATGGCAAGGCGAAGGCAGCGGGCAACATGTGGAACTCGGCATTGCCGAGCATAATCTGTTCCTCGTGCTCGCCGCCGCCGGGCTGACCGCGCCCTTGTTCGGCACGCGGTTGATCCCCATTGGCACCGTCTATGACCCGTTCATCGCGCGCGGTCTCGATGCGCTGAATTACGCCTGCTACCAGGATGCCCGCTTCATCCTGGTCGCCACCCCGTCCGGCGTGACGCTGGGGCCGGAGGGCGGCGCCCATCAGTCGATCAACCCGCCGTTGATCGCCATGGGCCAGCCTGGCCTCACCCATTACGAGCCGGCCTATGCCGACGAACTGGCGCTGCTGCTGCACCACGCCTTCGGCCATGTCCAGGATCCCGCCGGGGAAAGTGTCTATTTCCGCCTCTCCACCCGCAGCATTCCGCAAATCGAGCGCAGCGGCACCGGCTGGCAGGCCGGTGCCATCGCCGGCGGCTACTGGCTGCGCGAACCCGCGCCCGGTGCCGAAGCCGCCATCGTCGCCATGGGCGCGCTGCTGCCGGAGGCGCTGGCG
>NZ_WNJP01000073.1 GCF_009733735.1 Sandarakinorhabdus oryzae | reverse complement strand
CAGCGAACCCACCCCGGCCGCTTCCGCCACCGGCAGCCACACGGCGCGCGCGCCCAAAAAGCGCTCGGCCATCCAGGCCAGGGCATCGCCGGCCTGCCACCACGCCCCGGCCAGCGCCGCACAGGCCAGCACCCGCACGGGCGCGCTGGCATCATCGCCATTGCCGCCGATCAGCAGCAGCAGGAACAGCCAGGCCGGCTGGCTGCGGATCAGGCCGGGGAAGAATTCGCGCCACGATGGCGGCTCCAGCCGGTCGATCACCAGCAGCATCCACACGATCGCCGCCAGCACCGGCAGCAGAAACAGCGGAGTCAGCGCTGGCACCGCCGGCCACAACGCCGCCAGCAGTGGCAGCGCGACCACCGCCAGCGGCCAGTGCGAATAATGCCATTCCGGCCGGTCCCAATCATCCTGCAGCCGTTGCCGGCCGCGCAGCACGGCGAGCAGCCCCAACGGCGCCGCCCAGGCCAACAGGCCGACGACACGCTGCACCGGCTCCGGCCAGCCCGACGCCTCGAGCAGCCCGACCAGCACCACCGCCGCCAGCGGCAGCATGGTGAAGATCATCCACAGCCGCAGTCGGGCCTGGCTGTGCCAGTCCCGCCAGGCCGCCACCGCCTCGCCATCAAGCCAGTCGAGGATGCCGGGCATCGGCCCGTCCGCCAGGCCCAGGATGGCGCGCGTCTGCGCAGGCGCGGCCGAGAACAGTGCGCCCAATTTGAGCAGCCAGCGCGGCCCCGGCGGTTTCGTGAGCGCCATGTAGCCGATGTGCAATTCGGCATGCGGTCGGGCGATGCGGGCGACAAACTCGCCTTCCTCGCGCCGGCGCAGCAGCGCGGCGATGCTGGGCGGGGTGCGGTCGCGCGGCAGGTCCTCCCAGCCGAACTGGTCGATTGCCGGCACCACCAGCGGGTCGCTGGCTGGCAGGCTGCTGGCGATCAGCCCGGCCAGCCAGTTCTCGACACCGGCGCGGGCGGCGACGCCATCCAGCGCCGGTGCCGCCAGCAGCGCCAAGAAGGCGGCGCGCTGTCCGTCCGGCCCGGCGGCGATAGCGGCAATCAGTGCTTCCTGCCGGTCGAGCAGATCATCCCGTTCAGCCGCCAGCTGCGGGTCTTCGCAGGGTGCTTCGACCGGCACTGGCGGGGCATCCTCCGCCGGCGGCGGCTCGGCAACATCGACGACCGCCGGCGCGTCATCGTCATCCGCCTCCTCCTCATCCCCCCACTGCTGGCGCCACTGCAGCTGGTTCAGCGCCGCATCATGGGCCGCGCGCAGCTGCATGAAGCCTTCCGGATCATCTTCCGGGTTGGTGGACTTCAGCAGGCGGGCATAGGCGCGGCGAATCTCGGCGCGATCGGCGCCGGGCTTCAGGCCCAGGACCTGCCACGGATTCACAGCCAGCCCGGTCCTTCGAGCTGGTCGAGCGCGGCCATCAATTGTTCGCGGGCCTGATCGGCGGTGCGCACATCCTGGGTGGCGAGCGCGGCCTGGAAGCCATGGATCAGCCGGCCGATCTCGTCACGTTCAAAGCCCAGGGCATTTTCCCACAGCCGCTCGGCGCGGGCCAGTGCGGTGCGGTTGGCCTCGGCATCGCGCGGGTGCTGTTTCAGCGCGGCCAGCGCGGCGCGGCGGCGCTCCAGCTCCTTCGGGCTGATCTGGTCTTCCGGGTCGGCAATGACGAGATTGTGCGCTTCGGAGGTAGCAAGCACCTTCACATCGACTTCGAGCAGGCCATTGATGTCGTAGGAAAAGCGCACCTCGATCGGCTGGCCGGCCGGTCCGCGCGGCATCGGCACCTTCAACTCGCCGATGCGCACATTTTCCGCCACCCGCCGCGCCTCGCCCTGGTAGATGCCCAGCACGATGTCGCGCTGGTTGGGCTGCATCGTCTCGTAGATATTGACCCGGCTGACCGGCACCGTGGTGTTGCGTTCGATGATGGGGGAGAAAATCCCGGTCTCGATGGCGCCGCCGGGCAACCGCTCGGCAATGTCCACGCCCAGCGAATAGGGGCAGACATCGGTGAGCACGACCTCCTTCAGCGCCGCGTCGCGCGCCTTCAGCCCGGCCTGCACGGCCGCGCCCAGCGCCACGGCTTCATCGGGGTTGATGGTGGAATTGGGGAAGCGCGCGAACATGCGGGCAACCGTGCGGCGCACCACCGGCATGCGGGTGGCGCCGCCGATCAGGATGATTTCCGACAGGCTGTCGGGCGCGATATCGGCATCGCGCAGGGCGCGCAGCACCGGCGTCTTCAGCCGGTCCAGCAGCGGTGCCGCCGCGGCCTCGAACTGTTCGGCAGACACATTGTGCCGCCACATCTGGCCCTGCCATTGCAGCTCCATCGCTGCCTCGCTGGTGCTGGTCAGCGTTCGGCGGGCGCGTTCGGCGGCTTCGTTCAGCTTGGCGGCCAGCTGCCGATCGCTGCGGGCCGCGCTGTCGAGCGCCTTGTCGGACGCGGCCATCAGCCCGGCCAGCACGGCGTTGAAATCCTCCCCGCCGAGCCGGTTGTCACCCGTGGAGGCGCGCACCTCGATCACGCCTTCGAAGATTTCCAGCACCGACACGTCAAATGTGCCGCCGCCCAGATCGAACACCAGGAAGCGTGTCTCGCCTTCCAGCTGGTGGATGCCATAGGCGAGCGCGGCCGCGGTCGGCTCGTTGATCAGCCGCTCCACCTTGAAGCCGGCCAGTTCCCCCGCCCGGCGTGTGGCCTTGCGCTGCTTGTCGTTGAAATAGGCCGGCACGGTGATCACCGCTTCGGTCACCGCCGCGCCCAGATGCGCCTCGGCATCTTCCTTCAGGCTGCGGAGCACCATGGCGGAGAGTTCCTCGGCGCCATAATCCGTCTTGCCGAGCGTGATGCGGTGCTGGGTGCCCATGTAGCGCTTGAAGGCGGTGGCGGTGAGGTTGGCGTGGCTGGCCATGCGCTCGCGCGCCGGGCGGCCGACCAGCAGCTTGCCATCATCATCCAGGCCCACCGCGGATGGGGTGAGCGTTTCGCCCAGCCGGTTGGGGATCAGCCGCGCTTCGCCATCGGCCCAATATGCCGCCGCGCTGTTGGTGGTGCCAAGATCGATGCCGATGATCATGGCCATGGCATAGCCGGCCAGGGCGCGCCTGCCAAATGGCTGTTTGTGCAATATGCCCCGCCAGTTGCAGGGCGCGCCAAAGCGCCATACCAATCGCTGCGCACCGCCGCTTGGCGGCCCTGCAGGACGATGCTGTGACCGACACTTCCCCCGCTTCCCGCCCCGGCTGGCCGGCGCTGATCGCGCCGGCCGCAGGCGCCATCTGGGCAGCGGCGACCCTGTTCAACCCGGCCCTGTTCAACGATCAGGACACCAATTGGCACCTTGCCACCGGGCAATTGATCCTGCGCAGCCACGCCATCCCCAGCGTCGATCCCTTTTCCTGGCCCGCCGCCGGCCGGCCGTGGGTGACGCACGAATGGCTGTCGGAAGTGCTGATGGCGCTGATGTACCAGGCCGGCGGCTGGGCCGGGCTGGCGCTGCTGACCGCGACCACGCTCGCCGTGGTGCTGACCATCATCGCCATCCGCGCCGGCCAGAGCCTGGCGCCGCAGCGGGCGCTGCTTGCCACGATCATCGTTGCGGCTGCGCTGGCGCCGACCACGCTGATCAGGCCGCACATGCTGGCCTTTGCCCTGCTCACTGGCTGGACGGCGCTGCTGATCGACGCGCGGCGGCGCGATGGCGTGCCGCCGTGGTGGAGCCTGCTGCTGCTGATCCTGTGGGTCAACATGCACGCCAGCTGGATCCTTGGCTTTGGCCTGGCCGGTGCCTTCGGGCTGGAGGCGCTGTTGCTGAGCCCGGATCGCGGCCGCGCCTTCCGGTCATGGCTGGGCTTCGGCCTCGCCTGCCTCGCCGTCACCCTCATCAACCCGCAGGGCCTGGTCGCCTGGACCTATCCGTTCGAGGTCAGTTCGATGACGGCGCTGCACATCATCGGCGAATGGCGGCCGATGGACCCGCGCCGCGACGTGCTTCACCTGGCCAGCATTGCCATCGTCACGTTTGCTGCGGCGCGGCTGTATCGCCACATTGGCGCGGTGCGCTTGCTGCTGCTCGCCGGGCTGATGTGGATGGCGGTGCAGCATATCCGCCACCTGTCCCCCTTCGTGCTGGTCGCCAGCCTGGTGCTGCTCGACGCGATCCGGTCTCGGCCGGGCTGGGCCCCGGCGACGCCACCGCGGGCGCGCCCGGCGGTGCTGGTGGCGGCGGTGGTGATGCTGGCCAGCATCGGCGCGCGTATCGCCATCCCGCTGAACCGGGAGGACAACACCGCCAACCCTATGACCGCGCTGGCCGCCGTGCCGCCGGCGATCCGGGCGCTGCCAGTGATCAACTTTTATGATTATGGCGGCGTGCTGATCCTCAACGGCATCCGCCCCTATGTTGACGGGCGCGCCGACATGTATGGCGACGCCCATATGCTGGAATATGAGCAGGTGCTGCACGGCAACGTCGCCGCCTTCGCCCGCGCCACGGCTGATCGCAAGGTGGGCTGGCTGCTCGTCCACCCGACCAACCGCCTGCTGCCGGTCGCCGAAAAGGCCGGCTGGAAGCGGATTTATGGCGATGAATGGGCGGTGGTGCTGGTGCGGCCCGATCTCGTCAGTGCGCCAGCGTCTTGACGGCGGCGGCAGCGGCAGAGGCGCGGTTCTCGATCCCCATCTTCTCGAAAATCTGTTCGAGATGCTTGTTCACGGTGCGCGGGGAAATGCCGAGGATTTCCGAAATCTCGCGGTTGGCCTTGCCGCGGCTGATCCACAGCAGCACCTCGGCCTCGCGCTCGGTCAGGGCGTGGCGCTGGGCCAGCAATTTCTCGTCGGCGCCTTCCAGCGTTTCGGTGACACGATAATGGCGTTCCTCGCCCTTCACCGCCACCACGGCGAATTCGACCCGGCCGCCGGGGAAATCCTGCTTCACCCGTGCCTCACCCTGGGCCAGACGCTGCAACTGGCCGGCCAGGGCCGGCGGCAGGCGATCGCCGACGCCGGCGCCAAAACGCGTGAGCAGGATGCCGGCGCTCTTCGGCGTCGTCCACAGGATGCGGCCTTCCCCATCCAGCGCCACCAGCGGCCGGTTGCTGGCATCGAGCGCCCCCTTGGCGCCGGCGGCGATGCGGGCATTGCCGAGATGCACCTTCAGCCGCGCCAGCAGTTCGGCCAGCACGATCGGCTTCTTCACATAATCGACGCCGCCGGCAGCCAAGCCATCGACGACATTCTCGGTTTCCGACAGCCCGGTCATGAAGATCACCGGCACGGAGGCCAGCGCCGGATCGGCCTTGATCCGCCGCGTGGTCTCGAACCCGTCGATGCCGGGCATCATCGCGTCCATCAGCACCAGGTCGGGCAGTTCGGCGGCCAGGCTGTCGAGCGCGGCCTGGCCATCGCGGGCAATGCGCACGGCATAGCCCTCGCCTTCCAGCGTGTCGGTGAGGAAGCGCAGGCTGTCCGGCGCATCATCGACCACCAGGATGGTGGCGTGCGTGGTGTCGGTCATGGCGTCTTCTCCCCCGGAACCGCTTCCGGCTGCTGTTCGGCCAGCAGCTTCTGGAAGGCGGCTATATCATATTCGTCAAGCGCGGCGGTGAGGCGGGCCACCAGCGGGCCGGCATCGGGCACCGCGTCGGCCAGTGCAGCCAGCGCGCCCGTCAGACCGCGGACATGGCCGGTGCGGGCCAGCCGCGCCAGCTCGACCAGATGGGCGCGGGCAGCGTCGGGCAGCCGGGCCAGCGCCGCCGGGCGAGCTGGGCCGGCTTCATAGGTCCAGATCAGGCCGAGCTGGCGGCCGAGCATCTCCAGCAGCATTTGCTGATCGAGCGGCTTGAGCACGAAGCCATCATGGACATCGCCGGCCGGTACGCCAACCAGTTCGGCGGCATTGCCCGACACCATCAGGATGATGATCTCGCGCCCGAAGCGTTCCCGCAGCCGCCGCGCCACTTCCCAGCCATTGAGGCCGGGCATCGACACGTCGAGCAGCACCAGATCGGGCCGACCAAGCTCGGCCAATGAGAGACCGGCGCCGCCGGAGCCCGCAACAAACAGGTTGAAGCCGATCGGCCGCAGCAGTTCCTGCCACAGCGCCAGCTGGCCGGGGTCATCGTCGATGGCCAGGATGGTGCGGCGGCGGCCTTCATAGCCAATCGGGAGCCCGCGCGCCTGTTCTTCGGGCGGGGTGGCGTTGGGCTGCGGCAGCAGCAGTTTCAGCATGAAGCGGCTGCCCTGGCCGGCCTCACTCTTCACCGAGATGTCGCCGCCCATGATCTGCGCCAGCATGCGCGACAGGGCGAGGCCGAGGCCAATGCCCGGCGCCACGCCGGCCGCGCGGCCGCCACCGCGATCAAAGGGCAGGAAGATGCGCTCGGCATCCTCTGGCGCGATGCCGATGCCGGTATCGGCAATCTCGAACTCCGCCACCATCGAGCGATAGCGGACATTGAGTGTCACACTGCCGGTCTCGGTATATTTGATGGCGTTGGACAAGAGGTTGATCAGCACCTGGCGCAGGCGGCGCTCATCGGCCAGCACCCAGGTCGGCAGGGTGGGGGCGGCGGCAAAGACGAAATCCAGGCCCTTGTTGCCGGCCTCGATGCGGAACATGGCGGCAACCTGTTCGAGCAGGGCGCGCAGGGCGACCGTCTCGCGGTTCAGCTTCATCACGCCCGATTCGATGCGGCTGATGTCGAGCAGCCCTTCAACGAGGTCGGCCAGATGCTCGGAACTGCGGCGGATGATGCGCCCGGCTTCGGCCGGCGCAATGGCGGCGCCGCGTTCCAGCAACTGGGCATAGCCGTGAATGGCGTTCAAGGGCGTGCGAATCTCGTGGGAGAGGCCCATCAGGAAGCGCGTCTTGGCCTGGTTGGCGGCTTCGGCAACCGCGCGCGCCTGTTCCAGCGCCGCCAGACGGGCCGCGGGATCGGCATCAGCCGGGAATGGGCCGGCTGCATTCACCGCCCAGCGCCCTCCACTTTGTCACTTCGCAAGCCCGCGTTCCCTCTCATTTCGCATGTGCAGCATAGACTAGTGAAATGTGCCGCAGTTGCAAATCATGCCACGGGTGGCAAGAGCAGGGCGTTAAACATTGGCAACAGGGGGAAATCATGCGGGTACGGTCGAAGATGCTGGTGGCGAGCGGGTTGATGCTGCAGGCGGCGATGGCCTGTGCGCAGCCCGTCGGCGTGGCTGAGGCCAACACCGCCGCCGCGCTCACCCGCATCAAGGCGCTGAATCCCAAGCTCAACGCCGTGATCGCCGTGGACCCGACCGCGCTGGACCAGGCCAAGGCGCTTGACCGCCAGCGCAAGGCGCGCGGGCCCCTTTATGGCCTGCCAATCCTGGTGAAGGACAATGTCGACATGGCCGGGCCCTTGCCCACCACCGCCGGCAGCCTGGCGCTGAAGGACAATGTGACCGGCCGCGATGCACCCTTCCTCGCCAGGCTGCGCGCCGCCGGTGCGATTCCGGTGGGCAAGACCAACCTTTCGGAATGGGCGAATATCCGCGCCGATGCCTCGATCTCGGGCTGGAGCGCGGTTGGCGGCCAGACCCGCAACCCGCACGCGCTGTCGCGCAACACCTGCGGCTCGTCGTCGGGCAGCGGCGCGGCCGTGGCGGCGCAGATGGTCGATGCCGCGATCGGTACTGAGACCGATGGCAGCATCACCTGCCCGGCGGCGATGAACGGCATCGTCGGCATCAAGCCGACCGTCGGCCTGGTCAGCCGCACTCACGTCGTGCCGATCAGCCACAGCCAGGATACGGCCGGCCCGATGACGCGCGACGTGCTGACCGCGGCGCGCCTCTTGACCGTCATGGCCGGCAGCGACCCCGCCGATCCGGCGACGAAAGAGGCCGACGCGCGCAAGCAGGATTATGTCACCGCGCTGAAGCCCGACGCGCTGATGGGCGCCCGCATCGGCGTGCTGCGCTGGGCCACCGGCTGGCACGCCGGGGTGGATGCCCGTTTTGCAGCGGCGCTGGCGGTGCTGAAGGCGCAGGGCGCGGAACTGGTCGACATCACCACGGCGCCGAACCGCCGCGAGATCGGGCCGAATGAATTCACCGTGCTGCTGACCGAGCTGAAGGCCGACATGGCGGCCTATCTGGCCAGCACCCCGGCCAATGTGAAGCCGCGCACGCTGGCCGACCTGATCGCCTTCAACAAGGCCAACGCCGCCGCCGAGATGGGTCTGTTTGGCCAGGAGACGTTCGAACAGGCGGAAAAGACCAAGGGCCTGACCGACCCCGATTATCTGAAGGCCCGCGAGACCTCGCTGCGCCTGGCCGGCAAGGAGGGCATCGACAAGATGCTCGCCGACGCGCACGTGGAGGTGCTGGTGGCCCCGACAACGGCACCGGCCTGGTTCATCGATTCGGTCAATGCCGACCAGTCGCCCGGCGGCGGCGCCGGCGGGTTGGCGGCGGTCGCGGGCTATCCCCACCTCACCGTGCCGATGGGCGGCGTGCGTGGGCTGCCGGTGGGCCTGTCGTTCATTGGCCCGGCCTGGAGCGAGGCGCGGCTGCTGGCGCTGGGCTATGCCTTCGAGAAGGCCGCGCCGGACATGAAGCTGACGCCCACGATGGTGCAGACGGTGGAAGAAAGCCCCGAGGTGCAGAAACTGTTTGCGCCGGCGGCGCGCTGAGGGGCCTCAGGCGGCGATGCGCGGCACGTCGAGCAGGTCGCGTGCCAGCATCGCCATCTCGACCCGGTTGGAAACGCCCAGCCGCTCATAGACACGGTGCAGCGTGACCTTCACATTGCCTTCGGTCATGCCCAGGCGCTGGCCGATGTCGCGGTTGCGCATGCCTTCGACCACCAGCCGCACGATCGCCAGCTCGCGCTGCGACAGCCGGCCGAGCGGGCCGTGGTTGGCTGGATCGCTGGCCGCCATCGCCTGATCGAACAGGGTGGGATCCATCCAGCGCTGGCCGCGCAGCACCTGTTCGATGCACAGCACCAGTTGCGCCGGCGTGCTGCCCTTCAGCACCAGGCCCGACACATCGAGGGCGAGCGCCTCGCGCAGCGACGGCGTGTCGATGGCGCTGGTCAACAGGATCACCGGGCGCCGGTCGCCGCGCTTGCGCAGTGCGCGCAGCACGTCGAGCCCGGAGCCGCCGGGCATGCGCAGATCAAGCAGGAAAAGATCGCCCTCGCCGGCCGCCAGGGCGCCTTCACCCGTGCCGGCACGCGCCGCGATGACATGGCCCGCGCCGGTGAGCACGGATTCAATGCCCGACAACATGATGGGATGATCGTCTGCGATGATGATGCTGGCCATGACCCGCAGTCCCCTTACACCTGACACGCCTCGCGATGGGGGGTGGCCCATGGCCGCCACTCATCGTGTCAAGGGAACCGACTGCATTGCCGCCGACAGCGATCGCCTGCAGGCGCACCGCTGCCTTGGCCCCGGACCCAAGGAAAAACGCATCCCCATGCGCTCACCTGCCGGAGCAATTTGAAACCCTCGCCTGCAGATATTGGCACCTTTCGTGCCATTCGCCAAGACGTTGGTTAGCAATTATCCTGACAAAGTCTTAAGCAGCGCGCAGCGTGAAGCGACCAAAGCCGGCAATCACCGCATAACAGATCGCCGGCAGCGCCAGGCCGATGGCGATGCTGCCGCTGGCATCCACGATCAGCCCGGTGAACAGCGGCACCACGGCGCCGCCGACGATGGCGACGTTGATGATGCCCGAGCCATCGGCGCTGCGCCCGCCGAGCCCTTCGCAGGCCAGGCTGAAGATGGTCGGGAACATGATGGCATTCATCAGGCCGACCGCCAGCAGGCTGTAGCCGGCCACCGTCCCGCTGGTCTGGGTGGCGACGCCGATCAACACGATGGCGCCCACCGCCACCAGCGCCAGCAGCTTGCCCGGCGTCACCAGCCGCAACAGCGCCGAGCCGAGGAAGCGGCCGACCATCGCGCCGCCCCAGTAGAGCCCGATCAGCTTGCCCGCCGCTTCGCCGTGCAGGTCGAGGACATGGGCCTGGCCGAGCCACGACACGATCAGCGAACCGATCGACACTTCAGCACCGACATAGAGGAAGATGCACAGCGCCCCGAAGCCAAAGCGCGGCCGGCCGAGCAGATCGAGCCCGGCCAGGCCGCTGCTGGCTTCATGCTTCTCGCCCACCAGGCTGTTGCGGAACAGCCAGACGACGCTGGCCACCACGGCCAACGCCACCGCAAGGCCGATATAGCCATTCACGATCGCCTGGCTTTCCGCGGTGCGATAGGCGTCGAGCGCAGCGCCGGTCAGCTGCCCGGCCGACTGGGTGGCGAGCGTGCCGAGGATCAGGATGGCGCCGAAATAGGGAAAGATCGTCGTGCCCAGCGAGTTGAAGGCCTGGGCGAAGGTCAATCGGCTGTGGGTGGTCTCCGGCTTGCCCAGCAGCGAGATCAGCGGATTGGCGACGACCTGGACGATCACCACGCCGCTGGCCAGCACGAACAGCGCGGCCAGGAACAGCGGATAGGCCGCGGTCTGGCTGGCCGGGATGAACAACAGGCAGCCGGTCATCATCAGTAGCAGACCCGCGACGGCACCGCGCATGTAGCCCACCTTCTGCACCAGTCGCGCCCCCGGAATGCCGATCACCGCATAGGCGGCAAAGAAGCAGACCTGCACCAGCATGGCCTGGGTGTAGCTGAGGGTGAACAGCTCCTTCAGCTTGGGAATGATGACGTCGTTGAGGCTGGTGATGCCGCCGAAGATGAAGAACAGCGCAAACACGAACGGCTGCAGGCGCGGCGCGTCGATATGGTTGCCCGTTGCGGGCGCCGCGCTTGCCGATCCGGATGGGGCCATTTCGATCTCCGTTCAGGTCGTCAGTGCGCTGTTGGCGGGCAGGCCGGCATCGGAATGAGCTGGCCCAATCGGGCGGTGCGCAAAGTGATGGCAAAACCGCGCGGCGCCGCCAAGCGCAAAGCGGTGCCGACATGGGCGAGATCGCCGCCGGCCGCCGCAAAGCATTTGAGCGGAATGGTGAGCGTGGTGATGCTGCCAACGCCAGCCCGCACGGCGCCCGAAATATCGAGCACACCGCCGCCCAGCGCCAGCGTCACCGTCCCGGCCGGTGCCGCATCGATGCGCCAATCCAGCATCAGCGAGATATCGCCGTTGGACTGGCGGGTGAGGGCGACCGGCGGGCCATCAATGGCAATGGCGCCGGGCCCGTTCCAGCGGAACTCGCGGGCATCTTCCTGCGCCGACAGATCGACGGCGCGCGCGGTCACACTGCTGTCCAGCCCCAGCCGCCACGGGCTCGGCACCTTGCCGCGCACCAGGTAACGGTCTTCATTGGCCAGCGCGGCCAGATCGGCGCGCGGATCGGTGTTGGCCGGGCCAACGGTCACCAGCGCCTTGTAATCGAGGCCATAGCCGACCGGGAACAGCGGCTGCTTCACTGGCGAGCGGGCATCGTCGGGCCAGGCGAAGGGCAGGCGCCCGGTGAAATCGCGCGCCGGCTTGCCATCGCGGCCGGCCACCAGCACGTCGGCCACGCCCTCGCCCTGCGAGCCCGGCAGCCAGGCGGCGACAAAGGCATCAGACGCGTTCATCAGTTGCGGCACGAACAACGGCCGGCCCGACAGGAAGACGGAGACGATCTTGACGCCTTTCGCCTTCAATCGGGCAATCAGCGCGTCCTCGCCCGACAGCGCGCGGAAGGCAAGGTCGGGCACATCACCCTGGAACTCGGCATAGGGCTGCTCGCCATAGACGACGATGGCGACATCGGGCGCGTTGGCGCTGGTCGCGTCGGCGGCGATCACGGCATCGCCGCCGGCCGCCTTCACCGCCGCCGCGATGGCGCGGCCGATGGTGTTGCCCTTGGGGAAATCGGCCGGGCTGGTGTCGGTGCCCTGCCAGGTGATGGTCCAGCCGCCGGTCTGCATCGCCATGTCGTCGGCGCCGGGCCCGGTGATCAGCACGCGCGCGCCGGGCCGCACCGGCAGCACGCCGCCATTGTTCTTCAGCAGCACCAGCGATTTGGCCACCGCTTCGCGGGCCACGGCGAGATGCGCCGGCGCGCCGATCTGCTTGAGGTCCGTGCGCTCGACCGGCGGCGTGTCGAGCAGGCCCAGCTTGGCCTTGACGCGCAGGATGCGGCGCACGGCGTCATCGACGCGCGCCATCGGGATGGCGCCGCGCTGGACATGGCGCACGGTCGAATCAAACAGGCCCTTCCAGCTGTCGGGCGCCATGGCGAGATCGAGCCCGGCGTTGAAGGTGAGCGGGCAATCGGTGACAGTGCAGCCCGGCAACTGGCCGTGGCCGTTCCAGTCGCCCACCACCAGCCCGGCAAAGCCCATCCGGCCTTTCAGCACGTCGGTGAGCAGATAATGATTGCCGTGCGCCTTGGTGCCGTTCCAGCTGGAGAAACTGGCCATCACCGAAAGCGCGCCGGCCTCGATCGCCGGGACATAGCCGGCGGCGTGCCTGGCCACCAGATCGGCCTCGCTGATGACGGCGTCGCCCTGGTCCTTGCCGCCTTCGGTGCCGCCATCGGCGATGAAATGCTTGGCGGTGGCCGCGACCTTGTCCTTCGGCAACGCCTGGCCTGCGCCGAGTGCGCCCTGCAGGCCCAGCGTCATCGCCCGGCCATAGGCGCTGACGATGGCGGGATCGGCGCTATAGCCTTCATAGCTGCGGCCCCAGCGCAGATCCTGCGGCATGGCGAGCGTCGGCGCGAAGGTCCAGTCAATGCCGCTGCCCGACAGTTCGGCGGCGGTGGCGGCCCCGATGCGGGTGATCAGATCGGGATCATGCGCGGCGCCCAGCCCGATATTGTGCGGAAAGATGGTGGCGCCCGGCACGTTGCTGTGGCCGTGCACGGCGTCGACGCCGAACAGGATCGGGATGCCGGCGCCGGCCTTGCCCGACGCGGCGCGATATTCGCCAACCAGCTTTGCCCAGGTCGCCGCATCGGCGCGTTCATTGCCATAGGGGCCACTGTTGCCGCCGGCCAGGATCGAGCCGAGCGGATAGGCCTTCAGATCCTTCGGCCTCACCGAGGTGATGTCGCCCTGGATCATCTGGCCAATTTTCTGGCGCAGCGTCATGCGCTGCATGATCGCCGTGATGCGCGCTTCGGTGACGGGATCGGTAAGCGCCGCTGGGCTGCGCGTCGCCGGCCAGGCCTGCGGATCGGCCAGCGCGGATGTTGCCAGATTGCTGCTTGCCAGCAGGACGAGGCTGATCAGCCACCGCGCCTTCACCATCACCACTCCCCTGCCCCCCGGAACCGTGTTGCCGCTGCTTGCGGTCTTGCACCGACCGGTCTCTTATCCGTGTGAACGTTCTCAAGATTTGGCATGGAAACGCCGGCGAATCAAGGGCGAAGGCTCAGCCACGGCGGGCCAGACGCGCCAGGATGAGAGCGCCGAGCAGGCACAGGCCGGCCAACGCCACGAACAGCCCGGAAAAGCCGAAGCGCGGTACCATGCCCAGCGTGAGCCACGGCATGATCAGTGACGGAATCGTGTTGGTGAGGTTGAACAACCCGAGGTCGCGACCGCGGCGGTCGGGCCGGGCGAGCACGCGCAGGGTCTGCGCGCTGTGGAGCGCCAGGAACACGGCCGAGGCGAGCGCGAACAGCGCGAAGGCGGCCACCGCCTGAGCGAGGGTCATCGCCGCCGCCATCGCCGCC
>NZ_WNJP01000072.1 GCF_009733735.1 Sandarakinorhabdus oryzae | reverse complement strand
CGCGGCCGTCGAGGCCGGCGACGACGAGGCCGTGCGCGCGCTGGTCAGCCCGCTGCACCCGGCCGACATCGCCGACCTGTTCGGCGCGCTGAATGCCAGCGCCCGTGCGCCGCTGGCCGATGCGCTCGGCGAGCTGCTCAATGCCGACGTCATCGCCGAACTCGACGATTATGTGCGTGAGGACGTGCTCGACGCGCTGTCGCCCGGTGAAGTCGCCGAGGTTGTCACCCAGCTCGATACCGACGACGCGGTGGCGGTCATCGAGGATCTGGAAGCCGACGAACAGCGCGAGGTGCTGCGCGCGCTGGCACCTGAAGATCGCGCCGACATCGAAGCGGCGCTGAATTACCCGGAAGAATCCGCCGGCCGCCTGATGCAGCGCGACCTGGTGGCGGTGACCGAAACGATGAGCGTGGGCGACGTGATCGAGCGCATCCGCGCCACCATCGATCCGGCCACCGATTTCTGGGAAATCTTCGTCGTCGATATCGCCGGCACCCCGATCGGCACCATGCGGCTGTCGTGGCTGCTCACCGCGCCGCCCGATCTGATGGTCGCCGACGTGATGAAGCGCGAGCAGACGCTGATCCCGGTCACCATGGACCAGGAAGAGGTGGCGCTGCAGTTCCAGAAATATGCGCTGATCTCAGCCGCCGTAGTGGACGCGGCCGGCAAGCTGGTCGGCGTCATCACCGTCGACGACGTGGTGCACATCATCCAGGCCGAAGCCGGCGAGGACGCACTGAAGCTGTCGGGCGCCGGCGACGGCGACATCAACGAGCCGGTGGTGGAAAGCTACAAGGCCCGCGTGCGCTGGCTTGGCGCCAACTTGCTCACCGCCATGATCTCATCGAGCGTGATCGCCGCATTCGAACCAACCATCGAGAAACTGGTTACGCTGGCGGCGCTCACGCCCATTGTGGCCAGCATCGGCGGCAATGCCGGCACCCAGACGATGGCGGTGGCGGTGCGCGCCATCGCCACCAAGCAGCTGACCGACAGCAACACCCGCCGAACCATCTGGCGCGAAATGCGGGTGGCGCTGCTGAACGGCCTCACCATCGCCGCCCTGCTCGGGATGGGCGTGGCGGCGATCTTCCAGGCGCCGGTGCTGGGCATGGTGATCGCGGCCGCCGCGCTGTTCAACATCCTGGTCGCGGGGCTGGCCGGCGTGCTGGTGCCGCTGGCGCTGACCCGGATGCGCACCGATCCGGCCGTGGCCAGCAGCATCTTCGTGACGATGACGACCGACACGATGGGCTTCCTCGGCTTCCTGGGCCTGGCGGCCCTGGTGGGCGTCGCCAATCTCAGCTGATGCTGCACCTGACCAAGGTGGCCGCCGGCTGCCCCGACATCGAGACGCTTAGCGCCCGGCAGGCGCATTGGTGGGGCGAGGGCAAGGCCGGCGCCCACACCCGTTTCATGCCGAAACGTGCCGATGAGCTGATCGGCGGCTCCATCTACTGGATCATCGGCCACCGGCTGGTGGCGCGGCAGACCATCCTGTCGATCGAAATGGTCACCACCGACTGGGGCCCGAAATGCGCCATCGCCTTGCAGCCCGGCCCGGTGCCGGTCAGCCCGCGCCCGTGCCGCGCCCACCAGGGCTGGCGTTATCTGGCGGCCGAGGACGCGCCGCCCGATCTGGGCGATGGCCCAGGCGATGGCATCGCGGCATTGCCGGCCGGGCTGGTGCGGGAACTGCAATCGCTGTGGCTGCTATAGGCATTTAACACAGCCTTGACCTTTTGCTGTGCTGGCGGCATAGAACAGTGCATGTTTGCCAATGACCGCCCCATCTATCGCCAGATCCGTGACCTGATCGTGGATCGGATATTGGCTCTGGGTGATGGCGCCATGCTCCCCTCCGTGCGGGCACTGGCCGCAGAAGCCGGGGTGAATCCGCTCACCGTCGCCAAGGCCTATCAGGATCTGCAAGTCGGCGGGCTGGTGCGTGCCAAGAAGGGCGTCGGCCTGTTTGCCGCCGAAGGCGCCGTGGACAGCCTGCTCACCCAGGAACGCCACAGCTTCCTGACCGAGGAATGGCCGCGCGTGCAGGCCCGCATCACCCGGCTCGGGCTGGATGTGGCGGACCTGCTCGAACAGGCGTAACGCGCCTTAATGGCGCGCCATCACCATTTTTCCTCGTCCCACCATGGGAACACCTCTGCCGGCATGTGCTGGCTCACCGTGTCCGGATAGGCCGGCGGCCGCTTTTCGAGGAAGCTGACCACGCCCTCCTTCGCATCGCCCGACCGCCCGCGCATATAGACCATCTTTGAATCGAGCCGATGCGCGTCCCACGGGCTGGCCGCACCCGCCATTCGCCACAGCATCTGCCGGGTGAGCGCCACCGACACCGGTGCGGTGTTCTCGGCGATCTCCAGCGCCAAGGCGCGGGCGGCGGGCAGCAGATCGTCGGGCGCGTGGGTGGAGCGCACCAAGCCGCCCCTCAGGGCTTCGGCCGCATCAAACACCCGCCCGGTCATGCACCATTCCAGCGCCTGCGGCAGGCCGACCAGCCTGGACAGGAACCAGCTGGAACCGGCTTCCGGCACGATGCCGCGGCGGGCGAAGACGAAGCCGAAACGTGCCGTGTCGCTGGCCAGCCGCATGTCCATGGCCAGCTGCATGGTGGCGCCGATGCCCACAGCCGGCCCGTTCACCGCGGCGATCACCGGTTTCAAACTGCGGAAGATGCGCATCGTCACCTGGCCGCCGCCATCGCGGGTGGCGGGGTGGCGCCAGTCGATGCTGCCGTCGTCCTTGACCGGACTGGCACTGCGCGCGCCGCCGAGCTTCTCATAATCGAAGGTGGCAGCGCCGGCGGACAGATCGGCCCCGGCACAGAAGGCGCGGCCACGGCCGGTGACGATCACCGCCTTCACCTGGTCATTGGCGTCGGTCTCGTCGAAGGCCGCGATCATTTCGGTCATCATCACACCGGTAAAGGCGTTCAGCTTGTCTGGCCGATCGAGCGTGAGGGTGGCGATCGGGCCGTCGATATCGAGGGCGATCTGGGTGTAGCTGCCCATCTTACAACGCCTCGATGATGGTGACGTTGGCGAGGCCGCCGCCTTCGCACATGGTCTGCAGGCCCCAGCGCTTGCCGCGGGCATGGAGCGCATGCACCAGCGTCGCCATCAGCTTCGAACCCGACGCGCCGAGCGGGTGGCCGAGCGCAATGGCGCCGCCGTTGACGTTGAGGCGGGCATGATCGGCGCCCAGCACCTGCAGCCAGGCCATCGGCACCGAAGCGAAGGCCTCGTTCACTTCATAGAGATCAATATCCTCGATCTTCATGCCGGCGCGCTGCAGCGCCTTCTTGGTGGCGCCGATCGGGGCTTCCAGCATGATCACCGGGTCTTCGCCCACCACCGTCATGGTGTGGATGCGGGCCAGCGGCTTGACGCCCAGCGCCTTCAGGCCGCGTTCGTTGACGATCATCACGCACGACGCGCCGTCGCAGATCTGGCTGCTGGTCGCCGCCGTCAGCCGGCCGCCTTCCGGGTTGATCAGCTTGACGCCCTTCACGCCTTCCAGGCTGACGTCAAAGCGGATGCCTTCATCCTGGGTGTGGACATGCGGCGTGCCCTCGTGCGTGGTCACGTCGATGGGCACGATCTCATTGGCAAAGGCGCCGCTCTTCGCTGCCTGGCCGGCGCGCACCTGGCTTTCATAGCCATATTCATCCAGCATGTCCTTGGTCAGGCCATATTTGGCGGCGATCATCTCGGCACCGGTAAACTGGCTGAACTGGATGCCGGGATAGCGCGCAGCCATCGCCTCGCCATAGGGCATGCCCAGCCCGGCCTTGGCCGGCAGGCTGACCGGGGTGCCCATCGGCACGCGCGTCATCGATTCAACGCCGGCGGCGATCACCACGTCCATCTGGCCGCTCATCACCGTGGCGGCCGCGAAATGGATGGCCTGCTGGCTGGAGCCACACTGGCGATCGACCGAGGTGCCCGGCACCGATTCCGGCAGCTTCGACGACAGCACGGCATTGCGCGCGACGTTGGTGGATTGCTGCCCGGCCTGGCCAACGCAGCCCATGATCACATCCTCGATCAGGGCCGGATCGGCACCGGTCTCTGCCACCAGCGCATCCAGCACCTTGCCGGCCAGATCGGCCGGATGCCAATCGCGCAGCAGGCCGCCACGACGGCCGCCGGCAGTGCGCTTGGCAGCAACGATATAGGCTTCGCTCATCTGTTCCCCTCCCAATCCAAGAGATTCGTCACGCAGCACTTTACGCCGCTCACCCCCTTGGGCATTGACGGGCAAAATGATCAGGGAGAGGCGAATGCGCCACCGTTGGGGAATCTTCGCCGTTGCACTGGCCATCCTGGCCCAACCGCTGGCCGCCGCGCCGGCCCGCAAGCCCGTGCCCGCCCGCAAGCCGGCGGCGGTCAAACCCGTTGCGAAGCCGGCCACGCCCGTCAATGTCGCCACGGCACCGTTGCCCGACACGCCGGAAATCCAGGCCCTGCGCCGCGCCTTCCGCTTCGGCTTTGCGCCGTATGAAATGCTGCGCACCCGGCAGTTGCAGCTGGGCCGCGTTCAGGCCGCCGGCATGGGCAGCGGCGTCAACACGTTGATCCCGCGCCTCACGCTTGCCGATGCGTCGCTGCGCGAAGTGACGACGCCCAACAACGACACACTCTATGCCTCGGGCTGGCTCGACCTTTCCCAGGGACCGGTGTTCCTCTCCATCCCGGCGCTGAAGCGCTATCACTCCGCCACCCTTATGAGCATCACCAGCGACGTGGTCGCCGTGCTCGGCAGCCGCACCGCAGGCAATGGCACCGGCCGTTATGCCATCGTCGGCCCCGGCTGGCGGGGCGATCTGCCGGCCGGCGTGGAAATGGTGCGCTCGTCCTCCAACGATGCCTGGCTGCTGGTCCGGGTGGTGGTGAATGGCGAGGAGGATGTGGCCGCGGCGGCGGAAGGGCTGAAGGGCTTCACCCTGTCGGCCGTGGCCGGCGACACGCCGCTTGATCTCAAGGTGCCCCCGCGCCCCGACGGCAAGGCCTTCCTGACCACGGTCAATGCCGCTATCGAGCGTTCCGGCGACGCCCTGCTCGTCAACCGCGCCACCCAGTTCGCCGATCAGGGGGTCGGCCAGGCCTGGGACAGCCTGAACCCCGAACAGCAGAAATTGTGGAATGACAGCCTGCCGGCGCTGATCCACGAACTGCGCGGCGGGCTCACTTCTGGCGATGGCGTCGATGGCTGGGTCTATCCGCCGTTCAACATGGCGCTTTATGGCGACGATGACGACCTGCGCGCCCGCGTTGCCCTGGGCGGGCTGGCGGCCTTGCCGCGCATCGAGGCTATCTATGTCTCGGCCCGCAGCGATGGCCAGGGCCAGCCGCTCACCGGAGCCAAGAGCTGGCGGGTGAAAATCCCGGCCAATGTGCCGGTGGGCGCTTTCTGGTCGCTGACCATGTATCAACAAGAGGCTGATGGCCGGCTGTTCTTCGTGCCCAATGAGTTGAACCGTTTTGCCGTGGGCGACCGCTCCCAGCATCTGCGCCCCGAACGCGACGGCAGCATCGAATTGTTCGTGCAGGCGGCCAAGCCTTCGGGCGAGCGAGTTGTGAACTGGCTGCCGGCGCCCAAGGGCAATTTCGTGCTGATGTTCCGCGCCTATCTGCCGGGCGCGCCGCTGCTCGACGGCTCGTTCCGGCTGCCGCCGGTGACCGAAGGGGAGATGATCCCGTGACAAAAGCCGGCAAGCATCTCTTCCTCGACATCCTGCATAGCGAGGGCGTGGAGATCATCTTCGGCAATCCCGGCACCACCGAACTGCCGTTGCTCGATGCCTTCGTGGTGGAAGACCGGCTGCGTTATGTGCTCGGCCTCAACGAGGTGGTGGTGATGGGCATGGCCGACGGCTGGGCGCAGGCCACCGGCAAATTGGCTGTGTGCAACCTGCACGCCGCGCCCGGCCTGGGGAATGCCATGGGCATGCTCTACAATGCGGCCAAGGCTGGCGCGCCGGTGCTGGTGACGGCCGGGCAGCAGGACATGAGCATTCGCCTGACCGAACCGCTGCTGTGGGACGATCTGGCGACCATGGCGCGGCCGCTGTGCAAATGGTCGTTCGAGGTGAACAGCATCGACGAACTGCCGCGCGCCGTGCGCCGGGCCGCCAAGGTGGCGCTGACCGCGCCCACCGGCCCGGTGTTCCTCTCCATCCCTGGCGACGTGCTGACCGCCATGGCGCCCGAGGGGCTGGATATCGGTGAACCAACCCGCATCGGGGCGGCCATCCGCGGCGATGCGAATGAAATCGCCAAGGCCGCGACGCTGATCCGCGAGGCCGAAACCCCGGTGATCTTCGCCGGCGACTGCATCGCCAACCGCGATGCCTTTGCCGAGATTGTCGCCTTCGCCGAAGCCGTCGGCGCGCCCGTCTACATGGAGGGCATGGCCAACCGCGCGGCCTTCCCGTCGAACCACAAGCTTTATGCTGGCACCGTGCCGCGCATGACCCCGGCACTGCGCAGCGTGGTGCAGAACCATGATCTGCTGATCAGCATCGGCGCGGACCTGATGACACAAAGCCAGGCCACCGGCGTCGAGGCGCTCGCGCCTGGCACGAAGGTGGTGCATCTGGATGACGAGCCTTGGCAGATCGGCAAGAATTTCGCTGCCACCGCTGCCATCCAGGGCTGCCCAAAGGCAACGCTGCCGGAACTGACCGCGCTGGTGCAGGGCTGCGGCAACGCCCGACGGGCGGGCGTTGAGGCGAAGATTGCAGAGGACAGAGCCGCCCTGTTCGCCAAGGCAGAAGCGGCGATGGACGCCAGCCCGCTCGACCCGGTGGCGGTGCTGAAACGGCTGGGCGAGGTGATGCCGGATGACGCGATCATCATCGAGGAGCTGCTCTCTTCCGGCATGAACACCGTCCGCCAACTGCTGCCCGCCACCAGGCCCGACAGCTGGTTCGGCATGCGCGGCGGCGGCATCGGTGTCGCCCTGCCCCAGGCCGCCGCCATCCAACTGGCCAACCCCGGCAGGCCCGTGGTCGCCCTCACCGGCGATGGCAGCCTGATGTATTCCGCCGCTGCATTGTGGACGCTGGCGCATTACAAATTGCCGGTGGTCACCATTGTCTTCAACAATTCGAGCTACCGCATCCTCAAGCAGCGCACCCGTGCCATCGGCGACCACAGCGCCCGGACCGGCGAATTCGTGGCGATGGACCTGACCGAGCCGGCCATCGATTTCATGGCGCTGGCGACGGCCCACGGGGTGAAGGGCGTGCGGGTGGAGAGCATCCCGGCGCTGATCGAGGCGTTCAAGGCCGCGCTGGCGAGCGATGCACCGACGCTGATCGAAGTGCCGGTGGCCAGAGCCCCCTGACTTTGGCGCCCTAAACGGTCAACCGCGCCGCGTGCCAGCGCAGATGGTCCGCGACGAAGCTCTGCACGAACCAATAGCCATGGTCGTACCCGGCATGGCGTCGCAGCGTCAGCGGGATGCCGGCGCGGGCGCAGGCGGCTTCCAGCAGTTCCGGGCGCAACTGTTCTGACAGGAACGGGTCCGCCTCGCCCTGATCGACCAGCAGTTCCGCCACGCGCGCACCGGCTTCGAGCAGCGCGCAGGCATCATGCGCCGCCCAGGCCGCCGGATCATCGCCCAGATAGGCCGGCAGCGCTTTCTGGCCCCAGGGCACCTGCGCCGGCGCAACGATGGGGGCAAAGGCCGACACGCTGCGGAACCGCCCGGGATGCTTTAACGCCAGCGTCAGCGCGCCGTGGCCGCCCATGCTGTGGCCGGTGATGCCCTGCCGCGCCAGATCGGCCGGGAAATGCGCGCCGATCAGCGCCGGCAGTTCGTCGATCAGCCACGTCCGCATCCGGAAATGCGCCGCCCAGGGCTCAGCCGTCGCATCCAGATAGAAGCTCGCTGCCTGCCCCATGTCCCACGCCGGATCATCGGCGACCCCTTCCCCGCGTGGGGAGGTGTCGGGCGTCACCAGGATCAGGCCCAGTTGGGCTGCCAGCCGTTGTGCGCCCGCCTTGATGGCGAAAGTTTCCTCCGTGCAGGTCAGCCCCGCGAGACACCACAGCACCGGAAACGGGCCGTTTCCGGGCGGGACGAACACGCCAAAGCGCATCGCCGTGCCAGTTGCGCTGCTGGCGTGGCTGTGAAAGCTCTGCACCCCGCTGTGGCAGGCGGCGCGGCTCAGCGTCTCCATCAATACACCACGACGCTGCGGATGCTCTTGCCCTCGTGCATCAGGTCGAACGCCTGGTTGATGTCCTCCAGCGCCAGCACATGGGTGATCATCGGATCGATGGCGATCTTGCCGTTCATGTACCAATCGACAATCTTCGGCACGTCCGTCCGCCCCTTGGCCCCGCCAAAAGCGCTGCCCTTCCACACCCGGCCGGTGACCAGTTGGAACGGGCGCGTGGCGATTTCCTTGCCGGCTTCGGCGACGCCGATGATGATGCTCTCGCCCCAGCCGCGGTGGCAGGCTTCCAGCGCGGTGCGCATCACTTCGGTGTTGCCGGTGCAATCGAAGGTGTAATCGGCGCCGCCATCGGTAAGCGCCACCAGGTGCGCCACCATGTCACCCGATACATCCTTCGGGTTGACGAAGTGGGTCATGCCGAACTGGCGGCCCCAGGCCTCGCGGTCGGGGTTGATGTCCACGCCGACGATCTGGTCTGCCCCCACCAGCTTCAGGCCCTGGATGACGTTGAGGCCGATGCCGCCCAGGCCAAAGACGATACAGCGCGCGCCGGGCTCGACCTTGGCAGTCTTCACCACGGCGCCAACGCCCGTGGTCACGCCGCAGCCGATATAGCAGGCCTTGTCGAACGGCGCGTCGGTGCGGATCTTGGCCACCGCGATTTCCGGCAAAACGGTGAAGTTGGAGAAGGTTGAACAGCCCATGTAGTGGAAGATCGGCTGGCCCTTGTAGCTGAACCGCGTCGTGCCATCGGGCATCAGGCCCTTGCCCTGGGTCGCCCGGATGGCGGTGCACAGATTGGTCTTGCCGGAAAGGCAGCTTTTGCACTGCCGGCATTCGGGCGTGTAGAGCGGGATCACGTGATCGCCGGGCTTCACGCTGGTCACGCCCGGCCCCACTTCCCGCACGATGCCGGCGCCTTCATGGCCCAGGATGGAGGGGAAGATGCCCTCGCTGTCCTTGCCTTCCAGCGTGTAGGCATCGGTGTGGCAGATGCCGGTGGCCATGATCTCCACCAGCACCTCGCCGGCCTTAGGGCCCTCGAGGTCAACTTCGACGATCTCCAGCGGCGTGTTGGGTGCAAAGGCGACGGCTGCTCTGCTTTTCATGATGACTCCTCTGGGCGAATCCCCAGCAATGATGGCTGATGAATATCGGTCACACCTGCCGCCAAAGCCCCGGCTTGCCAAGGCGGCAGGCTTGCATTTTTCGCCTGTCCGGGCCATGGGGCAGGCCGGTCGCGGTGGGATGCCTGCCGGCGGCGCTTTTGACACAGGATCATTCATGCAGTTTGCCAGCGGGATTCAGGCGTAACATGCCCAAAGAGGAAATCATCCGGATTGAAGGTGAAATCACCGAAATCCTGCCCGACGGGCGTTTCCGCGTGAAGCTGGAGAACGAGCACGAGATCATCGCCTACACCGCCGGCAAGATGCGCAAGAACCGCATCCGCTCGATCGTGGGTGACCGGGTGCATGTTGAAATGACGCCCTATGATCTGGACAAGGGCCGCATCGTGTTCCGCGAAAAGACGACGCCGATGCCCATGAACCAGCGGCGGTTCTTCCGCCGCTGATGATAACGCACCAGCGGCGGTTTTCCGCCGCTGAGAACGGCGCGCCAGCGGCGGTTCTTCCGTCGCTGGAGACAGCGACCCAGCGATCGAAACCATCAGCCTGTCGAAAAACTGCCTGCAAAGGCGGAATGATCTGTTATGGCGGTTACCGGCGCGCTGCGCTGCAACATTTCTCAGTCATTGTGATGCCATGGCCCGATACATTGTTTCTGCGTTGAAGGCTGTCGTAACGCCCGCCGGCATGGTGCTTGATCGCATCATTGGCCCGGGCTGGATGGCAACGCCGGCCTCCCTGCTCGACCTGATGGAAGGCGGCAGCCACGAATTCGTGCTGGATGATGGCGCTCACGCGCTGGCAGCGCGGCGCGATCCGGCTGGCAGTGTGCGCATCGTCGTGGTGGACAGCCAGGGCCGGGAAGTAACGCCGTCCAGCCTGCCGCAGTGGCAAACGGAGCAACACCGCGGCACCCAGGTCAAGGCGCAGCGCTGGTGGCAGCGCCTGCTCGATCCAGACGCGCGCTGAGAGCGCTGGAAAAAATTAGCGCCGCACGCGGTCGCCGGGCTTGAGGCCAATGCGATCGGCCTCGCCCGCGGCCAGCTCGATCACCTCGGCCGTGGCGCCGGCCGAATTCAGCACTTCGCGGCTGTAAGGCTGGCCGCGCCGCACGTTGAGCACCCGGCCAGTGGGCGACACGAAAATGATGTCGAGGGGCAGCGCGGTATTCTCCATCCAGAAACCGGCCGGGCGCGGCGGCGACATCGGGAACGACATGCCGGTATCGCGCGGCATCTTCTCGCGGAACATCATCCCGCAGGCCTGCTCGTCCTGAGTCGCGGCCACTTCCACCTTGTAGGTGAAACGCCCCCGGGCGGTTTCAAACGCCACCTTGATGATGCGCAGTCCGGTATTGGGGCAGGTGGAGGCTGCCGCCGGCACTCCCAGTGGCAACATCAGGGCCAGGGCAATGGCCAGAAGGGAGCGGTTGGAGCGGGGGCTACGCGTCATCACTCCTGATGATTAGCCGGTTGTGCGGCAACAGCCAATGGTCCCTTGTGACCCGGCGCCACCCGCACTTCCAGCGGCTGGCCGGGCTGCAGTTCGCCCAGGCCGGCCCGTCGCACCGTCTCCATGTGGATGAAGATATCTTCGGTGCTGCCCGGCCGCACCACGAAGCCATAGCCCTTCAAGCGGTTGAACCACTTGACGATTGCCGGCTCGAACGGGCCGGCAGCGGCCAGCATCGCCTGCGGGTTCACCCGATCGGCGGCGCGTGCGGCGGCGGTTTCAGGATCCGGGCCAACAGCGGTGGTGAGATCGCAATCGATGATCTTGCGGGCCTGGCGGCCACGCTCACGCGCCACGACGATGCAGGTGAGCGTCGCGCCTTCCGGCAATGTGCGGCGACCAAGCTCGCGGACCAGGCTGAAATGCACCAGCACGTCGCTGCCGTCGCCGGCCGACGGCACCATGAACCCATAACCGCGCACCGGATCGAACCACTTGATCGTGCCGCGCACAATCACTTCGTCGGCGGCAAGATCGTTCGTCGTTTCCTCGACGGATTTCATCCGATCCCCCTGAACCAAAAAACCACACACCACAGCCCGCGGAAACGGATTATTAACGGATTGAGCGCGATCTGCAATCGCAACTTTCATCGCATGATTGACTTGTCATGCGGATTGGCATGGAAAAGAGGGGCACGACCGCCCCCAGACTAACCGGAAAGCGAATGACATGGACCTGGCAGGATCGGTTGAAATCGCAGCGCCACGCGCCCAGCTGTGGGCCGCCCTGAATGATCCCGACGTGTTGGCGCGCTGCATCGACGGCGTGGAAACGCTCACCCGCAGCGACGGCGAGACGCCGGTGTTTGATGGCGAGATGCAGGCCAAGGTGGGTCCCGTGCGCGCCCGCTTCGCCGGCACGGTGCGGCTGGAGGACATCGTCGCGCCTGAACGCTACCGCCTTGTCGGCGAAGGCAAGGGGGGCATCGCCGGCTTTGCCAAGGGCAGCGCCGACGTGGTGTTGACCGAGCTGGCGCCGGCCAAGACGCAGCTGGATTATGTCGTGAAGGCACAGGTGGGCGGCAAGCTGGCCCAGCTTGGCGCGCGACTGGTCGAAGGCGCGGCCCGGCAATATGCCGAAGGCTTTTTCGCCAAGCTGAAGGCCGAGGTGGAAGCCCCGCCGCTCGATATCGTGGCGATGGCGGCGGCGGTCGATCACGACACCCAGGCCGAACTGTCGGAACCGCCGTCCCGCGCGGCCGGCCTGTCGCCGCTGGCCTGGGGCGCCGGCCTGATTGTGCTCACCCTCGCCTTCCTGCTCTGGCAATGGTCGTGAGCGGGCGGGACGAGGATCTGGCAACGCTGGCGACCGCGCTGGCCTGGGCGCAGGCCGGGCACGGCGTTGCGGTGGCGACGGTGATCTCCACCTGGGGCAGTGCGCCGCGCCGCGAGGGCAGTCATCTCGCCGTGCGCGCGGATGGCCTGTTCGAGGGCAGCGTATCGGGCGGCTGCGTGGAAGCCGATGTGATCCTGGCCGCGCAAGACATGATCGCGGCCCAGGCCGGCCATGAAGTGCTCGATTATGGCGTTGCCGATCAGGTGGCATGGACCGCCGGCCTGGCCTGTGGTGGGCGCATTTCGATCCTGGTGCAACGGCTGGCCGATGATGCGCTGCCGCCCGCTCTCATCGCCGATGTGCTGGCCGCCACCGCCGCCGGGCAGATGGCGACGATCAGCAGCGATCCCGCCACCGGCCGGGCTGCTGCCGGCGAGGCTGGCCCGTTCGTCCGCCGCTATCCGCCGCCGCGCCGGCTGTTCATCATCGGCGCCGTGCATATCGCACAGGCACTGGTGCCGCTGGCTGACAGCCTGGGGGTGAGCCCCAGCGTCATCGATCCGCGCGGGCTGTTCGCCGCTGATGACCGCTTTGCCGGTCTGGCGCTCGATCGGCGCTGGCCCGATGAGGCGCTGGCCGGCCAGCTCAACCCGGCCGCGGCCGTGGTGGCGCTCACCCATGATCCCAAGATCGACGATGTCGCGCTGGCTGCGGCGCTGCGCTCGCCAGCCTATTATATCGCGGCACTGGGCAGCCGGAAGAACCATGCCGGCCGGCTGGAACGGCTGGCTGCACAGGGCTTTGCGGCCGATGATCTGGCTCGCATCCATGGCCCCGCGGGCTTGAGCATTGGTGCGGTCGGCCCGGCCGAGATTGCCCTCTCCATCGCCGCGCAGATGACGGCGGCGTGGAGACACGCGCTGGCGGCATGAAGTTCGGCCCCGTTCCGCTGGCGCAGGCGCAGGGCGCGCTGCTGGCACATGGCCAGCAGTTCGGCCGCCGGCGCCTTGCCAAGGGGCATGTGCTGACTGCCGACGACTTGGTGGATGCCGACGCCGCTGGCCTGACGCAACTGCTCGTCGCCCGGCTCGATCCCGGCGACGTGGCCGAGGATGACGCCGCCGCGGCGCTGGCGGCCGCACTGGCCGGGCCAGGCCTGGCTGCGCTCGCGCCCGTGCATGGCCGGGTCAATCTGGCGGCCACCGGCGACGGCGTTTTCACGGCACCGCCAGGGGTGGTGGACGCGGTCAATGCTGCCGATGAAGCACTCACGCTCGCCACTCTGCCTGCCGGCACACGGGTTGCCGCCGGCACGATTGTCGCCACCATCAAGACCATCCGCTACGCCATGGCCGAAACCGCGCTTGCGACCGCCACTGCGGCCGCACGGCCATTGTCGGTGGCGCTGTTCCGGCCGCAGCGCGTAGCCCTGATCGCGACCACCCTGCCCGGCACCAGCGCCAAGGCCCTGGCCAAGCTGGAGCAGGTGACGTCCGCCCGCCTTGCCGCGCTCGGCTGCCCGCTCGAGCTGCTGCCGCCTTGCCCGCACGACAGCGCCGCGCTGGCC
>NZ_WNJP01000071.1 GCF_009733735.1 Sandarakinorhabdus oryzae | reverse complement strand
GTGCCCGACGGCGCGGTGCGGCTGCCGCGCGGGCGCGACGGTTAGGCCGGCGGCCGCGTCGCCACAAAGGCCGGGGTGGCCAGCAGCCGGTCCGTCAACCCCACCAGCGCCGGATTGTGGGTGCGCCAGTCGAGATCGGGAAAGCGGAACGACAGATAATCGCAGGCGACGGTGATGCAGATGTCACCGAATCCGCTGCCGCCCACGCGTCCGTTCATCACGCACAGTGCGCGTTCGATGGCGCGATATTGCCGGTCCACCCACGGCCCGGCGGTGATGCCCTGGGCCATGTTGAACCTGAGGATGATCGAGGCATCGAGCACACCATCGGCCAGCGCTTCGGTGGTGCGCCCCTGCCAGTGGCCGTGCCCCGACTGCGGCAACAGCCCCTGCCCCGGCACGCTGGCCAGCAGGAAGGCGGCGATCACCGGTGAATCGATGATGGCGCTGCCGTCGTCCAGCACCAGCGCCGGCACCTTGCCCAGCGGATTGGCGCTGAGCAGCGAGGCCGGATCGGTCATCGGCGCGGTGTCCTCCACCGGCAGCGCGATGCCCAGTTCGTGCGCGATCACCCGCAATTTGCGGGCATAGGGCGAGGTGGCAGAGGCGAGCAGTTTCATTTGTCCACCTTCAGTTGTTCGACCAGGAAGGCTTCGACCTGGCTCCACACCGGGCTGCCCGGCGCGATCACCTCGAAATGGCCGGTGCCACCGAGGATGAGGGCCGAGGACCTGTCTTTCCCCAGCCTCGCTTCCGTTACCCATTTCGCAGTGGCCGTGGGGGACAGGAACAGGCTGGCCGAAACCAGGCCGGATTTGAAGCCGAACGGCAGCTGTTTCTGCGGGCTGCCTTCGGCCCAGCGCTGCGGCTGCTCGGCCGGCGTGCCGCCAAACATCGCCGTGCCGGCCGGGACACCACAGCCCTTCTCGAACGTCTCGATCTCGGCGCCGGGATCGCCTGGCCCGTCGATCGCCACCACCGCGCCAATCTTGAGCGGATCGGGCGAAGCAATCTCGCTGTCCTTGGGCAGCTTGGCGCGGCTCGCCACCCACAGGGCGGCGTGCGCCCCGGCACTGTGGCCGGTCACCGCCACGCGCGTGAGGTCGAGCGGGTAGCGCTTGGCCAGATCGCGCAGATGATCGGTGGCCGCGGCCCAGTCCTTGAAGGTGCCGGGCCAACCGGCGCCGGGATCGCCGGTATACTTGCCGTCCGGGCCCGTTTCGCCGGCCTGACGATATTCGATGTTCCAGGTGGCAAAGCCCTTCTCGGTCAGCCGGCTGGCCAGCGCTGCGGTGTTCTGGCGGGTGGCAAAGCCCTTCCACCAGCAACCGCCGTGGATGACGATCACCACCGGATGCGGCCCCGGACCCGCCGGCAACCGCAAGTCGCCGATCTGCGCCGGCGCCGGGCCATAAGCTTCGGTCAACGTCGGCGTGGAGGATGGCAGCTTGTCCACGTCGGCCGGGCGCATCCGCTGCGCCAGCGCCGGGCTGGCGGCGAGCAGGGCCAGGACGACAAGGGCGTGCTTCACTTCAGCACCTCCGCCGCCGCGTTCAGACGATCAGCATAATCGTTGAGCGCCTTTGCGGCGATGCCGGCTTCGCGGTTGGCATCGTCAAAACGGCGTTCCTCGACCGCCTCGCGCACGCCCGGCAGCGTCTTGGCGCCATAGCCGGTGAAGCGGCCCGGTGCCGAGAAGATGTTGCGGAACCACGGCCGGAACGGCAGGCCCGAAGGGCTGAGCAGGGACTGCTCAATGCCCTTCAGCTTCGCGTTCAGCGCCGTCTTCTGCGCAGCGGTCAGGCCGGCGCCCTTGGCGGCGATGGCGGTGTCGAAGGCCTTGGCCGCCGTTTCCAGCCGGGCGATGGCGTTGTCGAGCGCGGCCAGTTCGATCTGCGGCGTCGGCGCCTTGGCCAGCGGCGGCCCGAGCGGATCGCGCGGATCGGAGCCCAATTTGTACATGTCGGGGGTGAGCGCGGCGCGCTTGGCGTCATCCTTGCGGCGCGTCTCGATCAGCGACCTGATCTCGGTGAGATAGGCCCGCGCCGCGCCGGCCACCGGGCCAAAGCGCAGCGGCAGCACATCGGCATCGGCGAGGTTCAGCACCAGGCGGCCCGTCACCTTCGACAGCGCCGCGCCATAGGCCAGGCCCGGATCATCCCAGCGCACGAAATGATCATAGCTGTCGTAGATCGAGTGGTAGGAGCCGGCGCTTTCGCCCTCGCCGCCAAAGCCGACATTGATGCTGGGCACCCCGGCATGGTGGATGAAGGCGGTATAGTCGCTGCCCGATCCCAGCGGATCCAGCGGCAGCACACCGCCGGCTTCGGCCGCGCTCAGCGTGTCGGCGCTGATGCGCTCGCCTTCGAAGGCGCCGGCCCGCACCCCGGCCCGCCAGCGTTCCAGCACCGGCACGCCGGTCTGCGGGTCCTTCACCTCGCCCGCCACCGTGCTGACCAGGTGCTGGAACTGGCGGCTGCCATCAACGCCGAGATAACCGCGGCCATTGCCGTCGCTGTTGATGTAGATGACCGCCTTCTGGCGCAGCTCGGCCAGATTATGCTCCACCCATTCGGTCGAGCCGAGCAGGCCTGGCTCCTCGCCGTCCCAGCTCGCATAGACGATGGTGCGGGCTGGCCGCCAGCCGGCCTTCCACAACGCGCCCAGTCCCTTGGCTTCGGACAGCATGGCGACTTCGCCCGACAGCGGATCGGCGGCACCGAACACCCAGCCGTCATAATGGTTGCCGCGCACCACCCATTCATCGGCCCTGGTCGATCCCGGCAGCTTGGCGATGACGTTGCGCACCGTCTTTAACGACCAGTCGGACTTCACCGCCAGGTGCAGCTTCACATCGTCGCTGCCGCCAAAGCGGTAGTGGAAGGGCAGGCCGCCGCGCCAATTGTCCGGCACCGGCGCGCCCTTCAGGCGAGAGAGGATCTCGGTCGCATCGGCATAGGAGATCGGCAGGGTCGGGATCTTCAGCACCGTCGCCGCTGTCTCGCGGGTCAGGCGCTTGGCGTCCTTGGTGGCGCCGACGCCGGGGGTGAGCGGATCGCCCGGATAGGTCGTCATGTCCACCACGCTGCCGCGCTGCACCCCGGCCGGCGGACGGCCGCCGCCGTTGGGATAGGTGTCAGCCGCGCCATAGCCATCCTGCTGCGGATCGGAATAGATCAGGCAGCCGATGGCACCCTGTTCCTGCGCCAGCTTCGGCTTCAGGCCGCGCCAGCCGCCGCCATAGCGCGCAATGACGATCTTGCCCTTGACCGAGATGCCGCGCCGCGCCAGCGCCTCGTAATCGGCGGGCAGGCCATAGTTCACATAGACGACCGGCGCCGTCACATCGCCATCGCCCTGATAGGCCACATACGGCGGCAGCGCGCCGGCGAGATTGTTGGAGGTGGCGTCTTCCGGGATGCCCGGTTCCTGCCCACCGAGTTTCTTGGCCACCGGGCCGACCAGCTCCAGCGTGGTCGAAAGCGGCGTCGGATAGAGCACCTGATAATCAGCGAAACTCACCTGCCAGCCCCATTCGCGGAACAGTTTCGCGATGGTGTCGGCATTCTGCTGGTCGTGCGGCGAGCCAACATGATTGGGCGCGGAGGTCAGGTCCTTCAACCAGGCCATCTGCTCGGTGCTGCTCACCTGGGCATCGAGTACGGCCGCCTTGTCGGTTACGGGTTGAGCGGCGGCCGCCGTGCCCAGCAGGAACGCCGTCAGAATCGTTGAACGCATGTGATTTCCCTCCGTCTGCGGCGCATGGTTTAGGGTCTGAACTCAACAAATCCAAGCGCCGGCATGGACCGGAGACGTGATATGGCCCAGAGGTCCCTTTGGGCGCGGGCGCGCAGGCGGGGCTTCGCCCCCCGGCAAGCGACCGCAACGACGCCATATCACGTCTCCGGGCCACCCTTCGGGCGAAGCCAGGAAGGCCGATAGCGCGCTCGCTCGATTGCCAGATAGCGCTGCTATCTGGCTGCACTCACTCACTTCTCTCGGCCTTCCTGGCTTCGTGACGGCGCTTGGATTTGTTGAGTTCAGACCCTTGACCGTCAGCGGGGGCGGTGACGAGGGGGAAAAACAACGCTACACGCATCAAATGCCCGGTCCCCTTGCAGACATCACCGTCATCGACCTGTCGCGCGTGCTGGCCGGGCCTTATGCCACCATGGTGCTGGCCGATCTGGGCGCGCGCGTGATCAAGGTGGAGCGGCCCGATGGCGGCGACGATGCCCGCGCCTATGGCCCGTTCATCAAGGGCCACAGCGCCTATTTCGCCAGCATCAACCGCGGCAAGCAATCGATCGCGCTCGATCTGAAATCCGCTGACGATCGGGTGATCTTCGAAGCGCTGCTGGCGCGCGGGGACGTGTTGATCGACAATTACCGCCCCGGCGTGATGGCGCGGTTGGGCTATGGCTGGGAGGCGCTGGCCGCGCGCTATCCGCGCCTTATCCACGCGGCGACGTCGGGCTTTGGCCAGACCGGGCCGGACAGCCAGAAGGCCGCGTACGACATGGTGGTGCAGGCGATGGGCGGCATCATGAGTGTCACCGGCCATCCCGGCGGCCCGCCGACCCGGGTCGGCACCAGCGTGGGGGACATCACCGCCGGCCTGTTCACGGTGATCGGCATCATGGCCGCCCTGCATGATCGCGACCGGACCGGAAAGGGCCAGTTCGTCGATGTCGCCATGCTCGACGGGCAGATTGCCATCCTCGAAAACGCCATCGCGCGCTATGCCGCCACCGGGGAGTCGCCGGGGCCACTGGGCGCGCGCCACCCGTCGATCACGCCCTTTGCCGCCTATCAATGCGCCGATGCGCCGATCGTGATTGCCGCCGGCAACGACCAGTTGTTCACCGCGCTGTGCACCGCGCTGGGCCTGCCCACCGACGATCCACGCTTTGCCGACAACAATGCCCGTACCACTCATGCCGAAGCGCTGGCGGCGGTGCTGGAAGGCGTGCTGCTCACCCAGCCGGTGGCGCACTGGTTGCCGAAGCTGGAGGCCGCCGGGGTGCCCTGCGGGCCCTTGAACAATATCGGCCAGGCCCTGGCCAACCCGCAGGTGCAGGCGCGCAATATGGTGGTGCATACATCGCTGCCCGACGGCACGCCGCTGATCGCCGCCGGCAACCCGATCAAGCTATCGGCCCACGCCGATCCCGCCACCCGCGCGCCGGCACCCGAACTGGATGGGGATCGAGCCACGATCCTGAAGGAGCTCGGCCTGTGAGTTTGTCCGATCTCGCACTCGCCGAACTGCTCGCCGAAGCCGCTGGCGCCGCCATCCGGCCCTGGTTCCGCCGGCCGGTCCTGGTCGAGACCAAGGCGGATTTCTCCCCCGTCACCGCCGCCGACAAGGAGGCCGAAGCCGCCATCCGCCGCCTGCTGGAGCAGTATCGGCCCGACGACGGGGTGATCGGCGAGGAATATGGCGATGACCGGGCAGATGCGGAGCGGGTGTGGGTGCTCGATCCCATCGACGGCACCCGCGCCTTTGTCGCCGGCCGGCCGCTGTTCGGCACGCTCATTGGCCTGATGGAACAGGGCAAGCCCGTGCTCGGCATCATCGACCAGTGCATCATCGGTGACCGCTGGATTGCCGGGCCGGACCAGCCGACCATGCTCAACGGCCAGCGCGTGCACGTGCGCCATGGGCTTGAGCTCGGCGCGGCGCGCATCGGCACCACCAGCCCGCACGCCTTTGACCCGGCGGATTTCGCCTGTTTCGATCGGGTCCGCGCCGCCGCACGCGACACGCTCTATGGCGGCGATTGCCATAATTATGGCCTGGTCGCTGCCGGGCATCTGGATGCGGTGGTCGAATCCGGGCTGAAGCTGCACGATTGGTGTGCGCTGGTGCCGATCATCACCCGTGCCGGCGGCGTGATGACCGATTGGGAGGGCCAGCCGCTCACCACGTCCAGCCGCGGCGCCGTGATTGCGGCTGGTGACGCCGATCTCGCCGCAGCAATCGCCGAAAGGCTCGCTGGTTAAGCGTCGGGCTGCGGCCAGTCCCCGGCGGCGGCCCAGCTGTTGGCGAGGTCCATCATCTGCAGGATCACCGGCAGCAGCGTCTGGGCGCGCGCGGTCAGCGCATAGCCGTCGGCCTGCAGCGCCACCAGGTCATGGCCGCGCAGCAGCTTCATCCGGTCATTGAGCACGGCCGGCGAGATGGCCTCACAGGCGGCCTGCAGGGCGCGGAAACTCAGCGGGCCAGCGCGCAATTCCCACAGGATGCGCAGCACCCAGCGCTGCCCGAGAATATCGAGCAGCCGCATGATCGGCCGGCCGGTGCGTGAACCACGAACGGACAAGATCGGCCTCCTGCTTGACGCTATGTTTTTCATAGCGCATTGTTGCTATGAGAATCATAGCGAAGGATGCCGCCGTGGCCAATCATCTTCACCCGCTGGAACCGCCTTATCCGCCCGAAACCGCTGCCCTGCTCGCCGGCTATCCCCAGGCCGACGGCCAGTTGCTGTCGCTGTTCCGCACCTTTGCCCACAGCCCGCGCTTTCTGAAGAAGGGCGTGCCCAATTTGCTCGATCGCGACAGCCCGCTGCCGCTGCGCATCCGCGAGATCGTCATCCTGCGCGTCACCGCGCTGCGCAGTTGCGATTATGAATGGGGCGTCCATACCGCGATCTTTGCCGGCGCCGCCCGGATCGATGCGGCGCAGCTGGCCGACACACGCGCCACCGCCATCAATCCCGCCCTGTGGAGCGCGGACGAGGCCTGTTTGCTGCACGCGCTCGACCAATTGTGCCGCGATGGCCGTCTGGATGATGCCACCCAGGCCCGGTTCGAGGCGGACTGGAGCCTGGCGCAACAGCTCGAAGTCTGCGCGCTGGCCGGCGCCTATCAGACGGTGAGCTTTGTCGCCAACCTGGCCCGGCTGCCGCACGAGGCGTTTTCGCGACCGCCTGCGTAAAGGCCGGGCCATCGCTGCCTGCCGGCCGGCGCGACTGCGACGATGCGGCTGGCCCGCGCCAGTTGAGAATGCGTTGCAAGAGGGCCGGGCACTGCTAACGTGCCGGCATGTTCCGCACCCTCTGGCTCCTGATCGGGCTGACGTCGCTGGCGCTCGGCATTGCCGGCGTGGTGCTGCCGTTGCTGCCGACCACGCCGTTCGTGCTGCTGTCCGCCTATTGCTTCGCGCGCTCCAGCCCGCGCCTGCACGACTGGCTGCTGGGCCACAAATTGTTCGGGCCGCTGATCCGCAACTGGGAACAGCATCGCGCCATCGCGCCGCGCGCCAAGCTGCTCGCCGTCGTCTCGATGGCCGTGGTGTTCGGCATCAGCTTCCTGGTCGGCGCGCCGACGCGGGTGATCATCATCCAGGCGGTGATCCTGCCGGCCACCTGCCTGTTCATCCTCACCCGCCCGAACGGGCCGCGCCGGCTCAGCGAGTAAGCCCGGTCCAGTATCCGGCAAAGGCCCAAAGATCGGCCGCTTCCGCGATGATCTTGTCGGTCGGCTTGCCGCTGCCATGGCCGGCGCGCGTCTCGATGCGGATCAGGTGCGGCTTGTCGCCGATGGCGGCCGCCTGCAGCGCGGCGGCATATTTGAAGCTGTGGCCCGGCACCACCCGGTCATCGGTATCGGCGGTGGTGACGAGGATGGCCGGATAGTCCCTGCCGCCCTTGACGTTGTGATAGGGGCTATATCCCAGGTTGTAACGGAACATCTCCGGCTTGGTCACGTCGCCATAATCATCCACCCAATAGCGCCCGGCGGTCCAGTTGGCATAGCGCAGCATGTCCATCACGCCGACGGCCGGCAGCGCCGCGGCGAACAGGTCGGGCCGCTGGTTGGTGACGGCGCCGACAAGGAGCCCACCGTTGGAGCCGCCCTGGATGGCGAGCTGGCCCTTGCTGGTGATGCCCCTGGCGATCAGCGCCTCGCCTGCCGCGATGAAATCATCGAACACATTCTGCTTCTTGAGCAGACGGCCGCCATCGTGCCAGGCCTCGCCATATTCACCGCCGCCGCGGATGTTGGCGAGCACGAACACGCCGCCCATCTCCATCCACACCAGCCGGCTGACGCTGAAGCCCGGCGTGCTGCTGATATCGAACCCGCCATAGCCATAGAGCAGCGCCGGGTGCGGTTTCGACACGTCGAGATCCTTCCGGTGCGCGATGAACATCGGCACCTTGGTCCCGTCCTTCGAGCTGTAGAAGACCTGGCTGACGGCATAATCGTCGGGCGAGAAGGCGACCTTGGCCTGCCGGACCACCGTCGCGCTGTTGGTCGCGGTGTCATAGCGCCAGATCGAACCGGGCGTTGCAAAGCTGGAGAAGGCAAACCAGGTGGTGCCATCCTCCGACGATTCAAACCCGCCGGCCGTGCCGATGCCGGGCAGCGGCAGCACGCCGACCGGCTTGCCATCCAGTTCATAGAGGCGGACGACCGACTTGGCGTCTTCCAGCGTGTCCGCCACCAGCCGGTTGCCGACGAGCGAGGCGCCGGTGAGCGTGGCGGCACCTTGTGGCACGATTTCGCTGATCGCACCGGTCAGCGCGTTCATCGCCACGATGCGGCCCAGCGGCGCCGCCTTGTTGGTGCGGAAATAGAGCGTGTCGCCCTTCGAGCCGGCCAGTGACCAATCATGGTCCAGCCCGGTCACCAGCGCGCGCGGCTTCTCACCTTTGGCAATATCCGCCACGCGCACTTCATAGCGGCTGTCGGTGCCTTCGGCGGTGATGATCACCAGCCAGCGGCCATCGTCCGTCACCTGGCCCGAATGCCCGCGCTTGGGAAAATCGGGCGTTTCGAAGATCAGCTGGTCCGCCGATTGCGGCGTGCCGAGTTTGTGGAAATAGAGCTTCTGGTTGAGGCTGACGCCGAGATATTTCGGTCCGGCCTGTTCCGGGAAGCGCGAGTAATAGAAGCCCGAACCATCCTTCTTCCAGGCAATCGCACTGGATTTCACCCACTCGATCACGTCCGGCAGGTCCTGGCCGGTGGCGACATCCCGCACTTTCAGCGTGCGCCAATCGGTGCCGCCGTCCTGCACGGCATAGACCAGCAGCTTGCCATCGGCCGACGGTTCCCACTCGGCCAGCGCAGTCGCGCCATCCTTGGCCCAGGGATTTGGGTCAATCAGCACGCGGGGCTCGGCACCCGGCGCCTGCACATAGAGCACGGACTGGTTCTGCAGGCCCGAATTGCGGGTGAAGAATTGCACGCCCCCCTTCACGCGCGGCACGCCGAATCGCTCGTAGTTGTAAAGCGCCGTCAGGCGCTGGCGGATCTGCTCGCGCTTGGGCAGCCCGGCCAGATAGGCCATGGTCACCTTGTTCTGCGCCTCCACCCATTTCGCCACATTCTCGTCGGTGCGCACGTCGGCTTCCAGCCAGCGATAGGGATCGGGCACGGACAGGCCAGCGGGGCCCTTCTCCACCTCGAAGCCGCGATGGGTTTCGGGATAGGCGATGGGGGCGGCAAGAACCGGCGCAGCGCTCATCAGCGCGGCCACGAGCAGGATGGAACGCACGGGCAGACTCCTCGACATGCAGGCATGGCCAAGGGTCTAGCCGCCCTGACGCCAGCCGCCAAGCCAGCGCGTCACAGTGCCGTCTTGTTCTCCTGCACCAGGAAGGGCGCGGCATAGCCGGCCTCGCCAAAGGTCTTGGCGATCAGCTTGTTGGTGTCGAACCAGACCTGCCAGTAATGGCTGGTGTGGCAATAGGGGCGAACGGCCAGCACGGTGCCACGCTCGTTGAAATCGAGGATTTCGACATCGGGCGCCGGATCGGCCATCACGTTGGGAATGGCGGCCAGCGCCGGTTTCAGCCGGGCGATGGCATCAGCTGCGCTCACGCCAAAGGCCAGCTGCGCGGTGCGATCGACGCGGCGATAGGGGTGGGCGGAGAAATTCTTCACCACGTCGCCCGACATCTTCGAATTGCCCACGATGGTCTGCACATTGTCGGGGCTGGTGATGACCGTGTTGAACAGGCCGACCTCGGTCACCGTGCCTTCAACGCCGCCACCCACGACATAATCGCCCACCTTGTAGGGCCGGAAGATGACGAGAAACGCCCCGGCCGCGAAGTTGGAGAGCAGCCCCGACCAGGCTGCGCCCACCGCCAGGCCAACGCCGGCCAAGAGCGCGGCAAAGCTGGTCGTCTCGATCCCGAAGAAGCCGAGGATCGCCACCACCAGCACGATGTTGAGCACGACGCCCAGGATGGAGGCGATGTAGCGCTGCAGCGTCGGATCGAAGTTGCGGGCGGTGAGCACCCGGCTCAAGACGCCAATGGCAAAACCGATCAACCAGCGGCCAACCATGTAAAGCGCAAAGCCGGCTGCCAGTTTCAGCGCAACCGCCGTGATGGTTGCAGTAATGATCGGCCAATCCATCGTCTGTCTCCCCCGGTGCGCAACTGACGTTTCAGGCTAACCGATTCGGGGGGCAACAGAAAGAGGCCGGGCCATCGCGGGCCCGGCCTCGTTTCATTGGTGCAGATCAGGCGGCGAATTGCAGCGCCACGGCGCGCGGATCGGCAAACCAGCCCTGTTCGACCTGGCGGGCAAAGGCATCCGGGAAGATGTCGGCGGTGCCGGCTTCCACCCCGGCCAGCACGGCGCGGGCGACGTCAACCGGGCTGGTCTTGGGCAGGTCGATGCCGGCGGCCATGTCGGTATCGACAGGGCCGGGGAAGACGCCGTGCACAGCCACGCCATCGGCGGCCAGCGTGGCGCGCAGCGCACCGGTGAGCGAGGCGGCGGCGGCCTTCGAGGCGCTGTAGCTGGCCAGGCCCGGCATCGGCGCCAGCGCCACCACCGACAAGATGTTGACGATGGCACCCTTGCTGCGGCGAAGAGCCGGGGCAAAAGCCGCCGCCAGGCGCAGCGGCGCCAGCGTATTGACGGCGAGCTGGCGTTCCAGCGCTTCGGCCCCGGCGGCAAACACGTCGCCGCCTTCCAGCGCGCCAGCATTGTTGATCAGCAAGGTGACATCGCCAGCCTTGTCGGCGGCCGCCTTGATCGCGGCGGCATCGGTGACATCGAGCGTGATCGGGATCACGCGCGGATCGGCATGGCTGATCGGCTGGCGGGCGGCGGCATAGACACGGGCAGCGCCGGCGTCGAGCAGCGCGTCCACGAAGGCGGCGCCGATGCCGCGATTGGCGCCGGTGACGAAGGCGATGCTGTTGGTGATGGTCATTGGAAATCTCCTGGTGGGCAGCGGGGCTGCTGCTGAGACCGGGTGTATTCCGGCGCCGCCCAACGAAAAATCACCATATCAGCCATTGTTTCGTGCAGATTTTGCATCAATGATCCCGGTATGGACCTCGCCACCCTGTCGCTGTTCGTCGATGTCGCCCATGCGGGCGGCTTTGCGCCGGTCGCCCGCCAGCGCCTGATCGATCCCAGCCTGGTCAGCCGCGCCATCGCCGGGCTGGAGACGGAACTGGGCTTCCGCCTGTTCCAGCGTTCCACACGGCGGCTGGCGCTGACCGAGGCCGGCGCGCGTTACCTTGCGACGGTTGAACCGCTGGCCCGCGACCTTGCCGCTGCCGCCGAGATGGCGCGCGGCAGCACGTTGACCGGCCGGCTGGCGATCACCGCCTCGGTTGCCTATGGCACTATCCGGTTGGTGCCGCTGCTGCCCGCCTGGCGCGCGGCGCACCCTGGCCTCGAGGTCGCGCTGGATCTGACCGACCGGCTGGTCGATCTGGTCACCGAGCCGGTGGACATCGCCATCCGCATGTCGCCCAGCATCCCGCCCGGCCTGATCGGCGTGCCGCTGCACCCCAGCCGTTATCACGCCTATGCCGCGCCCGCCTGGCTGGATCGCCACGGCCCGATCAACGCGCCGGCCGATCTCACCGGCACGCCCTGCCTGCTGTTCGCCGGCCCGCTGCAACGGCGGGAATGGCGCTTTTCCCGTCCCGATGGCGGCGCCGAAAGCGTGGCGGTGGATGGCCCCGTCGCCATCTCCTCGCCGCTGGCGCTGAAACAGGCCTGTATCGATGGCCTGGGCGTCGCCCTCCTCACCGACTGGTTGGCCGCCGATGCCGTGGCGAGCGGACGGCTGGTGCGCCTGTTGCCCGATCACGAGGCCAGCACCACCGCCTTCGGCAGCAACGCCTGGCTGCTCTATGCCAGCCGCACCCTGCTGCCGCCCAAGATCCGCGCCGGCATCGATTTCCTGCGCGCACAGCTTGGCCAATGAGCGCCGGCGCAGTCATATAAAGCTATCTTTATACTTGCATGAGGGCTCCCCTGCCGCTACGGGAACGCCAACCTCCAGCAACAGGAACATCATCATGGCCGATTACGCCATCAAGGATCTGAGCCTCGCCGATTTCGGCCGCCGCGAAATCGCCATCGCCGAAACCGAAATGCCCGGCCTGATGGCGCTGCGCGAGGAATTTGGTGCATCAAAGCCGCTGACAGGCGCGCGCATCACCGGCTCGTTGCACATGACCATCCAGACCGCCGTGCTGATGGAAACGCTGGTGGCGCTGGGCGCGGAGCTGCGCTGGGCCACCTGCAACATCTTCTCAACCCAGGATCATGCCGCCGCCGCCATGGCCGCGGCCGGCATCCCGACCTATGCCATCAAGGGCGAGAGCCTGGCGGACTATTGGGATTATGTCGGCCGCATCTTCGATTGGGGCGATGTCACCGCCAACATCATCCTGGATGACGGCGGCGACGCCACCATGTTCGCGCTGTGGGGCGCCCGCCTCGAAGCCGGCGAAACCATGGGCGAGCCGGAGAACGAGGAAGAGGTCGAATTCCAGCGGGCGCTCAAGGCCTTCGTGAAGGCCCGCCCCGGCTATCTGACCGAGACGGTGAAGAATCTGAAGGGCGTTTCGGAAGAGACCACCACCGGCGTCCACCGCCTCTATGAACTGGCCAAGCAGGGCCGGCTGCCGTTCCCGGCGATCAACGTCAACGACAGCGTCACCAAGTCGAAGTTCGACAATCTCTATGGCTGCAAGGAATCGCTGGTCGATGCCATCCGCCGCGCCACCGACGTGATGCTGGCGGGCAAGGTCGCCTGCGTCGCCGGCTTCGGCGATGTCGGCAAGGGCAGCGCCCATTCGCTGCGCAACGGCGGCGCCCGCGTGATGGTCACCGAAATCGATCCGATCTGCGCGCTGCAGGCCGCCATGGAAGGCTTTGAGGTCGTCACCATGGAAGACGCCGTGAAGCGCGCCGACATCTTCGTGACCGCCACCGGCAACATGGACGTGATCACCGCCGAGCACATGAAGGCGATGAAGCCCAACAGCATCGTCTGCAACATCGGCCACTTCGACAGCGAGATCCAGATTGCCGCGCTTTCGAACTACAAGTGGACCGAAGTGAAGCCCGGCACCGACATCGTCGAGTTCCCGGATGGCAACCAGATCATCGTGCTGGCCAAGGGCCGGCTGGTGAACCTGGGCTGCGCCACCGGCCACCCCAGCTTCGTGATGTCCGCCAGCTTCACCAACCAGGTGCTGGCCCAGATCGAGCTGTGGACCAAGTCCGAGCAGTACGAGAACCGCGTCTATGTGCTGCCCAAGCATCTCGACGAGAAGGTCGCCCGCCTGCACCTCGACAAGCTGGGCGTGAAGCTGACCACGCTGTCGAACAAGCAGGCCGCCTATATCGGCGTCGGCGAGGCCGGCCCGTTCAAGCCGGACCATTATCGTTACTGAGGCGCACGGTCACAGCAGCGGCTGATTGACCTTTGCCGGCGCTGTCAGCATTACTCACACGTAATGTTGGCAGCGCCGGAGCCTTGTTCGTGAGACCGCTTCCCTGCGTGGCCGCTGCCACGCTGCTGGGCGCGATGCCGGCCGCCGCGCAGGAATCGCCGCCGGCGCCGCTGACCGCCGCCGGCAACCGCGCCGGTGAGAATGCCGTCCGCCA
>NZ_WNJP01000070.1 GCF_009733735.1 Sandarakinorhabdus oryzae | reverse complement strand
CACTGGCCGCTGGTCTGCGCATCGGCGGCAAAGGCGCGCTCGGCATCGGCGACCGGCCCGGCCGGCAGCGCCGGCACAGCCGCCGCCAGCAGCAGCGCCGCCAGCATCAGGCGCCGGCCCGAGCGCGCGCCGCCGCCAGCGTGTTGGCAAGCAGGCAGGCGATGGTCATCGGGCCAACGCCGCCGGGCACCGGCGTGATCCAGCCGGCGCGGGCAGCAGCGCTGTCGAAATCCACGTCCCCCACGAGCCGGCTCTTGCCGCCGTCCAGCGCGATGCGGTTGATGCCGACATCGATCACACAGGCGCCCGGCTTGATCCACTCGCCCTTCACCATGCCGGGAATGCCGACGGCGGCGACAACGATATCGGCGCGGGCTATGTGCGCAGCCAGGTCGCGGGTGCGGCTGTGGGCGAGGGTAACGGTGGCGCTGGCGTTGGTGAGCAGCGCGGCCATCGGCTTGCCGACCAGGATCGAGCGCCCGATCACCACGGCTTCGGCACCGGCGATGTCACCCATCGACTCTTTGATCAGCAGCAGGCAGCCCGACGGTGTGCACGGCACCAGCCCCTTGCGGCCACTGACCAAGAGGCCGGTGTTGACCGGGTGCAGGCCATCGACATCCTTGGCCGGATCGATGGCAGCGATCACCCGATCGCTGTCGATATGCCGGGGCAGCGGCATCTGGACCAGGATGCCGTCCACCGCCGGATCGGTGTTCAGCTTGGCGACCAGCGCCAGCAGATCGGCTTCCGGCGTGTCGGCCGGCAGGCGATATTCGCCGGAGATCATGCCGGCTTCGCGCGTCGCCTTGCCCTTGGAGCCGACATAGACGGCGCTGGCCGGATCATCGCCAACCAGCACCACGGTCAGGCCGGGCGCGCGGCCGTGCGTCGCCACGAAGCCAGCGACGCCCTGCGCCACCTCGGCGCGCAGCGCGGCGGCGCGCGCCTTGCCGTCGATCAGGATGGCGCTCATTGCAGCAGCAGCCCTGAATCCATCACCAGCGCCGGCACCAGCTGCTGCAGGCCCGACAGCACCAGCCACAGCACCAGTGGCGACAGATCAATGCCGCCGAAATCCGGCAGGAAGCGGCGGATCGGGCGCACCAACGGATCATAAATGCGATCGAGCGCGTTCAGGATACCGCTGACCACCGGGTTGCGGGTGTTGACCACGTTGAAGGCCACCAGCCAGCTGGAAATCGCCCACACCACCAGGCCCCAGATCAACACCTGGGTGGCCATGATGAAGATGTTCACCAGCGCGAGGGTCGTGTTTTGCATGGGCCCAGTGCCTTACAGAGCCATGACGCTTCCCGCAATGGAGAGTGGCAAAAAGCCGTGGCTGGCGGCACAAGCACGGGCGGGGAGAAGATGCATGGCCACGCAGTTCACGACACTTGCCGACATCACCGACCACCACGCCGCTGCCACGCCGGGCAAGGCGGCCATCAGGGTGGACGGCGCAGTTTGGACCTATGCCGAGTTGCACGAGCGCGTGCTGCGGACGGTGGCCGCGCTGCGCAGTGCGGGGGTGGGCAAGGGCGATCGGGTCGGCTGGCTGGCGCTGAACCATCCGGATTACGTCACGCTGATGTGTGCCTGTTTCCGGCTGGGGGCGGTGCTGGTGGCGATCAACGCCCGGCTGGTGGCGCGCGAGATCGCCTATATCCTGGGCGATGCCGGCATCGGCATCATCATCTCCGAAACCGGCTTCCTGCCGCTGGTGGAAGAGGCGCGCGGCACGACCGCTCTGAAGAGCGTGATCCTGCTCGATGCGCCGTTCGAAGGCCGACCGGCCTTTGCCGAATGGATCGCCGGCCACCAGCCCGATGCCGCCATGCCCGCGATCAGCCCCGACGATATCGCGCTGCAGCTCTACACCAGCGGCACCACCGGTTTCCCCAAGGGCGCACTGCTCAGCCATCACCAGCTGCTCGGCACCATCGAGAAGGGCAAGCTGACCGGCGAAGACTGGGGCCGCTGGGACGAGGATGACGTGGCGCTGGTCGCCATGCCGCTGTTCCACATCGGCGGCAGCGGCTGGGCGCTGCACGCACTGGAGGCCGGCGCGACGATGGTGATCCTGCCCCGCCCTGACGTGCCGGGCATGGTGAACGCCATCGCCGGCGAACGCATCACCCGCATGTTCGCGGTCCCGGCGGTGTTGCTCGCCATCTGCCAGTATCTGGAAAGCGCGCCGGCCGACCTCACCGCGATGACCGAACTCTATTATGGTGCCTCGCCGATCCCGCTCGATGTGCTGCGTCGGTCCATGGCGGCCTTTCCCAATGCCGGCTTCATCCAATGCTATGGCGCCACCGAAACCTGCGGCACGGTCGTTTATCTGCCGCCTTATGATCATGATCCGGCCGGCAACCAGCGCATGCGCGGCTGCGGCAAGCCCTTTCCGGGCAACCAGGTGAAGATTGTCGATGGCGACAACCGCACACTCGGGCCAGGCGACGTGGGCGAGATTTGCATCAAGTCGGTCAGCGTGATGGCCGGCTATCACAACAAGCCGGAAGCCACCGCCAAATCGGTGATCGACGGGTGGTATCACACCGGCGATGCCGGCTACCTCGATGCCGATGGCTATCTCTATATCCACGACCGGGTGAAGGACATGATCGTGTCCGGCGCCGAGAATATCTATCCGGCCGAGGTTGAGAACGCCCTGCATGAGCATCCGGCGGTGGCCGATTGCGCGGTGATCGGCGTGCCCGATGCGCGCTGGGGTGAGGCGGTGAAAGCGATCGTGGTTAGGAAGGGCGAGGTGACGGCCGACGAGCTGATCGCCTTCGCGCGCACCCGCATCGCCGGCTACAAGGTGCCCAAGAGCGTCGACTTCATCGATGTGCTGCCGCGCAATCCGAGCGGCAAGATCCTGAAGAAAGACCTGCGCGAGCCGTTCTGGGCCGGGCACGAACGCCGGGTGGGCTGAGGCCAGACACGCAAAGGGCAGCCCGGCAGATTGGCCGGGCTGCCCCATCTGCGATGCGCGTCGTGGTTACGACGGCTTCTGCATGTCCTGCCCGGCCTTTTCGACGGCCTCGCCGGTGTTCTGCTTGGCTTCGGCGGCGGCCGCTGCGGCCTTGTCGCCCGCAGTGTCGATGGCCTTGCCGGTATCTTCGGCGGCCTTGTCGACGGCGTTGCCGGCCTTATCGACATTGTTGGCGGTGTCATCAGCAGCCGACTGGGCGGCATCACTGGTGGCGTCCTTGGTGTTCTGCGAACAGGCGGCAAGCGCCAACGTTGCGGCGCCAAGGATCAGGATCTGGGTAAATGATTTCATGCGATATGTCCTTTGGCCAATGATCGGCCATGTCGGCTATTGCCCTGTCAAAGCATTCCAACAATCTTTGTTTAGCACATCGCTGAATTTAAATCCTATCAATTCGGTAGAATCTGGAAATATTATTTCCATGAATTTCTTAACAGAAGGAAAATTCTTGTCTTTTGCTGAAGATAAGGTGCTTTTTTGCGATCTGAACGGTTTCAGACGGAATCAGAAACTGGCCTGCAGCGACAGGCTGCCATAGGCAATTTGATCGCCCGCCGGCAGGCCGGGCGCGTTGCGCAACAGGCCACGCCGCAGCATCAGTACGCCGTCCGCCTCCACGCGCAGTCGGTCCTTCACCAGCCAGTGGCGCACGCGGCTGCTCATTTCCCAGCCGGCAAAGCGGCCGGACAGTCCGGCCGGATCGCGGGCGCCCGATTGGCTGAACTGGTCGGTGCGGCTTTGCGCCCACATCGGCTTCACGCTGATACTGGCGTCACTGCGTTTGTTGGCCATATCCCCGCGCACCCCGACGGCCATCACATTGGTGCGGCCGATCAAGGCATAGAGCGAACCGGGTGCGAAATCGGGCTGCCGGATCCCGAACAGCGGGTCGAAACGGCGGATGGTGTCGCCGGGCCGGTCCCCACTCACCATGTCGGCCACCAGCGACAGACGCGGCGACCATGGCCCGGCCCAGCTGTGGCCCAGATCGGCGTGCACGAACCAGGCCGCGACCGGCAGGCGCGGCGCGGCGGCACTGATGCTGCGGCTGGCGGCGCCCCATTGCCAGGCCGCCTCCACCTCGCCGTCCCATTGGCCGGCGTTGCGCGGTTTCAACAGGCGCAGGCTGGCGGTGGTCAACTGGCGGTCGCGGCTGGCAAGGCCAGGCTGGTCATGCTCGGCAAAGTGAAAGGCAGAGGCTTCGAGATCGAGACCATGCAGGTGCCGCACAAGGTCGGCGCCCCACAGGGTGACATCAAGATTCTCGCGATCGAGCACGACCGCATTGCGGCGCACCCGGGCGGGACCGTCGGGCAGGCGTTGCTGCGGCATGATCCACAGCAGGGAGCCGCCCCACTGCCGGTTGCCCAGATCAAGCCGCAGGCCGGTGCTGGCCGAGATGGTGTTGCGATAATCCTCGGCCGCCACCACCCGCCGGCTGCCGACATTGACGATCATGCGCCCGGCCGTGATCGTGGCGCGGCCGCCGGGTCCGAGGCGGCGGGCCAGCCCGCGCAGATCAGCCGCGACATTGGCCACCACCGGTTCCAGCGCATTCACATCGCCGGTGCCCAACCGCGTGCCCGGCGCGATGGCATAGGCACGGACGTCCCACAGCTCCGCGTTCAGCCGCACCGGGCCATCGCCCAGCCGGGCGGCTACCACGGTACGCAGCATGAATGCCGATTGTTCGCTGCCGCCCGGCCTGATGTCTCCACTCACCGCCTCGATGCGGCTGCGCTGATAGCCGGAAAGGTCGAACCAGTCTGCCGCCGCCGCCGGGGCTGCCAGCACCAAGCCGGAGAGGACACCCCAGCCGGCGGGGCGGCGCAGGAAGGGAAGGCGAAGCACGCGGTGCTATTCGGGCGAAGCAGCCGAGCCGGCGAGGATACCGCCGTCGATGTGGAATTCGCTGCCGGTGACATAGGCGCTTTCATCGCTGGCGAGATAGGCGGCCATGGCGGCGACCTCGTCGGCGGTGCCGAAGCGCTTCAACGGCGTATCGCCGACAAAGGCCTTGATCGCGGCTTCGCGCTCCTCTGGCGTGCTGCCCAGCATCGGCTCCCACATCGGCGTCATGATCGCGGCGGGGTGGATGGAGTTGCAGCGGATGGCGAGGCTTTGTTGCGCACACCAGAGCGCCACCGATTTCGTATGATTGCGGATCGCCGCCTTGGAACTGGCGTAGGCCGCCGCGCCAGGGATGCCGACGATGCCGGAGCGTGACGAGATGTTGATGATGCTGCCAGCTCGGTTGCGGCGCATCGCCCGGATCGCGGCGCGGCAGCCGAGGAAGGTGCCGTCGAGATTGACGGCATGGACGCGCCGCCATTCGGCGAGGCTGGCATGTTCGGGATCATGCGCCGCCGGTTCGCCTTCAAAGCCGGTGATGCCGGCGTTGTTGACCAGGATGTCGAGCGGACCGACCTCTGCCATCACCTGGTCCCACGCCGCCTCGTCGGCGACGTCGAGCAGGGCAAAGCGCCCGCCGATGCTGGCCGCCACGGCCGCGCCGGCCGGATCAATGTCGGTCACCCATACCATCGCCCCTTCGGCAGCGAACCGCCGGGCGATGGCCTCGCCGATACCGCGCGCAGCACCGGTGATGAGGGCGGTCTTGCCGTTCAGTCTGTGCATGGCGCTGGTGTCGCCGCACTGGTCGCTCCGGTCAAGCCGCTTGCCGGCGTCACAAAACTGCCCCGCAAGCGTCACGCCGGTTTCATGCCCCATGGTTAATCCCTGCATCAGCATCAAAGGGGGACATCATGCGCATCATGCTTCTTGCCGCGGCCATGCTGGCAGCCGTTCCGGCGTCCGCTGCCGTCAGTTTTGCCGGCAAGATCGAAGTGGCGGGCAACAGCACCGACCTCGCGACGATCGGCAGCGGCCCCAATTCCAACCGGCTCAGCTTCGGTTCCGACCTGTTCTTCGATCCGCGCCGCCAGATCTTCTATGGCATCAGTGATCGCGGCCCCGGCGGCGGCACCATCGATTGGGCGCCGCGCATCGAACAGTTCAATGTCGATTTCAGCGCCAGCGGTGGCATCAGCAACTTCCAGCTGCAGCGCACCACCCTGTTCCGCCAGGCCAATGGCCAGGTCTACAGCGGGCTCAACCCCGGCCTGCAACCGGGCGGCGCCCGCAACCTGGGACCGGCACTGGATTCCGAAGGCATCGTGCGCTTGCCCAATGGCAATTTCCTCGTCGCCGATGAATATGGCCCATCCATCTATGAGGTTCAGTCCAACGGTCGCTTTGTCCGCGCCTTTACTCAGCCGGCCAACATCCTGCCGCGCGATGCCAGCAACAATCCCGATTATGCCAACGGCCGGCCCACCATTGTCAGCGGTCGGCAGGACAATCGCGGCTTTGAAGGGCTGACCATCTCGGCCGACGGCAAGACCGCCTGGGGCATCTTGCAGGACCCGCTGGTCAACGAAGGCGCCTCCAACGATGGCCGCCGCAGCCAGAATCTGCGCATCGTGCAGTTCGATGTCGCCACCGGCCAGTCCACCGGCCAGTTCATCTATCAACTGGAAGCGCTGGCCAGCATCAACGCCCGCGTGCCCGGCAGCCCGTTTTCGGCCACCAACCAGGGCCGCAGCATCGGCGTTTCCTCGATCACCTGGATCGGCGGCACCAAGTTCCTGGTGATCGAGCGCGACAACCGCGGCCAGGGCCCGGACAATCTGATCAGCCCCAACGGCGATATTGCTTCCAAGCGGGTGTACATGATCGATCTTGCGGGCGCGACCGACGTCAGCGGCATCAGCCTGGCCGGCAGCAATGCCCTGCCCGGCGGCGTGACGCCGGTGGGCAAGCTGCTGTTTCTCGATGTGCAGGCGGCGCTGCTGGCCGGCGGCGAAACCATCCTGCCCGAAAAGCTTGAGGGCCTCGCCATCGGCCCGCGCCTCGCCGGCGGCGGCTTTGCCCTGCTGCTCGCCACCGACAATGATTTTTCGGTCACCCAGAACGGCAGCAACGTGCAGTTCGACGTCTGTGCCGGCGGCGGCAGTTTCACCCAGGTGGCACTGGGCGCCGCCTGCCCGGATGGCCAGGCCCTGATCCCGTCGCGGATCTACAGCTTTGCCATCACCGGCGCCGATGCCGCCCTGTTTGACAGCGCCCTGTTCGGCGTGCCCGAACCGGCGAGCTGGGCGATGCTGATCGCGGGCTTTGGCCTCACCGGCGCCGTCTTGCGCCGCCGCCGCCTCGCCATTGTCAGCGCCTGATCCTTGCCGGAGCGGCAGAAGCCGCTAAAGCGTCGTTCCGGCTAGAACGGAGACGCACGTGCAGACGATCGGGGTGATTGGCGCAGGTCTGATGGGCAACGGCATTGCCCATGTCGCAGCGCAGGCCGGCTATGATGTCATCCTGTCCGATGTGGCGATGGACCGCTGCGAAGCGGCGAAGGCGACGATCGCGAAGAACATGGCCCGCCAGGTCGGCAAGGGCGTGTTGACCCAGGACCAGGCCGATGCCGCGCTGGGTCGCATCGCGCTGACCACGGCCACCGCCGACTTCGCGGCCGCCGATCTGGTGATCGAGGCGGCGACCGAGAATGAGGCAACCAAAGCCCAGATCTTTGCCGGCCTGCGCGATGTGCTGAAGCCAGGCGCCCTGCTGGCCAGCAACACGTCGTCGATTTCCATCACCCGGCTGGCCGCTGCCACTGGCCGTGCCGATCGCTTCTGCGGGCTGCATTTCTTCAATCCGGTGCCGATGATGGCATTGGTCGAGATCATCCCTGGCCTGGCCACGTCGTCCGAAACCACGGCCGCCATGCAGGGCTTCGCGGCAAAGCTGGGCAAGACGGCGATCCTGTCGGGCGATGCGCCGGCCTTCATCGTCAACCGCGTGCTGTGCCCGATGCTGAACGAGGCGATCTTTGCGTTGGGCGATGGCGTGGGCAGCGTGGTTGATATCGACACCGGGCTGAAGCTGGGCGCCAACCATCCGATGGGCCCGCTGACGCTGGCCGATTTCATCGGGCTCGACACGCTGCTCAGCATCATGAAGGTGATGCAGGACGGTACCGGCGATCCCAAATATCGGCCGGCGCCGCTGCTGATCAAATATGTCGAAGCCGGCTGGCTGGGCCGCAAGTCCCGCCGCGGTTTCTATGATTACACGGGCGCGGAGCCCGTCCCGACGCGCTGAGGTTTCGATGAAACTCACCTTCACCAAGGGCAGCGGCAAATTTGACCGGCTGTTGATCGAAGCGGCCGACGGCCCGCGCCCGCTGATCGAATGCCCGAAACAGGGCATCATCCCGCATGACATGGTGCATTTCGCTGTAGAGGCGGAAGTGACGACGCCAGGCTTCCTCGGCCTGATCGCCGCCGGCGGCGACGGCGGGTTTCGGTTGGGTCTGGACGACCGCCACGCGCAAAGCGTTGAGCGGCTGGTCGAGATGTTCCAGGGCGAAGGCTGGAGCGGTGGCCCGATGGCCGACGCCGACTTCATCGCGCTTTATCGCGTCACCTGCGAGGAGCGCGGCGACACGCCCCTGCCCATCAGCGGCGAAACCATCGCCGCCATAAGGGCCCGCATCGCCGACCTGACCCGGCAATGGGCGGCGGTGCCGGTTGGCGGATCGCTGGTGCTAACGCTCTGATTTCCTGATCACCAGCTTCAGGCCGGACCATACCGCATCGACGGCGCACACCTTCACATCGACATAGCCCATCGGCAACGCCTCGGCGCGGATCACGTCTTCGGTGATGTCGGTCGGCACCTTGGCCGCCTTCTTGGGCCAGCTCACCCAGATCATGCCGGCCGGGGCCAGCAGCGGGCGCAGACGGGCCAGTTCGGCCGCCAGCACGGCGCGGCTGGTGACGAAGAGGTGGGCGCCATCCAGCCTCGCTTCGGGCGCGGCCAGCAGTAGCGGTGGCCCATCAGCATCGATCGCGGCAGCGACGTCATCCGGCATCGCCAGCCGCCACCAACGCTGTGCCGCCGTCACGCCCAGTTTCCTGCGCAGCGGCGTGCCCGAATAGCCTGCTTCCACCATGGCCGGATAATGGCTAAAGCGCCGCCATGAGTCACGCCCCGCACCCCGACATGCTTGCCAAGACGGAAACGCTGATCGAGGCGCTTCCCTATCTTCAGCGCTATGCCGGCAAGACCTTCGTGGTGAAGTATGGCGGCCATGCCATGGGCGACGCCGAGCGGGCGCGCGATTTCGCCGAGGACATCGTGCTGTTGAAGGCGGTGGGCATCAACCCGGTGGTTGTGCACGGTGGTGGGCCGCAGATCGGCAATCTGTTGAAGCGGCTGGGCATCGAGAGCCGCTTTGTCGATGGCCTGCGTGTCACCGATGCCGCGACCGCCGAAGTTGCCGAAATGGTGCTGGCCGGCAGCATCAACAAGGAAATCGTGGCGCACATCGCGCAGGCGGGTGGCCGCGCGGTGGGCATCAGTGGCAAGGATGCCGGGCTGGTGACCGCGACCAAGGTGGAGCGCACCACCAAGGACCCGGGCAGCGCCATCGAGCAGGCCGTCGATCTCGGCTTTGTTGGCGAACCGGCGAGCGTTGACCGCAGCATCATCGACACGCTGACCAGCGCCGGAATCGTGCCGGTGATTGCGCCAGTGGCAGTGGGCCAGGATGGCCACACCTACAACATCAACGCCGATACCATGGCCGGCGCCATTGCCGGCGCGCTGGGAGCGGCGCGATTGTTTCTGCTCACCGATGTCGCCGGCGTGCTGGACAAGGCCGGCGCACTGATGACCGATCTGACGCCGACCGATATCGCTGGACTGATCGCCGATGGCACCATCACCGGCGGCATGATCCCCAAGCTGGAAACCTGCGTCGCCGCTGTGGATGCCGGGGTGGACGCCGCGGTCATCCTCGATGGCCGCATCAGCCATGCGCTGCTGCTGGAAATCTTCACGAGGAAGGGCGCCGGCACGCTGGTCAGGGCCGGCTGATTGCCGTTCCCGCATTCCGGGCCTAGGCTCTGGCGTACCCCAAGTGAAGGGATGGCCGATGAAGACCCTGCTGCTCGCCACCGCCCTGCTGGCCTTGCCGGCCGCAGCGCAGGCCCCGCCCGTGCCGCTGTTCGAAAAGGCGCTGGCCGACATGCCTGGCAAGGAGATGACACTGGTCGAGGTGGTGCTGCCGCCCGGCGGCGCCAGCCCGGCGCACCGCCACAATGCGCATGTGCTGGTCTATGTGCTGGAAGGCCAGATCGAGATGCAGGTGAAGGGCCAGCCCGTGCAGCTGCTCGGCGTGGGCCAGACATTTTATGAACGCCCGTCCGACATCCACACGGTCGGCCGCAACCCCAGCACCATGCAGCGGGCGCGATTCCTGGCCTATTTCATCAAGAGCAAGGGCGCGCCGCGCACGGTTCCGGTGCCCTGAATTTGGCCGGATTGCTGGCGCCGGGGGCGGCTGCTAGCCTTGGGCATCACAAGGGGGACCATCCATGAATGCACGCACCATCTTGAGTCTTGGGGGTGCCATTGCCCTTGTGCTGGCAACGCCAGCGCTGGCGCAGGCCAGGCGCTTCTCGCCCGATGATCTGCCCAAGATCGTGCGGCTCGGCGATCCGATATTGTCCCCCGATGGCAAGGCGGTGCTCAGTGTCATTGCCCGCGCCAATCTCACCGACAATCGCTGGGATGGCGCGCTCACCCTGATCGATGTCGCCAGCAAGGCCAGCCGTGTGCTCACCCAGGGCCGCCAGGGCGTCGCCAGCCCGCGCTGGTCGCCCGACGGCCGCAGCATCGCCTTCCTGGCCCAGGACGACGGCGGCAAGGCACAGGTTTTCCTGTTGTCGATGGATGGCGGCGATGCGCGCGCGGTGACCAGCAGCAAGACGCCGGTGACCCAGTTCGCCTGGGCGCCCGATGGCGCCAGCCTCGCCTTTGCCGCCGCCGATGTGGCCACGGAAAAGACCGGCGAAGCCAAGTTCGAAGACGCGTTCGAGGTCGGCAATCACAATTATCTCGACCGCAGCGCCCGCCAGCCCATCCACATCTGGACCGTGACGCTGGCGACCGGCGCGGTGAAGCGGCTGAGCAGCGGCCCGCGGTCACTGCCGCTGTCGCTGCCGCCCAGTGGCCCGCCGTCGCAGCTGAACTGGACGCCGGATGGCAAGGCGATCATCTTCGTCCAGGCCGCCACCCCGGCCACCGGCGATGCCGACACCGGCCGCCTGATGCGCGTGGAGGTGACGACTGGCGCCGTGCAGCCGCTGGTGCCAGCCAGCGCCCGGCAGGAGGTGCCGCAGCTCTCGCCCGATGGCCGCAGCGTCGCCTTTGTCATGCCGCGCGGCGGCGTGGCGGCGCACCAGAGCCGGGTGATGATCGCGCCGACCGGCGGCGGCAGCGCGCGTGACGCTGCGCCCGATCTCGACGTCGCGGTGGATCTCGTCGGCTGGATGCCCGATGGCCAGACCGTGGTCTTGAGCGGCACCGATGGCACCCACAATGGCCTGTGGGTGGCGAAAGACGGCAAGGCAACGCGGATCGATCTGGGCGAACTCGATCCAGCCAGCGCCGAGATCGGCAGCAACGGCGCCATCGCCATGACCGCCACCACTGCCGATCATCCGGCCGAGATCTATCTGCTGCCGGCGCCGGGCGAAAAGCCGGTGGTGCTGACCGCGCTGCAGACCGCGACCGATGGTGTGGCGCTGGGCCGGCAGGAAAGCATCAGTTGGAAAAGCGACAGCTACACCGCCGATGGCGTGCTCACCTATCCGCCGGATTACCGGCCGGGCCAGAGGCGGCCGCTGGTGCTTTATATCCACGGCGGGCCGGTGGCGGCGTCGCGGCAAAGCTTCTCGCCGTCGCCGCAGATCCTCGCCGCGCAGGGCTGGCTGGTGCTCGAACCCAATTACCGCGGCAGCAACAACCGCGGGTACGTGTTCCAGGAAGCCATATTGCGCGATGCCGCTGCCGGGCCGGGCCGCGATATCATGGCCGGCGTCGCCCTCTTGAAACAGCGCGGGCTGGTCGATGGCAGCCGCATGGCGGTCAGCGGCTGGTCCTATGGCGGCATGATGACCAGCTGGCTGATCGGCAATTATCCCGATGCCTGGAAGGCCGCCGTGGCTGGTGCGCCGGTGACCGATATCCTCGATCAATATAGCACCGCCGACACCAACCGGGCGCGGGCCGGCCAATACGGCCCGTCACCGTTCGTGGGCGACAACATGGCCAGCTATGCCCGGCAATCGCCGATCCAATATGCCTGGCGGGCGCGCGCGCCGACGCTGATCATGGCCGATGTCGGCGATTGGCGGGTGACCATCCCGCAGGCCTACAAGCTCTACCGCGCCCTGTCTGACAACAAGGTGGAGGTGAAGTTCGTCGCCTATCCGGTGCCCGGCCACAGCCCGGCCGATCCGATCCGCGCCCGCGACGTATGGCGGCGTTGGGTGGACTGGCTGAAACCGAAGCTGGCGCCGTAACGGCGCCAGCCGCTTACTTCGGCGCGGTGGCGCTGGCGTCGTCGGCGACCTGGCCGGCGGCGGTCTGCGCCGGGGTCGTGACGGTGCGGGTGGAGCGGATGGCCGGCGCATCGCGTTCCGACCAGTCGAAGATGCTGGCCTTGGCGCGGCGATAATTCTCGCGCGGGTTGTAGAGATTGACGCCTTGCAGATCGAGGTCGCGCGCCTCGGCATTGCCCATGGCGGCAAGCAGCGAGAAGGCGGCGACATAGGCGTTGCGGCGGGCGGTGGCCAGCTGCACGCGGCTGTTGATCAGTTCCTGTTCGGCGTTCAGCACTTCGATGATGGTACGGTTGCCGACGCCATTTTCGGCGCGCACGCCTTCCAGCGACAGGCTATTGGCGGCGATCGCTGCCTCGGCCGACTTGATCACGTCAAGGCTGGCCTGCCAGCTGGCATAGGCGGCGCGCACTTGCTGGATGACACCGCGTTCGGTGCCGATCTGGGTTTCCTGTGCAGCCGAGCTGCGGGCCTGGGCCTGGCGAATCTGCGCCGACGGGCGGCCACCCTGGTAGAGTGGCAGGGCCAGGCGGGCACCGACCACGGCCGAGGTCTGCGACGACGGCTGGGCCGGAAAGCCTTGTGGCACGATGGCGCCGCCGAAATTGTCAGTGCGCGACACTGTGCCAAAGCCGTTCAGCGTCGGCAGGCGGGCGGCGCGGGCGGTCTTCACGTCATAACCGGCGGCTTCGGCCGTCTTGATCGCCGCGGCAATATCGGGATTTTCCTTGATGGCAATTTCCACCGCTTCATCGACGTTGGCCGGCAGGCCGGGCAGCGGCGGCGGCTGGGTGAGGTTGGTCGGCGGCTCACCCACTTGCTGGATATAGCGTTCCTTGGACGCGATCAGATTGGCCTCGGCATTGCGCAGATCGGCCTGGGCCTGGCTCAGCCGGGCTTCCGACTGGGCGACATCGGTGCGGGTAAGGTCACCCACTTCGAAGCGGTCACGGGTGGCGCGCAGATTGGTTTCCAGCGTGCGCACGTTGGCGCGGTTGAACTCGACGATCTGGCTGTCGCGCAGCACGTCATTGTAGGCCGCGACGACCTGGCTGAACACGCTGGCTTCGGTGCCCCGCAGAGTTTCCTCGCCGGCCGACACGCGCGCATCGGCCGCCTTGATGCCGTTCTTGACGAGGCCGCCCTGATAGATCGGCACGGTCAACTGGCCTTGCGACTGCAGGGTGCGCGGGATGATGATGAACTGGCCGCCGGGGATCAGCACGTTCTCGTTATAGGTGGAATTGAGCTGCAGCGACGGCAGCGCGGCGGCGCGCTGGATCGGCACATTCTCGTCCGTCGCCATCAGGTTGGCGCGCGCGGCGTTGAGCGTCGGATTGGTCTGATAGGCCTTGGCCAGCGCGCCCTGCAGGGTTTCAGCGGCGGCCGGCGACAGGCCCAGCAACGACACGCCGACAAGGGCGGCGGCCAGGGCCGGGAGGCGGCCGGCTTGCGGGCGGGCGGGGTGGCGGCG
>NZ_WNJP01000007.1 GCF_009733735.1 Sandarakinorhabdus oryzae | reverse complement strand
AGCCGCCAGTGCCGCCCACCCCGCCCCCGATCACGCCGCTGCCGCCGGCCGCGCAACCCATGCAGACGGTGACGGCCGAGCGCACCGGCATCACGCCGCGCCAGCGCATGGTGCCGCCGCAATTGACCGATGCCGAGCGCGCGGCGTTCCGGCAGATCTTCCTCGATCTCGATGCCGGCCGGCTGACCCAGGCCGAAGCCGCGCTGAATGCGCTCCCCGCCAGCCTGCTCAGCGAAACGGCTCGCGCCGCGCTGATCGTGGCGCGAAATGGCAGCCGGCAGACGCGAGCAGACCTGGTCACCTGGCTCAGCGCCAATCCCGATTTGCCGCTGTCGGCCAAGGTTGCCCGCATTGCCGAAGCGCTGCCGGGCGCCGACACGTCGCCGCTGCCGCTGCTGCCCGAAGCCCGCCCGTTCAAGACCGCCAGTGGGCCCGGCTTCCGCACCGCCAGCCTGCCGGCCGACAGCGAACTCGCAGCCCGGCTGAAGCCGCTGCTCGCCGCTGACCGCAACGACGAGGCGGAGCGGCTGTGGCTGGCGCAGGCGCCGCAACTCTCGCCCTTCGCCCGTGCCGATCTCGCGGCGCGCATCGCCTGGAACCATTACCGGATGGGCGATGATCTTGCGGCCTGGCGGATGGGACTGGAGGCTGCGGCCGGGCTGGGCCAGGGCGCATCCGACGGCGGGTGGACCGCTGGCCTTGCCGCCTTCCGCCTCGGCCGCTGGCGTGACGCGGCGGAGGCGTTCGATCTGGTCACCATGGGCCGCGACGACACCCGCGCTGCCGCCGCCTTCTGGGCCGGGCGCAGCTGGGGCCTTGCCGGTGACGAGGCCAAGCGCACGGCGCGACTTGGGCAGGCCGCGACGTCAGTGGCGAGTTTCTATGGCCTGCTCGCCCGCCGCACCTTGGGGGTGGATCAGGGCCTGGATTGGCGCGAACCCGATTTCATCACGGCGGACTGGAATTATCTCAAGGATGTCGCCGGCGCTCGCCGCGCTGCAGCGCTGGTCGAAATCGGCCAATTGGGCCTCGCGGATCGCGAGTTGCGCCACCTGGCAGCGACCGCGCCGGCCGATGCCTATCCTGCCATCCTGCGTCTTGCGGCCCGGCTCGATTTGCCAGCAACGCAATATAGCCTCGCCACCAAGCCGCCCGTTGGCCTGGAAGCGCCGCTGTCCGCTCGCTACCCCGCCCCCGATTGGGTGCCCTATCGCGGCTGGCGGGTGCCGCGCGCGCTGGCCTTTGCCCATGCCCTGCAGGAATCGGCCTTTGCCACCAGCGCCACCAGCCGGGTCGGCGCCAAGGGGCTGATGCAATTGATGCCCGACACGCGCGCGCTGGTGGCGGCCCGCATCGCGCGGGAAAATCCGGATCTGCTGCAGGGACCGCTGGGCCAGGGCGACATGGCCGATCCCGCCTATAATTTCGAGCTGGGCCAGACCTATCTCGAGGTACTGGGCCGCATGGGCCTCACCGCCGGCCTGCTGCCCAAGGTGATCGCGGCCTACAACGCCGGGCCGGGTGCCGTGCAGACCTGGAACCGCACGCTGGATGACCAGGGCGACCCGCTGCTGTTCATCGAATCCATCCCCTATCGCGAAACCCGGCACTATGTCGAAATCGTGCTCAGGAACCTGTGGATGTACGAACTGCGCGACGGCCAGTCCCCCGCCTCGCTCGATGCCATTGCGCAGGGCCTGTGGCCGCGCCTGCCTGGCCTGGGTGGGCAGCTGGCGGTGAAGCGCGAGCCACTCCCGATCCGGCCACGCCCGGAACCGGGCAGCTTCACCCCGGAAACCTGGTCCACCGACGATCGCGCCGTCGCCGGCGGCAAGTAAGCGCCTTATTCGGGGAAGCGATCGAACGTCGGCAATTCGTGCGCTGTCGCCATCCAGCTGATGCGCTCGGCGACCTGGATATGGCCACTGGCCGGAAACGCGTCCGGATCGTCGAGCGTGGCGGCCTGCACATCAACGATGCCGGGCAGATAATCGGCATTGCGATAATAGAGGCCCGATCCGCAGCGCGGGCAGAAATGCCGCCAGGCCTGGCCCGACGAGTTGAACGCCACCGGCTCACCCCTGGTCAGCCGGAAATTCGCTTCGGCAAAGGCCGCCCACGCCACCAGCGGCGCACCGGCACTCTTGCGGCAATCCTGGCAATGGCACAGCGCCACATGCTGCGGCGGCCCCTCCACCTCATAGCGCACGGCGCCGCAATGGCACCCACCGGCGTTTATCATTCGTCCCTCCCGATCAGATCTGACCAGAACATAAAAGGAACACGCGCCGCCCGCAAGCCGGCCCACACCCGCCGTCAGCGCTGCTGGGCCAGGCTGAGCAGATTGCCTTCGCTGTCGTTGAACCAGGCGATGCGAGACCCGCCGTCGGGCGCATTCCAGATACCAGCCGCGTCCTGGCCAAAGCCGGGATAGATCAGCATCTCGACCCCGCGCGCTTTCAGTCCGGCCACAGTGGCGGCGGCGTCGTCCACTTGCCAGCCGAGCACCGGATATTTGCCCGGTTCCCAGTCGGGGATCGTGGTCAGCCGGATAAAGCCGTCGCCGCAGGGAAATTGATCGCCAAAGGGATCAATGGCCGGCGCGCCGATATCAAAGACCGGGCCCAGCGTGTCGCGATAAAAGGCCCGCGCCCGGTCGCGATCCGCCACACAAATCAAGGCCATCACGCGTGCCATCGTCTTGACCCCTGCCCTTCGCTGTTCTGCCACCATGACAAACCGGCAAGGAACAGTTTAGCTTCTTCCATGCCCATTGATGAGTCGCTTTCTTTCGTGCCCCTGCACATCGCTGTCGCGACGGTGAGTGACACCCGCGTGCCGGAGAATGACACATCGGGGGACACGCTGGTTGCCCGGCTGACCGGCGCCGGCCACCATCTCGCCGCCCGCGCCATCATCCGCGACGAGGTGCCGGCGCTGGTGGCGCAGCTGAACGCCTGGATCGATGATCCCGCCATCGATGTCATCATCACCACCGGCGGCACCGGGGTCACCGGCCGCGATGTCACTCCAGAAGCGTTGGACCAGGTGACGGAAAAACAGATCCCCGGCTTTGGCGAATTGTTCCGCTGGCTCAGCTTCCAGACCATCGGCACCTCCACCATCCAGTCCCGCGCCTGCGCCGGCCTGGCGCGCGGCACCTATATCTTTTGCCTGCCCGGCTCGACCGGCGCCGTGAAGGACGGCTGGGACGGCATCCTTGCCAGCCAGCTCGACGCCCGGCACCGGCCGTGCAATTTCGTCGAGCTCCTGCCCCGCCTGCGGGAGCGCTGAGCCGTGCGCTATTTCCTCGATTGCGAATTCAATGGCTTCGACGGCCCGCTGATCTCGATCGCGCTGGTGCCCGAAGTGGAAGGCCATGGCGATTTCTATGCCGTGCTGCCCTGCCACCGCCCGATGCGCTGGGTGGAAGAGCATGTGATGCCCCACCTGGGCGCTGCTCCGCAAAGCCGGGCCGATGTGGTGGCAGCACTCACAGCCTATCTGCTCGGCGATGCCGCCCCAGTTCTGGTCGCCGACTGGCCAGAGGATATTGCCCACGCTGCCGCTCTCCTCGCCTTCCGCGGCCGCCGCATCGTGCCACAGGTGCGCTTCGATCTGCTCAACCTGCCTGGTTTCGACACCGCCAGCATGAGCGCCCGGCCCCACAACGCCCTTGCCGATGCCCGCGCCCTGCGCACCGAAGTCTTGACCCGCGAGGCGTTGGCGCTGGGCCAGGTCGCCGCCTGACAAGGGCATTTTGTTCTTTTTCTGTTCCCATGTTCCGGCTATGCTGGTGTCATGGCCACGCCTCCCCCGCCAAAAGGCCGCGGCGCCACGCTGAACGCCACACCGGTCCGGTTCGGGCTCGCGGCACGCGAGGCCGATGGCGACTGGCTGGATGCGGCCACCACGATTGACTGCGCGCCGCCACCGCTGCGCACCACGGTGACGGTGGAACGCGCGCGCACCATCATCACCCGCAACCAGTCGCCTGATGTGCCGTTCGATCGCTCGATCAATGCCTATCGCGGCTGTGAGCATGGCTGCGTCTATTGCTTTGCCCGTCCCACCCACGCCTTTCACGATCTGTCACCTGGCCTCGATTTCGAAAGCAGGCTGTTTGCCAAGCCGGATGCGCCAGCGCTGCTGAAGGCCGAACTCGCCAAACGCGGCTACCAGTGCCAGCCCATCGCGCTGGGCACCAACACCGATCCCTATCAGCCCATCGAGCGCGAATGGACGATCACAAGGCAGATCCTGGATGTGCTGAACGCCTGCCACCACCCCGTCACCATCACCACCAAGAGCGATCGGGTCTGCCGCGATCTCGACCTGCTGGCCGCCATGGCCGCCCGCAATCTCGCTGCCGTGATGATCAGCGTGACGACGCTCGATCCCCGCCTCGCCCGCCTGATGGAACCGCGGGCCGCCACCCCGCCGCGCCGGATTGCCGCCATCCGCGCCCTCAGCGCCGCTGGCCTGCCGGTCTATGTCTCGCTGTCGCCAATGATCCCGGCCATCAATGATCACGAGATCGAAGCGATTGTCGAAGCCGCCGCAAACGCCGGTGCCGTGGGCGCCTATTCCATCCCGGTGCGCCTGCCGCACGAGGTGGCGCCGTTGTTTCGCGACTGGCTGGCCACCCACTTCCCTGATCGCGCTGCCCGGGTGATGCACCACATTGCCGACATGCGCGGCGGCAAGGACAATGACCCGCGCTTCTTCGCGCGCTTCCAGCCCCAAGGCGCCTATGCCACGCTGATGCGCCAGCGATTCCACAAGGCCTGCGCCGCGCACGGCCTCAGCCGCGACAGCTTCACGCTCGATTGCAGCCAGTTCCGTCCGCCCAACGATCAATTCAGCCTGTTCTGATTGTAAAACAAGCTTTTGTGGTCACCATTATCCGGTGCAGCCTTGACTTGTGACCAGCCAAGTTTAGGCATAATATTTCCGGCAGCGGTATTTTCCTGCTCCGGGGCACCGGGGGGTGGCGAACATGGCCGATCTTGATATGGACAAGCTGAACATGCTTGTCGGCAAAATGCTGGGCGATCTGGGCGGGGCGTTCAGCGTCCCCACCGTGCGCATCGGTTACAAATTGGGGCTGTTCAAGGCCTTGGCCGAAGCCGGCCCGCTCACCGCAGCGGCGCTCGCTGCCCACACCGGCCTGGCGTCGCGCTATGTGCAGGAATGGGCGATGGCGCAGGCCTGCAATGGCTATATCAGCCTTGATGCCGCGGGTGGTTTTTACCTCACGCCCGAACAGGCAATGGTTTTTCACGTTGAGGACAGCCCGGTCTATCTTGCCGGCGCCTTCGATCTCGCCGCCGCGATGGTGGAAGGCCAGCCCAAGGTGGAGGCCGCCTTCCACACCGGCCACGGCGTTGCCTGGGGGGAAAGTGCGGGCTGCCTGTTCTGCGCCGTCGGTGCCTTCTTCCGGCCCGGCTATGTCAATGCCATCGTCCAGGCCTGGCTGCCGTCGCTCGACGGCATGGTGCCGGCGCTGGAACGCGGCGTGCGCGTGGCCGATATCGGCTGCGGCGTCGGCTTTTCCACGCTGCTGATGGCGCAGGCGTTCCCCAACAGCCAGTTCATCGGCTATGATTTCCACGGCCCCTCAATCGAGCAGGCCAATGCCCACGCCGCCGCCCATGGCATCGCCGATCGGGTGCGCTTTGAAACCATGGCCGCCAAGGACATAAAGGATCGGGATTTCGATCTCGTCACCATGTTCGATTGCCTGCACGACATGGGCGATCCGCGCGGCTGCGCGGCGCATATCAAGACCATGCTCAAGCCCGATGGCCGCTGGATGCTGGTGGAACCGATCGCCCCGGACAAGCCGGCTGATGCCGTCGGCAACCCGGTGAGCCGGCTCTACTACAACGCCTCGACAATGATCTGTGTGCCCACGTCGCTGGCCCAGGAAGTCGGCGAAGCGCTGGGTGCCCAGGCCGGCGAAGCGAAACTGACCGAGGTATTGAAAGGCGCCGGCTTCGGCCATGTCCGTCGCGCCACCGAAGGCCCGTTCAACATGGTGCTTGAAGCCCGCCCCTGATCGCCTCTTGACCGTCGGGGCGCTGATGGCATGAACAGGCCATGCGCGCCCCGACGATCACATTCGATGATTTCCTCGCCGTCGACATCCGTGCCGGCACGGTGATCGACGCCCAGCCCTTCCCCGAAGCCCGCAAGCCGGCGATCAAGCTGGTCATCGATTTCGGGCCAGAGATCGGCGTCAAGAAAAGCTCGGCCCAGATCACCGTGCATTACACGCCAGAGGCGCTGATCGGCCGCCAGGTCATCGCTGTCGTCAATTTCCCGCCACGCCAGATCGGCAAGTACATGAGCGAAGTGCTGGTGCTCGGCCTGCCCGATGAGAATGGCGCCGTGGTGCTGTTGGGCCCTGACCTTGCGGTACCCAACGGCGGCCAGATGCATTAATCGACCACGTTCTTGCCGGGCGGATACCAGGTCACTTCCACCCGCAGGCCATCGGGATCGGGCATGAACAGCGCATGGGCGCCGCCGAGACGCTGGATCGGCTGGATGGCGTGCCCCTTGGCCAGCATCGCCGCGCGCAGATCCTCCACGAATGCCGCATCCGGCGCCCCAAAACCAAGATGATTCAATCCGGGTCCGCGCCGCTCATAGCCGCGCGTGCCCGCTTCTGCCGCCAGCACCTGCAGGTGCAGGCCGGCATCGTTGACCCAGATGTCCTCCCGCCGTTGCGCAAAGCCCAGCAGCGGCAACAGATCGCCATAAAAGACCCGGCTGGCCGCCACATCGCGGCCCATGATGACGAGGTGATCGAGGGGAAGAGTCATGGCAGCAGTCCTGCATCGGATGGTCTGCTGGAACATCGTGGCAAAGGCGCGACGCGTTAACCCCCACCGCCGCCAATCTCTTGTTGGCAGCGGCAAACATGGGCTTTGGCGCTCATGCCGTCGGCAGCTTGTAGTCCTTGTACTGCTCGCGCAGCGCGGTCTTGAGCAGTTTGCCGGTCGCCGTGTGTGGAAGGCTGGGAACGACGACCACGTCATCCGGCGTCCACCATTTGGCGATCTTGCCGTCGAGATAGGCGAGCACGCTTTCCCTGGTCACCGCCGCACCGTCCTTGGGCACCACCAGCAGCAGCGGGCGTTCGTCCCACTTCGGGTGGTGCACACCGATCACGCAGGCTTCAGCCACGCCGGGCGCGCCGACGGCGACATTTTCGAGGTCAATCGAGGACACCCACTCGCCGCCAGACTTGATCACATCCTTGGCGCGATCGACGATCTGCATATAGCCCAGCGGATCGAGCGTCGCGACGTCACCCGTGTCGAACCAGCCATCGGCATCGAAGGCCGATGCGCCATCGCCCTTGAAATAGCTGCCGACGATCCACGGCCCCCGCACCAGCAGGCGACCAAAGGCCACCCCGTCGCGCGGCAGCTCCGCGCCATCGTCATCCACGATCTTCATCTCGACGCCGAACAGGCCGCGGCCCTGCTTTATCCGCATGTCGAGCTGTTGCCCGTAACCCATTGCATCTGTTTCCGGAACGCCCGTGCCGACCGTGCCAAGCGGGGACATCTCCGTCATCCCCCACAGCTGCAGCACGCGCACGCCCAATTTGTCATAGGCTTCGATCATCGCGCGCGGCACAGCCGAGCCGCCAATGGCGGTTCTGTTCAATTTTCCAAGGCTTTCGCCGGTCTTTTCCAGATGCTGCATCATGCCCAGCCAGATGGTCGGCACGGCCAGCGCCAGATCCACCTCTTCCTCCACGATCAGCTTGTGCAGGGTGGGCGGATCGAAATTGGGCCCACCCATCACCAGCTTCGCGCCAGCGGCTGCCGCGGTGTAGGGGATCGACCAGGCGTTGGCGTGATACATTGGCGCGATCGGCAGCACGACGGTGCGGGCGCCCATGCCAAACACATCGGTGGCGCACGCCGCCATGGCGTGCAGCACGTTGGAGCGATGGCTATACTGCACGCCCTTGGGATTGCCGGTGGTGCCGCTGGTGTAACACAGGCCGGCTGGCGCGGTTTCCGGCACCGGCTCCCACGGTTCGTCCACGCTCTCGGCGGCCAGCAACTCCTCATAGCAGAGCAGGTTCAGGCTGCAGTCGGCCGGCATGTGAGCGCGATCGGTGAGCAGCACATAATGTTCGATTGTTGAGAAACTTGGCGCCAGTTTCTCAACCAGTTTCACAAAGGTCAGATCAAAGAACAGCACCCGGTCTTCGGCGTGGTTGGCGATATAGATGATCTGTTCCTCAAACAGGCGCGGGTTGATGGTGTGGGCGACGCCGCCCATGCCGGAAATGCCGTACCAGCTTTCGACATGGCGCCAGGTGTTCCACGCGAGGGTGGCGATGCGATCGCCCGGCTTCATGCCCAGCCGCCGCAGCGCGCCGGCCACCTGCCTGGCACGGCCGCGCACTTCGGCCCAGTTGGTGCGGTGCTTGGGCCCTTCGCAGCTCAACGACACGATCTCGCGCTTGGCGTGATAGATGGCGGCATGGTCGATCAGCTTCCCCACCAGCAGCGGCCAATCCTGCATCGTGCCCGACATAGTCTCTCCCCAGATCATGGGCGCACCACCCTCCCCGGCCGGCGCGCCTTGCCAAATGGTCATAGCCGCGCCGGCAGGCCGGTGAAAGAGGGACTTGACGCGGGGAACATTTGCGGAACATAAACGGTAGAACAGAAACGGAACACGACGGCGATTCGACGCCGATCGAAAGGACCGGATGATGACGATGCTGCTGATGCTGCTGGCCTGTGTGGCCGCCTGGGCTCTGGTGGGCCTGATGCTGGGCGATGCCCGCCTGCTGCTGATCGATGCCCTGCGTGGGCAACCGGTTCAGGGCGGTGGCTGGATGCCGTCGGCGGCGCGCGTCTCGACGGCGCGGCCGCTGCCTTCGCGGGCCTTCAGCCGGGCATAACTGCTCACCGCAAACGGCAGGGTGGCAGCATAGGCCACCACAACCAGCGTGAGCGTTGGCCAGGGATTGGTGAACAGCGCCCCGGCAAACAGGCCGACCGCGCCCAATGCGGGCAGCCGCCACGTCGAGCGCAACCGCAACGAGCCCCAGCTGTAGCTGGGCAGGCTGGACACCATCAGGAAGGCCACGCACAGCGAGATGGCAGCGACCACGCTGGCCCGGATCGCCAGATCATCCAGAAACGCCGGGGCAAGCCAGAATTGCAGATAGAGCGGGCTGAGCGCCAGCCCTGCTCCCACCGGTGCCGGAATGCCCGTCAGATAGCCCAGGCGCTTATGCGGCTGGTCCTCTGCATCGATCTGGGCGTTGAACCGTGCCAGCCGCAGCGCGCAGGCAATGGCGTGGGCCAGCGCAATCACCCAGCCAAATCGGCCCGGCAGATGCTGAAGCGCCCACAGATAAAGCACCAGCGTTGGCGCCACGCCAAAGGCGGTCACGTCTGACAGCGAATCCAGTTCGGCGCCAAAACGGCTGGTGCCCTTCAGCAGGCGGGCAATGCGGCCATCAATGCCATCCAGCACCCCGGCCAGCAGGATCGCGCCCACCGCCTTTTCCCACTCGCCGCCAATGGCAAAGCGGACGCCGGTCAGGCCGAAGCACAGCGCCAGCACCGTCACCGCGTTGGGGATCAAGGCACGCAGCGGGATGCCGCGGCGGCGGGGCGGGTCCGTCTCGCTCATGCCGCCAGCATCAGCGCGCCGGCACCGCGATGCAAGTCAGCGCATTTGCTCACTGGGCTTGCGCACCCTGCAGCAGCGGGCTGCCCTTCACTGCCAGGATGGTTTCGCCGGCAATGGCGCGCTGGCCCACGGCCACGGCCGGCACATAGCCGGCCGGCAGGAACACATCGACGCGGCTGCCAAAGCGGATCAGGCCAAAGCGTTCGCCCACCTTCAGCACCTGGCCGACATCCACCCACTTCATGATGCGCCGCGCCACCAGGCCAGCGATCTGGGTGAAGCCCACCCGCACACCGCTGCTGTCTTCCATCACGAAATATTGCCGCTCATTCTCCTCGCTGGCCTTGTCGAGATCGGCATTGAGGAACTTGCCCGGCACATAGACGATGCGTGTCATTCGCCCGGCGATCGGCGCGCGGTTCACGTGCACATCAAACACGTTCATGAACACCGAAATGCGTGTCACCTGGCCTTCTGCCAGCCCGCCCTCGCCCAGCAGCTGGCGCGGCACGTCAACATTAGTGATCAGGCTGATCAGGCCATCGGCCGGCGACACGATCAGATTGTCGGCCAGCGGCGTCACCCGCACCGGATCGCGGAAGAAGGCGGCGACCCAGATCGCGATGCCGACCAGCACGAAGCTCAACGCCGTCCATTCCAGCACCAGGCCCGTAAACAGCACGGCCGCCAGCGCGATGCCGACGAACTTGCGCCCTTCCGGGTGCATGTCGGGCAGGCGATATTTGGCGGACTCGCCGGGCACCAGCGGCAACGGGCCGGGTGGCACTTCAGGTGGTGGTGGTGGCTGTGTGGCCAGCGGCTGCGGCGCGTCCTTCAGCGCGTTCAGTTCGGCCTCGAGCTCCTCGATGGTCAATTTCTTGTCAGGATCAGTCATCCGGCTGCTTTAGCCCCGTCATACGCCGCTTGGCAATTCGTCGTGCATTGCGCCCGGCTCGCCGATACGCCACAGGGCGGCGATGATCCGATCCCTGCTGCTCTTCTGTGGTTCCCGCACGGGCCATGATCCCGCCCATGCCGAACTGGCCGCCGGCCTGGGCCAGCTGTGCGCTGCCCGTGGCATCACGTTGGTCTACGGCGGCGGCCGCGTGGGCCTGATGGGGGTGGCGGCGCGGGCCTGCAAGGCCGATGGCGGCCGCGTCATCGGCATCATCCCGCGCCTGCTGATGACCACCGAGGTCGCGCAGGACGGGCTGGACGAGCTGCACGTCGTCGAAACCCTGCACGAGCGCAAGGCGCTGATGCACCGCCTGTCAGATGCCATCATCGCCCTTCCCGGCAGCATCGGCACGCTCGACGAGCTGTTCGAAAGCCTGACCTGGCGCGAGCTCGGCATCCACGACAAGCCGATCTGGCTGCTCGGCGGTCAGGGTTATTGGCAGCCGCTTGCCGACCTGCTGGCCCATATCGGCGCCGCCGGCTTTGGCCCGCCTCACCTCGACAGCCTCGCCGAACCGCTGGACAATCTTGCGGCCCTGTCGGAAAAGCTCATGGAAACGGGGGGAAGCGGCCATTGACCATGGCCCGCCTGACCTCCTAAGAGCCTGCTTCATTAGGTCGCAGGAAATGCAGGAAGCGCACGATGCCGAAGATCAAGGTCGCAAACCCCGTCGTCGAACTGGATGGCGACGAGATGACCCGGATCATCTGGCAATGGATCCGCGAGCAGCTGATCCTGCCCTATCTCGACATTGACCTGAAATATTACGACCTCGGGATCGAGAACCGCGACGACACCAACGACAAGGTGACGGTCGAATCCGCCAACGCGATCAAGCAGTTCGGCGTGGGCGTGAAGTGTGCCACCATCACGCCCGACGAAGCCCGCGTGAAGGAATTCGGCCTCAAGCGGATGTGGAAATCGCCGAACGGCACCATCCGCAACATCCTGGGCGGCGTCGTCTTCCGCGAGCCCATCGTCATCAAGTCCGTGCCGCGCCTGGTGCCGGGCTGGACTGATCCGATCGTCATCGGCCGCCACGCCTTTGGCGACCAGTATCGCGCCACCGATTTCAAGGTGCCCGGCCCCGGCAAGCTGACCATGCGCTGGGAAGCCCAGGATGGCAGCGGCGTGATCGAGGAAGAGGTGTTCGATTTCCCGTCGGCTGGTGTCGCCATGGGCATGTACAACCTCGATGACAGCATTCGCGATTTCGCCCGCGCCTGCCTCAACTATGGCCTGGTGCGCGGCTGGCCGGTGTATCTCTCCACCAAGAACACCATCCTCAAGGCCTATGACGGCCGCTTCAAGGACCTGTTCGAGGAAATCTACACCGACGAATTCAAGGCCCAGTTCCGCAAGGCCGGCATCGTCTACGAACATCGCCTGATCGACGATCTGGTCGCCTCGGCGCTGAAATGGTCGGGCAAGTTCATCTGGGCCTGCAAGAATTACGATGGCGACGTGCAGTCGGACATGGTGGCCCAGGGCTATGGCAGCCTTGGCCTGATGACCTCCATCCTGCTGACACCCGACGGCAAGACGGTGGAAGCCGAAGCCGCCCACGGCACCGTGACCCGCCATTATCGCATGCACCAGGAAGGCAAGCCGACCAGCACCAACCCGATCGCCAGCATCTTCGCCTGGACCGGCGGCCTCAAGCACCGCGGCAAGCTGGACGGAACCCCGGCCGTGACCAAATTCGCCGAAACGCTGGAGCGCGTCTGCATCGAAACGGTGGAATCGGGCGCGATGACCAAGGATCTGGCGCTGCTGATCGGCCCTGATCAGGCCTGGATGACGACGGAGAAATTCTTCGAAGCCATCCGCGCCAATCTCGACAGCGCCATCGCCAAGGGGCTGTAACCCGCACTTGCCCTCCCCCGCCCGGCCCGCCAATAGACGGGGCATGATTGGGGAGAGCAAGATGCAGGATTTGACCATCACCCGCCGCGCGCTGCTGGCGGGCACGGCCGCACTGGCGGTCTCCGGCCCGGCCGCCGCCCTCACCGGTCCAACACCGGCCGATGCGCAATTGCTCGCCCTGTTCGATGCGATGTTTGCCGAAGGCATTGCCGATGCACCGGAACGGGCGACGGCGCTCGGCCTCGATACTGGCACCAATGCCGGACTGAAATCGCGCTTGTCCGATTACAGCCGCGCCGGCCGTGACGCCGATCTGGCCCGCGCCAGGAGCCAGCTCGATCGGCTTCGGGCGATCCAAGCCGACGATCTGTCGCCGCCGCGCCGCCTCGATCGCGACGTGGTGGAGTATGATCTGTCGCGCCGGGTGATGAACGAGACGCGCTTCCGCTTTGGCAGTGCCGGCGGCAATTTCGCGCCCTATGTGCTGACCCACAGCGACGGCGCCTATCGCGAGGTGCCGGGCTTCCTGGAAAGCCAGCACCGCGTTTCCAACGCCAGCGATGCCGAAGCCTGGCTGGCCCGCCTGTCGGCCTTTGCCGGCGCGATCGATCAGAACACGCAGCGCCTGAACGAGGAAGCCGCGTTGGGCGTGGTGCCGCCGGCCTTCCTGCTTGATCTGGCCCTGCCGCAGATGCGCCGCTTGCGCGACACGCCGCCGGCTGAATCGGTGCTGGCCGCCGCCCTCGCGCGCAAGGCCGCCGAAGCCCGTGTGGACGGCGATTGGGCCGCGCGTGCCGCTGGCATCGTCAGCGGCGAGATCGCCCCGGCGCTGGATCGCCAGACTGCCGCCGTCACGGCTCTGCGCGCCAAGGCCAGCATGGATGCCGGCGTGTGGAAGCTGCCCGATGGCGCTGCCTATTACGATGCCGCGGTCAAATCCTCGACCACCACCGATTACAGCGCCGAGGAGGTGCACCAACTCGGCCTCGCCCAGGTTGCCGACATCTCGGCCCAACTGGATGGCCTGCTGAAGGGCCAGGGCCTAACCCAGGGCACAGTTGGACAGCGGCTGGTGGCGCTGAATGAGCGGCCCGACCAGACCTATCCCAACACCGATCCCGGCAAGGAAGAGCTGCTCGCCGAACTGCGCCGCCATGCTGCGGCCATGTATCCGCAATTGAGCCGGCTGTTCATCAGCCAGCCCAAGTCAAGGCTGGACGTGAACCGCGTGCCGCCCGCCATCCAGGAAGGCGGCGCCGGCGCCTATTACAGCGCCGGCACCCCCGACGGCACCCGCAACGGCACCTTCTTCATCAACCTGACCGACAGTTTCGACCGGCCGAAGTTCGGCCTGCCCACCGTCACCTTCCACGAAGGCGTTCCGGGCCATCATTTCCAGGTGATGCTGGCGCTGGAAAGCCCGGACGTGCCGCCGATCCGCCGCCGCGCCGGCTATTCCGCCTACACCGAAGGCTGGGCACTCTATGCCGAGACCCTGGCCGACGAGATCGGCTATTACGACGGCAATCCGCTGGGCCGCATTGGCTATCTGCAAAGCCTGTTGTTCCGTGCCACGCGCCTCGTTGTCGATACCGGCATCCATCACAAGCGCTGGACCAAGGACCAGGCCATCGACTGGATGGTGGGCGCCACGGGCTTTGCCAAGGGCCGCACCACCCGCGAGATCGTGCGCTATTGCGCGTCGCCGGGTCAGGCGCTCAGCTACAAGATCGGCCACACCAAGTGGCTGGCCGTGCGCGAGGCGGTGAAGGCGAAACAGGGCGCCGCCTTCGACATCCGCCAGTTCCATGAAATCCTGCGGCTGGGCTCCATGCCGCTGGTGCTGTTCGAACGCGAGGCGCTGCGCCGGGCCTGACCGGCACCCGTTGCCGCCACACGTGACAAGCCGGAATGCAGCCGCCATGGTGCCGCCATGGCGCTGAACCTGGAATCCACCGCCTTCAAGGACATGGTGCTCGTGCTCGGCGCGGCCGGCCTGGTGATTCCGGCATTCGCGGCGCTGCGCATCTCGCCGGTGATCGGCTTCATCCTGATCGGCGTCGCCGCCGGGCCGTTCGGGCTGGGCCAGTTGCCGGGGCTGGAATGGCTGGCGCTCTCCAACCCAGAATCGCTGGCCGCACCGGCCGAACTCGGCGTCGCGCTGCTGCTGTTCGCGCTGGGGCTGGAGCTCAGCCTGGATCGCATCCGCATCATGCGCAGCCTGATCCTGGGCTTTGGCAGCCAGCAACTCTTGCTGTGCGGCGGCCTGATCGCCGCAGTGCTGGTGTTTGCCGGGCTGCCGTTGCTGCCAGTGGTGGCGCTGGCCACGGCCATGGCGCTGTCGTCTACGGCGGTGGGCCTGCAACTGCTGTCGGCCAGCGGGCGCGTCAACAGCCAGGCCGGGCGCAAGGCGGTGGGCGTGCTGCTGTTCCAGGATCTGGCGCTGGCGCCCGTCCTGCTGCTGATCGGCGCCGGAAGTGGCGGCAATTTCGGCCGCAGCCTCGCCATCGGCATTGGCGCCTTGATCGGCATTGCCCTCTTTGCCCGCCACATGGTGCCGCCGCTGTTCCTGCAGGCCGCCCGCACCCGCCGCTCCGAATTGTTCCTGGCGGCCGCGCTGGTGGTTTTGATCGGATCGGCGGCCACGGCGGCCGCCGCCGGCCTGTCACCGGCGGTCGGCGCGCTCACCGCCGGGCTGATGCTGTCGGCCAGCGACTATCGCCGCCAGATCGAAGCGGCGATCCAGCCCTTTGAAGGCCTGCTGCTCGGCGTGTTCCTGATCTGGGTCGGCAGTGGCCTCGATCTGGCCGCCATTGCCGCCGATCCCTGGCCGGTGCTGGCCGGCACCGCCATCGTGCTCTCGCTGAAGGCCGGCGCTGTCTATGGCCTGCTGCGCCTGCAGGGTACCCGGCGCGGCGTTGCCGGCCATGTCGCGCTGCTGCTGGCCAGCCCGTCGGAAACCAGCCTGATCGTGCTCGCAGCAGCAACCTCGGCGCGGCTGATCGGCGGCAGCACCGCCGAAATGGCGCTGGCTGTCGCCTCGCTCACCCTGGCGCTGGCGCCGCTGCTTGGCCTCGCTGGCGCCAGGCTGGAGGCCCAGGCCAGCGAGGAGCGCGACGATCCTCCCGCCGATCACGCCGCCGGGCAGACGGTGATCATCGGCTTTGGCCGCGTCGGCCGGCTGGTGGCGCAGATGCTCGACATGCACGGCCAGCCCTGGATGGCGGTGGACTCCGATCCTGACGAGGTGCAGCGCCTGAAACGCGGTGGCAAGCCGGTGATCTATGGCGATGCCCGCCGGCCGGAGCTGGTTGACCGACTGAAGCTGGACCAAGCCCGCGCCGTGGTGCTGACCATCGACGACATGCGCATGCTCGATCTCCTGATCCGCCGCATCCGCCTCCACCATCCCGATCTGTGCATCGTGGTGCGCGCCCGCGATGCCGATCATGCCGCCATGCTCTATGCCGTCGGTGCCACGGATGCGGTGCCGGAAACGGTGGAATCCAGTCTGCAACTTGCCGAGGCTGTGCTGGTTGACCTGGGCGTGCCGATGGGGCCGGTGATCGCCTCCATTCACGAAAAGCGCGACGAGCTGCGGGCCCAGATCAAGAGCGGTGGCACAACGCTGAAGCGCCCGCCGCTGCGCACTCTGCGTCGCGGCCCGGCAAAGGGCGATTAGGCCGGCTTGCGCCACGCCATCACGTGAAAATTCGGCACCCGGTTGTAACGGTCACGCTTGTCAGCCGGGCCGCCTGTTGCCGGCGGTTCGTCGAAATGGGTGAGCATGAGGCCGTGGCCAAGCAGCGCCTGCATGTAGCGTTTTAGCGGTCGGTGGTGATTGATGATGTCCACCCCGCGCCAGGCGGTCCGACGCGGTCGTTCTTCCAGATAATGATCAATGGGGAAGCTCGGCTCACCGATCAGCGGCTTCACCCAACCAAGATACACGGCGGCGGTGTTGAATGCGGTGAGATTGGCGATCAGCAGATGGCCGCCTGGCCGGATCGCGGCGACGATGCGGGCCAGCGCCGCATCCAGATCAGGCATGTCGATCAGCGAGAGATAACAGACGGCCATGTCGTATCCGCCCCTGTCCACCTTCATGGCCTCCGCCGTGGCAATGCGATAGTCACCGTCGGCATGCAGCGCGCGGGCCTGCGCAATCAAGGCGGTGGCCGGATCAATGCCGGTCGTGGCAATGCCACGTGCCTCAAGCATCCGGCAGAACCGGCCTTCACCGCAGCCGACATCGAGCACACGCGCCGGGGCGAGCTCATCCACCAGCGCCAGCATGGGTGCATCGAGCACGTGCACGCGGCCGAAATCGCCGCTGTCACCCTGAATGGCGATCCAGGCCGCCGCCGATGCTTCCCATTGCTCGCTCATCTTGCCGCACCTCAATCCGGGGCGCGGCGTGTGGCCGGTCAGCGGCGAAAGGTCAAGCCAGTGCGGCTTTCACCGCAGCAATCGCGTCTGCCGCCTTGTCGGCATCTGGGCCGCCGGCCTGTGCCATGTCGGGCCGGCCGCCGCCGCCCTGGCCCCCCAGTGCCGCCGCCGCAACGCGGACGAGGTCCACCGCGGAACGCGTGGCCACCAGATCATCGGTCACGCCCACCGCAACGCTGGCGCGGCCGTCGTTCACCGCAACAATTACCGCGATGCCGCTGCCCAGCGCCTGCTTGGCCTCGTCAACCAGCCCACGCAGCGCCTTGGCTTCCAGACCGTCGAGCACCTGGCCCTGGAAAGCGATGCCGTTCACCATCTCGGGGCCCGCCTTGGGGCCGCTTGCCGGGCCAGCCAGGGCCAGCGCCTTCTTGGCATCGGCCAGTTCGCGTTCGAGCCGCTTGCGTTCGTCGATCAGCGTAGCAAGACGCGCTGGCACTTCCTCGGGACGCGCCTTGATGGTTGCAGCCGCTTCCAGCAACAGGGCTTCTCGCTCATTCAGCCATTCGCGGGCAGCAATGCCGGTCTTGCCCTCGATGCGGCGCACGCCACTGGCGACGGCGCTTTCGCTCGTGATCTTCAACAGGCCGATGTCGCCCAATGCGCCGACATGGGTGCCGCCGCACAGTTCCACCGAATAGGTGTCACCACCATCATCGGCGCCCATCGACAGCACGCGCACTTCCTCGCCATATTTCTCGCCAAACAGCGCCATGGCGCCAGCCTCGATGGCGGCATCGGGCGTCATCAGCTTGGTCGATACGGCGCGATTGCCCAAAATCTGGGCGTTCACATCGGCTTCCACCTGCGCCAGTTCGGCCGGCGTCATCGCCTTCTGGTGCGAGAAGTCGAAGCGCAGATAATCCTCGCCGACATAGCTGCCCTTCTGCGTCACATGCGTGCCCAGGCGGCGGCGCAGCGCGGCATGCAGCAGGTGGGTGGCACTGTGAGCGCGCCGGTGGGCGCCGCGCTGCGGGGCGTCGACATCCAGCTTCACGACATCGCCCACGGCCAGCGGCCCGGCGGTCAGCGTCACGTCGTGCAGGTGCAATTTGCCGAGCGCCTTGCGCGTGTCGGCCACGCGGCTGGACAGGCCCTCGCCCCAGCTGATGGTGCCGCCGTCGCCCGCCTGGCCGCCGCTTTCGGCATAGAAAGGCGTCTGGTTGGTGATCACCACGATCTTGTCACCGGCGTTGGCAGCGTCGATCTGCTTGCCGTCCTTGACCAGCGCGACGACCTTGGCCTCGCCGGTCAGGCTGGTGTAGCCGGTGAACTCGGTGGCGCCTTCGGCTTCGACGATGTCGAACCACACCGCGGCGTCCTTGGCTTCACCCGAACCGCTCCAGGCGGCGCGGGCCAGGCGGCGCTGTTCGGCCATGGCGGCATCAAAGCCGGCGCGATCGACGGCAATGCCGCGCGCCCGCAGCGCATCCTCGGTCAGGTCATAGGGGAAGCCATAAGTGTCATAGAGCTTGAAGGCGACGTCGCCGGGCAGCGTGCCGCCCGCAGACAGCTTCGCCGTCGCGTCCTCGAGCAGGCCAAGGCCGCGCTCCAGCGTCTGGCGGAAGCGAGTCTCCTCCAGCTTCAGCGTCTCCTCGATCAGTGCCTGTGCCCGGCCGAGTTCCGGGAAGGCCTGGCCCATGGTCGCCATCAGCGCCGGCACCAGCTGGTGCATCAACGGCTCCTTGGCGCCCAGCAGATGCGCGTGGCGCATGGCGCGGCGCATGATCCGGCGCAACACATAGCCGCGGCCTTCGTTGGCCGGCAGCACGCCATCGGCAACCAGGAAACCCGACGAGCGCAGGTGATCGGCAATCACCCGGTGCGAGGCGCGGGCTTCGGCGGTCAGCGCCTTGCCCACCTTGTCCTCGCTGGCGGCGATCAGCGTCTTGAAGGTGTCGGTGTCATAATTGTCATGCACGCCCTGCAGCACGGCGGCGATGCGTTCCAGCCCCATGCCGGTATCGATGCTGGGGCGCGGCAGATTGAGGCGGGTGTCGCGATCAACCTGCTCATATTGCATGAACACCAGGTTCCAGATCTCGACAAAGCGGTCGCCATCCTCGTCCGGGCTGCCGGGCGGACCGCCAGCGATGTGGGCGCCGTGATCATAGAAGATTTCCGAGCAGGGCCCGCACGGGCCGGTGTCGCCCATCGACCAGAAATTGTCGTTGGTGGCGATGCGGATGATCTTGTCTTCGGGCAGGCCGGCGATCTTCTTCCACAGGCCGGCGGCTTCGTCGTCGGTGTGATAGACGGTGACGCACAGCCGGTCCTTGTCCAGCCCCCATTCGCGGGTCAGCAGGTCCCAGGCCAGGGTGATCGCCTGTTCCTTGAAATAATCACCGAACGAGAAATTGCCCAGCATTTCAAAGAAAGTGTGATGGCGGGCGGTGTAGCCCACGTTGTCGAGATCATTGTGCTTGCCGCCGGCGCGCACGCATTTCTGGCTGCTGGCGGCCTGGGTATAGGGGCGCGATTCAAGGCCGGTGAAGACATTCTTGAACGGCACCATCCCGGCGTTGGTGAACATCAACGTCGGGTCATTCTGCGGCACCAGCGGTGCTGACGGCACGACTGTGTGCCCCGCCTTGGCGAAGTGATCGAGGAAACTCTTGCGGATGTCGTTCGACGATATCATGGCGCAAGCGCTTAACGCCCGATGCGGCCAGCGTAAAGGGCGGCGGCAGCCGCTCTCATTCAAGCCCGCGCTGTCACCAGCCAGACCGCGCCGGGCAGGCGAACCTGGCCATCCTGCAGGTGGGGCTGCAACGCCGCCGCAAGCGCCGGCTTGGCGGCCTCGCCAATGCCCGCTTCCCGCACCGCGCGGGCCGCCGGGCCAATGCGCAGATTGAAGGTGACCGCAGCGCCGACCGGGTCGTCGCCGTCGCCCACCATCATCTCGAACGGCAGGCTGAGGAAGCCGACATCCTGCCAACCGGCTGCCTCCATCATGGTGGCAACGCGGGCGGCATCGGCAAAGGCAAAGGGACCCGGGGCATAGGGATCGGAGGGCGGTTGGGCCGGCAAAAGACTGGCCAGCGCCGTCAGCGGCAGCGTTGCCCACTGGTTCCGCGCGGCGGGCTGCCAGCAGGCGAAGACCAGCCGGCCGCCGGGGGCTGCCAGGCCATGGAGGTGGGTGAAGGCCGCCTGCGGATCAGCAAAGAACATCACGCCAAAGCGCGACAGGATCAGATCAAAGCCGCTCTCCTCCGCCCACACCGAGGCATCGGCCGCAATGAACTCAGCCTCGCTCAACAGCGCTTCGGCGCGTGTCCGGGCGCGGGCCAACAGCGGCTCGGAAATGTCGAGGCCGATGGCGTGGCCACCCTCCCCCACCACGGCATCCATCGCCAACGTGGTCTCGCCAGCACCGCAGCCGATATCGAGCACCAGTTCGCCGGCCTGTGGGCTGGCGGCGGCGAGCAGGGCCGCCGTGACTGGCGTCAGCGCCAGGTCCATGCGCTCCTGCATCTGCACCCAGGTCTCGCCAACCTTGCCGTTCCAATATTCGATCTGCTCGGCGTTGCTCATGCCAGGCTCCTTGCGGCTGCGCATCCTTCCTGCGCAAGCGCCGAGGCCAGGTCAATCGTTCCGAACGCTGCTCACGGGCAACAAAAAAGGGGCGGCCAGTGGGTGAGGCCGCCCCTTTCCTGTGGGAAACGCAGAACGCTGCTGTTTACATCTCGTCATCGCCGGCATCGTCGTCTGCAGACGGGCCGACCATCAGTGCATCGGATATACCGGCGGCATTGTCGCGGATCACCCGTTCGATCTTGGCGGCGACGTCCGGATTTTCCTTCAGATATTTCTTGGCGTTCTCGCGGCCCTGGCCAATGCGCACGCTGTCGTGGCTGAACCAGGCGCCCGACTTTTCCACCACCCCGGCCTTGACGCCGAGATCGAGGATTTCGCCGATCTTGGAGACACCCTCGCCATACATGATGTCGAACTCGACCTGCTTGAACGGCGGCGCCACCTTGTTCTTCACCACCTTCACGCGGGTGGTGTTGCCCACGATATCGTCGCGATCCTTGATCTGGCCGGTGCGGCGGATGTCGAGACGGACCGAGGCATAGAATTTTAGCGCGTTGCCGCCGGTCGTGGTTTCCGGGTTGCCGTACATCACACCGATCTTCATGCGCAGCTGGTTGATGAAGATGACCAGGCAGCGCGAACGGCTGATCGAGCCGGTGAGCTTGCGCAGCGACTGGCTCATCAGGCGGGCCTGCAGGCCGACGTGGCTGTCGCCCATCTCGCCTTCGATTTCCGCGCGCGGCACCAGTGCGGCGACCGAATCGACCACCAGCACGTCGATGGCGTTGGAGCGCACCAGCGTGTCGACAATCTCCAGCGCCTGCTCACCCGTATCGGGCTGCGAGACGATCAGTTCGTCGATATTGACGCCCAGTTTCTTGGCATAGACAGGGTCCAGCGCATGTTCGGCATCGACGAAGGCCGCGGTGCCGCCGTTCTTCTGCGCCTCGGCGATGGCATGCAGCGCCAACGTCGTCTTGCCGGAGCTTTCCGGGCCATAGATTTCCACGACACGGCCACGCGGCAGACCACCGATGCCGAGCGCGATATCAAGACCGAGCGAGCCGGTGGAGATCGCCTCCACCTCCATCGCGTCGCGCTGGCCCAGTTTCATCACCGAGCCCTTGCCGAACGCACGATCAATCTGGGCCAGTGCCGCTTCCAGCGCTTTTTGCCGATCCATTCCCGATTCCACCACCTTGAGTGCTGTTGCCATGACCCTGGTTCCCTTCCCTGAAGCCGCGTTCGACCTTCGTCAACGGCTTTTGATGTACACCAATTGTTCTAGGAGAACAAGGGGGGAACGAATGCCCACCGATTCAGCGGAATCAATCCTTCAGCGGTTGGGCAGTGGCGATGGCTGACACCAGTTCGGCCAGGGCGAAAGGCTTGGCCAAGAAGCGGATTCCGCGCGCGTCCGCTTCGCGGTGTCGCGGCAGTTCGGCATAGCCGGACATCAGCACAATGCCCATGTCTGGCCGCATCCGCGCCGCCTCGAATGCCAGTTCGACGCCATCGATGCCGGGCATCATCACGTCAGACACGAGCACGTCGAAGATCTCGCCTTCGCGCAGGATGGCCAGCGCCGCCATCGCGTCGCCAGCGATGCTGACGATGCAGCCCAGCCGTTCCAGCCCGCGCGCAAACACGGCGCGCACCGACGGTTCGTCCTCCACCAGCAGCACGCGGCGGCCGGCCGGCACCGGTTCCGGCGGCGGCGGCGGTTCGACGCGTTCGGGGCGCACTTCGACTGGGCGGGGCCGACCGGGCAGATAGATGGAAAAGGTGGTGCCACGCCCACCCGGGCCCGACTTGGCAAAGATAAAGCCGTCGGACTGCTTGATGATGCCATAGACGGTGGAAAGCCCCAGTCCGGTGCCCTGCCCTTGCGGCTTGGTGGAGAAGAAGGGCTCGAAGATCTTGGCGGCGATTTCGGGGGGAATGCCGCTGCCGGTGTCGCTCACGTCGATGGCAACGAAATCGATCGCCGGCATCATGTCATGGCCCAGCGCCTTGACGTTGCGGCGGGTGATATCAGCGATGGTGATCACCAGCTTGCCATTGCCCTGCATGGCGTCGCGGGCGTTGACGGCAAGGTTGACGATCACCTGCTCAAGCTGGCCCGGATCAGCGCGCACGCTGAACTGGCCTTGCGGCGCGACGATCTCGAGTTCGATGGCCGGGCCGAGCAGCTTCACCAGCAGCGGCCGCAGCTCCTGCACCACGTCCTGCACGCACAGCAATTGCCGGTGCTGTGGTTGCTGACGGGCGAAGGCGAGCAACTGGCCAACCAGGTTGGCGCCGCGCTGGCCGTTGCGCAATATTTCTAGGATGGCCTCATGTTCGGCGCTGGGATCGGAGAACTGTTCCAGCAGATGCTCGGCATGCCCCAGAATGGCGGTGAGCAGATTGTTGAAATCATGCGCGACCCCGCCGGCCAACTGGCCCACTGCCTGCAGACGGGTGACGGCGGCGACCTGGGCTTCCAACCGCATCTGCTCGCGGATGTCGCGCATGGCGATCAGCGCGGCAAAGCCCATGCCGGGCGGGATCGGCATGACATTGATGTCGCGCAGTTCGTCGGGCCGTTCCGACAATGCCAGCCGCAGGCCGTGGGCATCGCCGCCATTCAACACGTCGGCGACTGCGCGGGCCAGCAGCGGGGCATCATCGGCAACCACCATCGCCTCGGGTCGCAGGCCGGGGCGCCAGCCCTTGCCGGCTGTCGCCTTCATCGCGTCATTGCCGGTGACAATCCGCCCCGAACTGTCGATCAACGCCAGCGCGATCGGCAGGTTCATCAGCAGCGAGCCGATCCACGGACTGGTCAGTCCTTCCGCATAGGGCACTGGCCAGCTGTTCTCGACCGGATGGAAGTGAGTCCAGTCGCTCACAGCGGCGGGCGCTTCGTCAGGGGGAGACTGGTCAGGAATAGCGTTGCTCCGTCCAGGGGTCGCCATCGTTGTGATAGCCACGTACCTCCCAGAAGCCCGGTTTGTCCACGGCCAGAACCTCGATGCGGGCCAGCCATTTGGCGGATTTCCAGAAATACCAGCGCGGGATGATCGCTCGCACCGGGCCACCATGCTCACGGCTCAGCGGCACGCCATCATGGGCATGGGCGATCAGGCAATCATCGCCGGCAAACCGCTCCAGCGTGACATTGGTGGTGTAGCCATCGGCACCATGCAGAACGACGACATTCGCATTGGGCAGCGGCTGCACCACGCTCAAGAGATGGCTGGTGGCGACGCCCGACCAGCGATTGTCAAAGCGCGACCATTGGGTGACGCAATGGATATCGGACACGTCTTCGACCTGCGGCTGCGCCTGATAGGTCGCCCAGTCCCAGGTCACCGGATTGGCCACGGCGCCATCGACGCTCAGCCGCCATTCCGCCTGCGAGATTGCCGGCTTTACCCCCAGATCGAGCACCGGCCAATTTGTGACCAGGCGCTGGCCTGGCGGCAGGCGCTGGGCGTGGCCGGGGTCGGTATGGCCGGTGAGCAGGCGGCGGCTTTCGGCCCAGGCCTGCTTGATGGCAATCAGCTTCTCGCGAATGCCACCGTCCTTGCCGCCGTTTTCTGCCATCAGCCTCGATCCCTCAGCAGGCGGGCCTTGTCGCGCTGCCAGTCGCGTTCCTTGGCCGTTTCGCGCTTGTCGTGCAGCTTCTTGCCCTTGCCCAACGCCAGTTCGACCTTGGCGCGGCCGGTGCCGTTGAAATAGATCGACAGCGGGATCAGCGTCATGCCCTGGCGGGTCACGGCGTTGTTCATCTTGTCGATCTCGCGGCCATGCAACAGCAATTTGCGCGGCCGCTTGGGCTCGTGGTTGAAGATATTGCCGTGGCTGAATTCCTGGATGGTGGCGTTGATCAGCCACATCTGGCCGTCCTTCACCTCGGCAAAGCTTTCGGCGATGCTGGCCTGGCCAATGCGCAGCGACTTCACCTCGGTGCCGGTCAGCGCGATGCCGGCCTCCACCACATCCTCGATATAATATTCGAACCGGGCGCGCCGGTTCTCGGCGACCGTCTTCACCTTCACGCCGGTTTCGGGCTTGGGCCTGGCCATCACATCAACCCGGCGTGGACAAGCGCGGCATCGACGGCGGCCTTGGCTGCCGCCGATGGCTCTACGATGGGCAGGCGCACCTCGGTCGTCATCCGGCCCAGGCGACCCAGCGCATATTTGGTCGGGCCCGGCGAGGTGTCGGCAAACAGCGCCGCGTGCAGCGGCTGCAGCCGATCGTTGATGGCGAGCGCGGCGGCATAATCGCCCTTCAGCATGGCTTCCTGCATCTGGGCACACAGGCGCGGCGCCACGTTGGCGGTGACGGAAATCGCCCCCACCCCGCCCTGCGCGTTGAAGCCCAGCGCCATGTCGTCATTGCCCGAAAGCTGGATGAAATCGGCCCCGCAGGCCAGGCGCTGCTGGGCGACGCGGGCGATATTGCCGGTCGCGTCCTTCACGCCGATGATGCGCGGCAGCCGGGCCAACTGCGCCATCGTTTCCACGCTCATGTCGGCGACGCTGCGGCCGGGAATATTGTAGATGATGATCGGCAGCCGTGCCGCGTCGTGCAGGGCGGTGAAATGCGCGATCAGGCCAGCCTGCGACGGCTTGTTGTAATAAGGCACGACGATCAGCGCAGCATCAGCGCCCACCTTTTCGGCGTGGGCGAGGTGGGCGATGGCCGTGCGCGTATCATTGCTGCCGCAGCCGGCGATGACCGGCACGCGCTTGTTAGTCACGTCAACGCAGGCGGTGATCACGGCATAATGCTCGTCATGGCTCAGCGTCGGCGATTCGCCCGTCGTCCCCACCGGCACCAGGCCGTGGCTGCCCTCGCCGATCTGCCATTCGACAAAGGCAGCAAAGCCGTCGAGGTCCACCGCGCCGTTCCTGAACGGAGTGACCAGAGCCGGCATCGATCCGTTGAGGGTGAGTCCATTCATTGCGCGTTCCTCTGCCGCCCCTTATCACAGGCGCCATGTTCAATGCGCGCAATAGAAGCGGCTGGGCCGCCCTGTCCAGCATTGCCATGCTGGCCACCGCCGCGCCGGCCGCCGCTCAGGCCCTCGATGCCGCCACCATCGCCCGCTACCAGGCGCGACTGGCCGACAACGAGGCCGGGCGCTTCAGCGGATTGTCGGCGGCGCCGCTCACCGGCGGCCAGGCGGTACCGGTGCTCGACGACGTCGTGACTTGGGACCGGCTGCGGCGCGACAGCTTCAAGGGAAGCTTCAGCGACTATGCCGCCTTCCTGGCCGGTCATCTCGACTGGCCGGCGGTCACCACCATCCGCCGCCTCGCCGAACGGAACATCAACGACGACACGCCGCCCGATCAGATCGTGCGCCATTTCGCCAAGGTCCCCCCGCTCACCGCCGAAGGCAAATGGCGGCTGGCCGAAGCGCTGGCGGCAACCGGGCAGGCCAGTGCGGCCGCCACCTGGGCCCGCGACGCGTGGGATTCGGCCGGCCTCGATGAAACGCAGGAGGCCCGTCTGCTTGCCCGTTTCGGCGACAGGCTGCGCCCGGCCGATCATGCCAACCGCATGGACCGGCTGTTGTGGGCCGACCGGACGACTCCGGCCGGCCGCATGCTGGCCCGCGTCGATACCGACACGCGGCTGTGGGCGCTGGCCCGCATCGCGCTGAAGCGCAATGCGCCAGACGTCGCGGCGCGGCTCGGCGTCATCTCGCCGGCCCTGCGGCGAGAGGCCGGGCTGCTGCTCGACGAGGCGCAATGGCTGATCCGCAACAACCGGGCCGACGAGGGCAATGCCCTGCTCGCCGCCAACGCGACGTCGCGGGTTGCCGGCGGCGAATTCACGCTTGGGCTTGAATCCTGGCTGAAGTCCCGGCTCGACATCGGCCGCGCGCTGTGGCGGGCTGGCAATGCGACAAGCGCGCGTGCCGTGCTGGCCAGCCATGGCCTCGACCCGGCCCGCATGGCCAACCGCCCGGTCAGCGAGCGCGCCGCCTTTCTCGACACGGAATGGCTGGCCGGCTGGTTGGCGCTGCGCAAGCTGGGCCAGCCGGGCCTTGCCCTCAGCCATTTCCGCAATGCCCGCGCCGTGGCGCAGGCGCCAATCAGCCAGGCCCGCGGCGATTATTGGGCTGGTCGCGCGGCTGAAGCCGCCGGCCAGCGCGATCAGGCCCGGCAATATTATGCCGCCGCTGCCAGCCACCCCGATTATTTCTACGGCCAGCTCGCCGCGGAGCGGTTGGGCCAGGCGCTGGCACTGACCGCGCGTCCGCTGCCGGCCGTTGACAGCCGCAGCGCGGGGAATTTCCGCGCCGAACCGCGGGTGCGGGCGGTGTTCGCGCTCGCCGATGTCGATCGCCCGCGGCAGACCATCTTCCTGAAGCAGCTGGCCGACACAGCCGACACGCCGGACCGCGCCATCCTGGTGGCCAATCTCGCCGGGCCGCTGGGGCGCCCCGATGCCGGTGTTCATGCCGGCAAGGCGGCGCGCGGCACTGCCGAACTGACGATGATAGCGGCGGCCTTCCCGTTGCTGCCGCTGCCCGACAGCCTGGTCCCGCGCTTTGCCATCATTCACGCCATCACCCGCCAGGAAAGCCAGTTCGACCGCAGCGCGCGATCGAGCGCCAATGCGCTGGGCATGATGCAGCTGCTCCCCGGCACGGCGGCGGAAACCGCGCAGAAACTCGGCCTTCCGGCCAGCCCAGCCAGCCGGCTGTTGGACGACCCGGTGTGGAATGTCACACTGGGCAGCGCCTATCTGGAACGGCTGCGCGCCGCCTATGGCGGATCGGCGCCGCTGGCCGTGGCGGCCTATAATGCCGGGCCGGGCAATGTCCGGCGCTTCCTCGCCCTCAACGGCAACCCGAAGGACGGCGACATCATCGATTGGATCGAGAGCATCCCATTCTCCGAAACCCGCAATTATGTGCAGCGGGTGCTGGAAAATGCCGTCGTGTATGAAACCCTCTATCCCGACCGGGCGACCACGAAGGGCCCGAACCGGCTGAGCGAGTGGCTGGGCAAGAGCACGCCGGGTTAAAGCAGCTTCTTCCCCAGCGCTTTCTCGGCCGTCTTCACCAGTTCCGGATCGGGCTCCGGCCAACGCAGGTCCACCCCGGCGCCCAGCGTATCGCAGATGATCTCGAGGCTGCGCACCCGGGCCCATTTCTTGTCGTTGGCGGCGACCACATGCCAGGGCGCTTCCGGCGGCGAGCACAGGCGGAACATGTCGTGATAGGCCGCCATATAATCGGCGCGTTTTGACCGGTTGTGATAATCCTCTGCGCCAGTCTTCCAGCGTTTCCAGGGCGTTTTCAGCCGTTCTTCAAGTCGTTTGTCTTGTTCCTTCTGGGTGATGTGCAGGAAGATCTTCACCAGCCGCACGCCATCGCCCATCAACAGCGCTTCGAAATCATTGATCTCGCCATAGGCCTGGCGCCAGCGCGGCTCAGGCGTGAAACCATCCACCCGCTCTACCAGCACGCGGCCATACCAGGTGCGATCGAACACGGCGATTTCACGATTGCCAGGCAACCGCTGCCAGAAGCGCCAGAGATAATGGCGGGCAGCCTCTTCCTTCGAGGGCGCCGCGATCGGCCAGACCTTGCAATAACGCGGATCGAGCGTTGCGTTCATGCGCGTCACCAGACCGCCCTTGCCGGCGGCATCCCAGCCTTCCAGCGCGACGATGCCCTTCAGCCCCTGCGCGATATAGGCGGCCTGGATCAACTCCAACCGGTGCTGCAGCGCCTCCAGCTTCGTTTCATAATCGCCGCGCGGCAGATCATGATCAGCTTCAAATTCGGCGAGATTGTGCGGGCTCATGGCCGGCAGGCTGGCAGCCCGCCGGCCTTGAAGCAAGCCCGATCAGGCCGCGACGGCGCCGCGCCGACGGCGGGAGACCGCGCCGACCAGGCCAAAGCCGGCAATCAACATCGCCCAGCTCGCCGGCTCCGGTACGGCACCGATCCCAGGCGTGATCGTGTTCGCGCGCCAGCCACCAGTGTCGCCAGACTGCTCGACGAAATTGGGATTGCTCGGCGCCGACGTGCTGAAGAAGGCACAGAAGGTGTTGGGGAAATGGGTGCAGCTGCTCGGATCGCCGCTCGACGCGAGAATATAACCCGTGCCGTTGGCCTGGAAGCTGAACTTGATCGGATAGGGGATGTTGGTGCTGACGATGGTGAGCGGGTTCGCGTCATTGTTGTACGTCAGTGCATCGTCGAAGGTAACGGAGTAGCTGAGAAACAGCGGCGTGATCGGCGGCGGCGCCGGTGTGCCGAAATAGACGCTCCAATCAGTCGCCGTGAAGCTGCCCGACAAGGTGGTCACCGTCCCACTCGCCGACGTCGCGGCGGCCAGAACAGAAGCCGCAATCAGAAACCTGCGCATCTCACACTCCCCCGTTGTCGATGCCCAACGCGAACATCAACATGAATGAAAAAATAACAGATTATTTACAGAAGGCAACGGACCACATTGACGTCCGGCACCAGTGCAGAAGATACGGCAAGCCGCCCAGGGTGTGCCCGGGCGGCTTGCCTCTTCAGACTTGCTTGCAAATTCTACCGCGCTCGCCGGGCGGCACCGGACATGTCAGTCCACCACGCGGATATGCAATTCGCGCAACTGCTTCAGCGTCACCGGCGCCGGCGCGTTCATCATCAGGTCTTCGGCCTTCTGCGTCATCGGGAAAACGATGACTTCGCGAATGTTGGGCTCATCCGCGATCAGCATCACCATGCGATCAACGCCCGGCGCCGAGCCGCCGTGCGGCGGGGCGCCAAACTTGAAGGCGTTGATCATGCCGGAGAAATTCTCGTCGACCTGTTCCTTGGTGTAGCCGGCGATTTCGAACGCCTTGTACATGATGTCCGGCCGGTGGTTGCGGATCGCACCCGACGACAGTTCGACGCCGTTGCAGACGATATCATACTGATAGGCCTTGATGGTCAGCGGATCCTGCGTCTCCAGCGCCTCCAGCTCGCCCTGCGGCATCGAGAACGGGTTGTGGCTGAAGTCGATCTTCTTGGCGTCCTCGTCATATTCGAACATCGGGAAATCGACGATCCAGCAGAATTTGTAGGCGTTGTGCTCGATCAGGTTCAGTTCGGTGCCGATGCGGGTGCGGGCGAGGCCGGCCAGCTTGGCGGCGTCCTTTTCCTTGCCGGCGGCAAAGAAGCAGCCATCGTCCGGGCCAAGGCCGAGCGCGTCATAGAGTGCCAGCATGCCGGCTTCGCCATGGTTCTTGGCGATGGGGCCGCCGAACTCGCCGGCCTTGCGCGTGACATAGCCCAGGCCGGCATAGCCTTCGCTGCGCGCCCATTCGTTCATGTCGTCGAAGAACTTGCGGCTCTTGTCGGCGGTGCCCGGCGCCGGAATGGCGCGCACGACACTGCCGCCCTCGACCATCTTCGCAAACAGGCCAAAGCCCGAGCCGACGAAGTGGCTCGACACATCGCTGATGATCAGCGGGTTGCGCAGATCGGGCTTGTCGTTGCCGTACTTCAGCATCGATTCCGCATAGGGAATGCGTGGGAAGGCGCCCTTGGTGACCGACCAGGGTTCGCGGCCGCCAAAGCCGGAAAATTCCTCGAACACGCCGGCCAGCACCGGTTCGATGGCAGCGAACACGTCCTCTTGCGTCACGAAGCTCATTTCGAAATCGAGCTGGTAGAATTCACCTGGGCTACGGTCAGCGCGGGCGTCTTCATCGCGGAAACAGGGCGCGATCTGGAAATAGCGGTCAAAGCCGGCCACCATCAGCAGCTGCTTGAACATCTGCGGCGCCTGCGGCAGCGCATAGAATTTCCCCGGATGCACGCGGCTGGGCACCAGGTAATCGCGCGCGCCTTCCGGGCTCGACGCGGTCAGGATCGGCGTCTGAAACTCGGTGAAACCCTGATCGATCATGCGGCGACGCAGGCTCGCGATCACCTGGCTGCGCAAGATGATGTTCTGGTGCAGGCGGTCACGGCGCAGATCGAGGAAGCGATATTTCAGGCGGATGTCTTCGGGATACTCCGCTTCGCCCGCCACCGGCATCGGCAGTTCATCGGCGGCCGATTGCACCACGATGTCCTTGGCGCGCACCTCCACCTCGCCGGTCGGCAGCCGGGCGTTGATGGCACCGGCTTCGCGCAGCACCACCTCACCGGTGATGGTGACGACCGATTCTTGCCTGATCCGGTCCAGCACCGGGAAGGCCGGTGACGATGGGCCGGCGACGATCTGGGTGATGCCATGATGATCGCGCAGATCGATGAACAGCACGCCGCCATGATCGCGCTTGCGGTGGACCCAACCCGACAGGCGAACCGTCTGGCCGGCATCGGCGGCGCGCAGGGCGGCACAGTTGTGGGTGCGATAAGCGTGCATTTTGGCGGTTCCAGGAACTTTGTTCGTGAGCGGCGGCTAGCACACGTCATTCACCGCTTTGTCAAGCGGCGAGATTGGAGTAACGGGCGCCATGCTGATTCATCCGCTGGTGACGGACACCGCGACTCTCGAAGCACTTTGCGCCCGTTGGGCCGCCGCCGATTTCGTCGCGGTGGACACCGAATTCATGCGCGAGAGCACCTACTACCCGGATCTGTGCCTGGTGCAGGTCGCCTGCCTTAACGAAGCCGCCGCCATCGATCCCAAGAGCCCCGATCTCGATCTCACGCCGCTGTTGAAGCTGCTGGTCGAAGAACCGGTTCTGAAAGTCTTCCACGCCGGCGGGCAGGATCTGGAAATCATCTACAATCTGACCGGCAAGACGCCGCAGCCGCTGTTTGACACCCAGATCGCCGCCATGGCGCTGGGGCTGGGCGAGCAGATCGGCTACACCAACCTGGTTGCCGCCTACACCAACATCCATATCGACAAGGGCGCCCGCTTCACCGACTGGGCGCGGCGGCCGCTGAACGATCGCCAGATCGATTATGCCATTGGCGACGTCACCCACCTCGCCCGCATCTTCCCCAAGATGGTCGACAAGCTCCGCCGCACCGGCCGCGGCGAGTGGCTGGACGAGGAGATGGCGCGCGCCTCCGATCCGGCCACCTATGCCAATGATCCGGAACGTGCCTGGCTGCGTCTGCGCCTGCCCAGCCGCAAGCCCGACGTGCTGGGCCGGCTGAAGGCGCTGGCGCGCTGGCGCGAGCTGGAAGCGCAGGACAAGGATGTGCCGCGCGGCCGCATCGTCAAGGACGAGACACTGGCCGATCTCGCCTCCTCACCGCCCCGCACCCAGGCCGATCTGGCCAAGGTGCGCGGGCTGTCGGCGGCCTGGGGTGGCAACGCCATCGGCGCCCGTCTGATGGAAGCGCTGGAACTGGCGCAGCCGCTCGACCCCGAGGAATTGCCGGCGCGCGAGCCGCAGCGGCCGGGCCTGTCGAGCGAAGGCGCGCTGATCGCTGACCTGTTGAAATTGCTGCTGAAGATCCGCGCCAAGGAAGCCGGCGTGGCGCCGCGCCTGATCGTGCGCGCCGATGATCTGGAACTGCTCGCCGCCGGCCAGCGCGATGGCCTTGATGTGCTGCAGGGCTGGCGGCACGACATCTTTGGCGCCGATGCACTGGCGCTGGTGGAAGGCCGGCTTGGCTTTGCTGTCACCGACGGCAAACTGAAAATGAGCCAGTTGAGCGGCGATTAAGCTGGCACTGGCTCCAGAAACGGCGCGACAACAGCCCGCGCACTTTCGACAAAGCGCTGCTTCTCACCCACCGGCGCAACATAATGGAGGGCGCTCGCTGCCGCCTCCCAGCCAGCGCCGCGCGCCATGATCCACGCCGCCAGATAGGGCGAAGCCAGGCACCCGCCGGCGGTCGCGACATTGCCGTGCGCCACGAACGGCGCATCGATCACGTCAACGCCGGCCGCCTGCACCCAGGGCTTGCTGATCAGATCGGTGCAGGCCGGCAGCGAACCGATCAGGCCCAAGCGGGCCAGCAGCAACGTGCCCGAACATTGCGCGCCGATCAGCTGTCGGGTCGGATCGAGCCTGATCCGGGCCAGCAGGGCCGCATCTTCGGCCACTTCGCGCGTCTTGATGCCGCTGCCGATGATCACGGCATCAGCCTCGGCGGCAAATTCGATCGGGCGCTGGGCCGCGATCTCCACGCCGTTCATCGAAGTGACGCGCACCGCTGGCGAGGTGATGTGCGCCATCCAGCCAAGCGGACGCAGCCGGTTGATGATCGCTGCGGCCACGAAACTGTCGATCTCGTTGAAGCCATCGAAGGTGAGGATGGCAACGTGCATCAGCTGAGCTCCATCTGCGGCTGCAGCCCGAGCGCCGCGCCCAACAACTTCAACCGGCGTTGCACGGCGTCGCCACCGGCCAGATCGACATGGCCATTGCCCACCCGAAGCAGCAGTGCATTGCCGGCCCGTTCCAGCCGGCTGGCGGCCAGCCCGACGGCGGTGCCGCCGGTGAGGCGCTGACCGAGGCGCAGCGCCAGCCCCCAGGCGCGGGCACGGGCCAGCAGCTGCACCGGCGCCAGTTGCAACAACGTGGCCATCACCGGCGCATCGGGACTGCCGCCGAAACAATAATGCAGCGCGCAGGCCAGCGCTGCCCGCTCTGCCGAATTGACCGCCACCCAATTGCCATGCAGCGCCACGTCAACGCCGCGTTCCGGGCGGAAATCCGGGTGGGCGCGCCAGGCAATGTCCGACAAGAGGCACGCCGCCAGCCGCAGGCGGCGATCCCCGGCCGGTTCGTCGCTGAACAGCGGGTCCATCCAGTCGAACAGCATGTCACCATGTTCGGCAAAGCGGCCCTGGCGCGCGCCTTCGGCTCGGGCCGCGGCGATCAGCGGATCAAGCGCCCGCTCTTCCGGCGGGAGATCGGCATAGAGCAGCCCTTCGCGCAGGCCAAAGCCCGAGGCGATGACGCTGGACGATCCGAGCTTCTTGACCACCGCCGCCAGCAGCATCGCCGCCCCCGGCAGTGACGGCAGCCGCGAGGTCGAAAGATGCGGCACGGCCTTCAGCGTGGCGAGATCGGTGTGCGCAAGGCTGCGGAACAGCTTGGCCGGGGCGCTCGCCGGCATCTCATATTGATGCACGATTGGCAGCGGATGGCCGGTCATCCAGATGTGGATCTGCGCCAGCGCCCGCCATGATCCGCCCACGGTATAGAAGGGCCGGCCCTTGCCTTCCCCGGCCCAATCCACCTTGTCCAGCGCCTTGGCGATGAACGGCGCCAGCGCGCGGCGGTCGCGCTTCCTGACCGCATCCAGCCGCAGCGCGCCGATGGGGAGCGAGATGCGGTTGCCCATCTCGCCGCCCGATACGCGGATCAGTTCCAGGCTGCCGCCACCCAGATCGCCGACCACGCCATCGGCCAGCGGAATGCCCGACACCAGCCCCATGGCGGCGGCGCGCGCTTCGGCCTCGCCATCGATCACCTCGATCGCCAGCCCGCATTCAGCAGCGACCCGATCAATGAAGTCGTGGCCATTCCTCGCCTCACGCACCGCCGCTGTGGCCACAGTGCGCACATTGGCGACGCCCATGGCCCGGGTGAGCGCGGCAAAGCGGCGAAGGCCAGCCACCGCCACGTCCATGGCATTGTCGCTCAGCCGGCCATTGGCGGCCAGCCCGCGCCCCAGCCCGGCCATCACCTTTTCGTTGAACATCGTCTCCGGCATGCGGGTGCGGCCGTGATAGACGACAAGGCGGATGGAGTTGCTGCCGATGTCGATGATGGCGCAGCGGTCATCATCGGCGCCCGCCGGCGTTGAGGCCGGCCGCCAGCGCTCCAAAATGCGCTCAGGCCAGGCCGGCGGCATCGGTCTGCTCGTTCAAATCCTCATCTTCATCCGGCAGCACCAGCACCGGCACCGCCTTGGCATCCTTCATCTGGCCGCGGCCTGACAGCGAGGGATTGGTCATGAAATAGCGATGCAGGTTGAACGGATCGTCGCGCCCGACCTCGACCCGGGCATAATGGCCACCGGCGTCCATTTCCCAGCTCTGTTGGTTGTCCTTCAGATTGGCCAGCATCACCTGGTTCAGCACCTGGGCGTGGACGGTGGGATTCTCGATCGGCACCATGATCTCCACGCGGCGATCGAGGTTGCGCGGCATCCAGTCAGCCGAACTGATGAACACGCGTGCATGGCGGCTGGGCAGTTCATGGCCGCCGCTGAACACACAGATGCGGCTGTGCTCGAGGAAGCGGCCGATCACCGATTTCACCCTGATATTGTCCGACAGGCCGGGCACGCCCGGTTTCAGGCAGCAGATGCCGCGCACGATCAGATCGATCTCGACGCCGGCACTACTTGCTTCATACAATTTCTCGATGATGCCGGTATCAACCAGGCTGTTCAGTTTCACCCAGATCGCTGCCGGCCGGCCTTTTCGCGCGTGGGCGATCTCCTCGTCGATCAGGCCATAGAGCCGACTGCGCATGGCGAGCGGCGCCATTGCCAGTTTCTCCAGCCGGGTCGGCTGCACATAGCCGGTGATATAGTTCATCACCTGCGCGGCATCGCGGGCCAGCACCGGATCGGCGGTGAAGAACGACAGATCGGTGTAGATGCGCGCCGTCACCGGGTGATAATTGCCGGTGCCGAAATGCACATAGGTGCGGATCGCCGCGCCCTCGCGCCGCACCACCATGCTCAGCTTGGCGTGCGTCTTCCATTCGACAAAGCCATAGACGACCTGCACGCCGGCGCGTTCCAGCTCGCTGGCCCAGCGGATATTCTGTTCCTCGTCAAAGCGCGCCTTCAGCTCGACCACCGCCGTCACCGACTTGCCGGCCTCGGCCGCGTCAATCAGGGCGCGCACGATGGGCGAGTTCTTGCCAGCGCGATACAGCGTCTGCTTGATGGCGATCACGTCGGGATCGGCCGCGGCCTGGCGCAGGAAGGCCAGCACCACCTCGAAGCTTTCATAAGGGTGGTGGACCACCAGGTCCTTGGCGCGGATCGCGGCAAAGCAATCGCCGCCATGCTCGCGGATGCGTTCGGGGAAGCGCGGCGTGTGCGGTTCAAACTTGAGGTCGGGCCGGTCTTCCTCCACCAGCAGCGCCAGATCGTTGATCCCCAGCACGCCGGAGACCAGGATGGTATCACGGTCTTCCACGCCCAATTGGCTCTTCACCAGCATCAACAGGCCGGGCGGGGCATTTTCCTCCATGGTGAGGTGGATCACCTCGCCGCGCCGCCGCCGCTTCAGCGCGGTCTGGTAGAAACGCACCAGATCTTCGGCCTCTTCCTCCACCTCGATGTCGGAATCGCGGATCACGCGGAAGGCGCCATCGCCGATGAGATCGTAACCGGGAAACAATTGCCCGAAGAAGGCGCGGATGGTGTTCTCAAGGCTGATCCAGCGCACGGATTTGCCGGGCAGCCGGATGAAGCGCGGCAGCATCGCCGGCAACATCAACAGCGCGCGCAGCAGTTCATCGTCCGACTGGCGGCGCAGTTCGAGGATCAGCGAAAAGCCCTTGTTGGGGATGAACGGGAACGGGTGTGCCGGGTCGATGGCCTGCGGGGTCAGCACCGGGAAAATCTGGTCGAGGAAATGCGTCTGCAACCAGTCCCGCTCCGCCTTGCCCAACTGGTCGGCGGTGATCACCTGGAAATCGGCGCGCGCCAGTTCCTTGACCAGCAGGCTCCACACCCGCTGCTGCTCTTCCATCAGCAGGTCAGCGCGGTCGGCAATGGCCAGCAACTGCTGGGCCGGAGTCATGCCTTCGGCGCTCAACGTGTCGATATTGCCGCGCACCTGGCCGCGCAGACCGGCGACGCGCACCATGTAGAATTCATCGAGGTTGTTGCCCGAGATCGACAGGAAGCGCAGGCGCTCCAGCAGCGGATGGGCGCGGTTGGTGGCTTCGGCCAGCACACGCTCGTTGAACGACAGCCACGACAGTTCGCGGTTGATGTAGCGCTGGTTGGGAAGCAGATCGGGCGCAATTTGCATGGCCGATGCTTTACCCCGGCCAATCGCCGCTGGGTAGTGTCCAAACGCGACGGGAAAGCAGCGCCGGCCTGTTGACTCCGCCCCGAGAGCGGCAGACAAATCAAGGCATTCGCAGGACGGCGACGGGGTGGAGCCAGATTTTGCAGCAGCAGATGAACCGCAGCAACCGGCCAAACGGTGCCAGGCTGGCGCTCGCCCTGCTGGCTGCCGCCACGCTTTCAGGGTGCAATGACATGGCCGACATGGTGATATTTTCGGAACTGCACGGCCAGGTGCTGTCGGGCGGCGCGCCGGTGGCTGGCGCCAGTGTCGAACGCAGCTGGGACTGGGGCCTGACCGACGAGAAGGGCAAGGACAGCACCACCACCGATGCCCAGGGCAATTTCCGCCTGCCCGCCGTCAGCCGGCGCGGTGGCCTCAGGGCCTGGTTGCCGCACGAACCGTTCGTGGAACAGACCATCCGCGTCACCCACGCCGGCCAGACAGTTGATGTGTGGATGCTCGACAAGCGCAATTATCGCGCCGGCGGCGAACTGGGCGCCGGAAAGCAGGCCAGTGCGCTGGCGGTGACCGTGATCCTCGATGCGCCGATTGCCCACAATGGCCCGGTCTATGGCCGCGCCACCATCAGCCCGCTTGGCGAGACCGGAAAGGCGCAGCCATGACCCAGTTGACCCCAGCGCTTGCCGCTGCGGCGGCCACCGGCGTCTATGGCCTGCGCACCACCGATATGGCCGGGCTGGCCGCGCGTGGCCGCACGCTGGGCACGGAGGCGTTTTTCGACATCACGTCCAACACGCCCATATCCGGCCGGGCCGGCATATCCATGTTCCGCACCACGTCAGGCTTTGGCTATCTGGCGCGCGGCAAGGCCAACACGCCCTATGAAGGCGATCTGCTGCTGGTGACGCGCGGCACGTACAAGACCAGCGTCGAAGACTGGCTGACCAACCTGACCATCGCCATGGAAGTGGGGCCAGGCGGCGCGCTGGTCCACGCCGGCTTCAACCGACTGCGCGAGACGATGCAGAGCCAGATCGACCAGTCGCTGCGGGCGGCCGGCCCGTTCCGCCGCATCCACATCGTCGGCCACAGCCTGGGCGGCGCGCTGGCCACACTGAACGGCGCGACCCTGATTGCGCGCGGCGAACGCCGGGTCTCCATCTACACGTTCGGCGCGCCGCGTGTCGGCAACTGGGCCTTCGTCAGATGGCTCGACAACAATATCGGCAGCGAGAATATCCGCCGTGTCTTCCACCCGGCCGATCCGGTGCCGATGATCCCGCTGTTTCCGTTCTTCCACGCGCCACCGGGCGACGCCTTTGCCCTGCCCAACACAGATGGCGGCATCATCAATCCGAAATATCACGGCATGGACGACAGCTATGTGCCCGGCGTCGGCGAGATGAGCTGGTCGGGCCTCAGCGTCGTCGGGCAGGAGCCGGACAGCGGTATCAAGCTGCAGCGCTGGCTGGCCGAAGGCGGCGTCACCAACGGCTTCGTGATGGGATCGGCCCGGCTGCTCGGCTTGATCGGCGACGCGCTGGCCTGGATCTTGAAGCGCGCAGCACAAGTGGTGGTGGGTTCGGTGCTGACCGTGGGCGCCACGCTGCTGGATCGCATCGCGTCGGTGCTGGCGGCTGGAGTCGAAGCCTCGCTCGAACTGTCCGCCTATATCTCGACCCTGGTGAGGGCGATCTTCAAGTTCCTCGGCCGCGCCGCGACGGCTGCCAAGGACCTGTCCCGCGCCTTCCTGCGCTGGGTGCTGGAGCTGCTGTTCCGCGCCGTCGTCTCCACCGCCCGCCACGCGCTCGACCGGCTGGGCGACTAAAGGCCGTGAACGCATGAAATTCACCCGTCGGGACGGGATTGTGCAGCCCGAGGCGAGTGAGCAAGCGCCGTGGCGGTAGCAGCGCTACCGCCCAAGCGCAGCGAGCGCTGCATCGGGCTGCACAATCCCGCCTGCGGTGGCCCGGAGAAGTCAAATCAACGTCGTCGGGCGGCTCGCTGGGGGGCTTTGCCCCGCCTTCGCCTTCCGCCAACGCCGATTTGGCTTCTCCGGGCCATCACGAAGGGTGGATTTCATGCGTTCACGGCCTAGAAACCGAATTCGCCCTGCCCGTCGACGACTTCGCGGGCGAAGGGAATGGTGATGGCGCGGCGGCGGGAAAGCGCGGCAGCATCCAGCGCCGCAACCACCGCCTGCGCCGCCACAAGGCTGCGCTCGATGCGCACCACCAGCCAGCGGATCAGATCATCGCCCACCTTGATGCCGCGTTCCCCGAACAGCTTGGCCAGCACGGCGCCGAGCAGTTCATCATCCGGCTCACCGAGCCTGACCAATGGCGTCGCCGCCAGCCGGCTGGCCAGATCGGGCAGGCCATGGCCCCAATCGCGCGGGCTGAGAGGGCTGGTAAGCAGCAGCGGCGTTTCGCGGGTGGCGGCGTTCCAGGCGTGGAACAGGCTTTCCGGGTCTTGCCTTTCCGCATTCTCGATCACCTGCGCCCGGTGATGGGCGGCAAACCAGCGCGCCAGGTGGGTCTTGCCGCTGCCTTCCGGCCCGACGATCAACGTTACCGGCACCGGCCAAAGGCTTGGGGCCGCCAGCCAGGCGGCAGCGGCGCGATTGGCCTCGGTGATGGCAAGCCGGTCAGGGCTGTGATCGACCGGCCAGGCCAGCGGCAGCGCCGGTTCGGGCGCGGCGCTCATCGGCCGGGCGGTGTGGGCGTTGGTGCAGCAGGCTTGGTCGGCGGCGGCGCAACCGGTGCCGGCAGTCGCCGCAGCACCAGATCGGCGCCCACCGGATCAAGCGCCCAGCCGCGCAACGCCAACGCCTCGCGCAGGGCGGTCGCCCCGCCGGGCAGTGCGATTTCCAGCCG
>NZ_WNJP01000069.1 GCF_009733735.1 Sandarakinorhabdus oryzae | reverse complement strand
CCGCCACCTGGGGCGGCTGGGTGGAGCGGGTCGGGCCGCGCCGGGCCGGGTTGGTGGCGGCGGCCTGCTGGTGCGGCGGCATCGCTGTCGGCGCGTTCGGCGTCGCTCTCCACATGCTGTGGCTGCTGTGGCTGGGCGCCGGCGTGCTGGGCGGCATCGGGCTCGGCATCGGCTATATCACACCGGTTTCCACCCTGATCAAATGGTTCCCGGATCGGCGCGGGCTGGCCACCGGCATGGCGATCATGGGCTTTGGCGGCGGTGCCATGGTCGGCAGTCCGGCGGCGGACCGGTTGATGGCGGCCTTTGCCGGACCCCGCGAGGTTGGCGTGTGGCAGGCGATGCTGGTGCTGGCCAGCGTCTATGGGCTGTTCATGACCGCCGGCGCGCTCGGCTTCCGCCTGCCGGCACCGGGCTGGACGCCGCCGACCAAGGCCGAAGTGATTGCCGGCGGCCAATATGTGCCGCTCAGCCGCGCCTGGCGTACGCCGCAGTTCGCGCTGGTCTGGTGCGTGCTGCTGTTGAACGTGTCGGCCAGCATCGGCATCATCGGCCTCGCTTCCCCCATGGTGCAGGAAATCTTTGGCGGCGGCCTGTTTGGCGAGACGGCGCGATTCTCTGATTTCACCGAGGCGCAAAAGGCCGCCGCGGCTGCCGCCGGTGCCGGCTTCGTTGGCCTGATCAGCCTGTTCAACATCGCCGGGCGCTTCGTCTGGGCCAGCCTGTCAGACCGGATCGGGCGCAAGGCCATGTATGCCGCCATCCTGGCGCTGGGCGCGGCCTGCTATGGCCTGGCGCTGCCCACGGCGCCCGGCTTGCCGCTGTTTGTCGCCATCTTCGCGCTGGTCGCGTCCATGTATGGCGGCGGCTTTGCGGCGGTGCCGGCCTGGCTCGCCGATCTGTTCGGCACCAAACAGGTTGGTGCCATCCACGGCCGGTTGCTCACCGCCTGGAGCACCGCGGGCGTGCTGGGGCCGCTGCTGGTCGCCTATGTTCGCGATGCCCGGCTGGCCGAAGGGGTGCCGCGAGAGGCCGTCTATGGCCCGATCTTCCTGATGCTGGCCGGCCTGCTGGCGCTGGGTCTGGTGGCGGCATTGCTGGTGCGGCCGGTGCGCGCCGATCTGTGGGTTGAGGATGATGGCCCGCCGCCCGCGCTCACCGCTGTCTCTGGCACCGCAGCGCCTGCGGCCTGGAGCCTGCGCCTCGGTGCCTGGGGCGCCGTGCTGATCCCGCTGGCATGGGGCGCCTGGTTCACCGTGCAAAAGGCTGCGGTGCTGCTGGCCCAATGAAAAGGGCCGCCGGTTTCCCGACGGCCCCCACATTGTCATCCGTCCGCGAAGGGCGGTGTCTGGTGTATCAGCGAACCACGACCTCGACCGTGGCCACCAGCGCCTTCGCGCCAATGATGAAGCAATGAGACACTGGATCACCTCCTTTCAGCTTGTTGAACAAGAACTCGAGTGTCATGGGAAATGGCCATGATCGCAAGTGGCATAATCACGCAGCTGCGCATTGGCCGGCCACAGGTGTTGCCGGGCCACAACAGGCTCTCCGCCTATCGCCGCCAGCCGGTCAGCGGCCCGGTCGTGGTGCACGAATTGGGGCTGGACGGTGACCAGGTCGGCAACACCCGGGTGCACGGCGGGCCGGAAAAGGCAGTCTATGCCTATCCGTTGTCCGGCTATGCCGGCTGGCGCGCCGAATTTCCCGCGATTGCCGACCGCTTTGAACCCGGCGCCATGGGCGAGAATCTGGTGGTGGACGGGCTCGACGAGGCCAGCCTGTGCCTGGGTGACGTCATCCGCTGCGGGACTGCCACGCTGCAGATCGCCCAGATTCGCGAGCCCTGCTCCACCTTTGCCGCGGCGCTGGGCACCGCCCGCGTCGTCAAGGCGATGACGCGTTCGGGCCGCTGCGGCTGGTATCTGCGGGTGCTGGACGGCGGCACGATTGCGCCCGGTGACGGCCATGACGTGATCGAGCGGCCCAACCCAGACTGGCCGATCGCCCGCTTCTCGCCGATCGCGGCCGGCAAGGCGGGACGCCATGAGGAACTGGTCGAGCTGATCGCCCTGCCCGGCCTCAGTGCGTATTGGCGGGCGAAACTGGCGAAGCGTCTGGCAGACCAGCAGCGCGCGCTGCCTTGAGCGCGCGGGCTTCCATCACGGCGATGACCATGGCACCCAGCACGAACGGAATGAACGTGTAGAGCAGCCGGAACAGCGCGACGGCGGCCAGCACGCCGGCCTTGTCCGCCTCCGGCATCAGGCCGACGATGACCAGTTCGAACACCCCCAGCCCGCCCGGCGCATGGGCCAGCGCGCCAGTGACCATGGCCACGGCATAGATGACCAGGAAGGTGAGGAGATCAGGGACGCCGGCGACCGGCAGCAGCAGCAGGTAGAGCGCGCCGCCGGCGAAGGCGAGATCGATGGTCCCGATGGCGATCTGCTGCAGCGTCTGTTTGCCGTCGGGAATGGTGAAGCGATAGCGGAAAAGCTTGAACTCGCGCCGCCAGCTTGCCGCCAGCAGCGTGTAGGCGACGACACCGGCCAGCAGCAGCACGCCGGTAAACTCTTCGAGTTGCGGCGGCGCCCATTGCCGGATGGGTTCGGCCAGCGTGGGCGAGACCACCAGGCCAACGCCGGCCACGAAGATGATGCCCAGCCAGAAGGTCCAGCCGCAGAGCAGGATGATCATGGCGATATCGGCCGGCTTCACCCCGGCACGGGTGTAGATGCGATAGCGCACGGTGCCGCCGGTGAGGATTGTGATGCCCAGCGTGTGGCTCATGGTGAAGCTGGAGAAGCTGGCCGCAGCCAGCGTGGGCCAGCCGATGTGATAGCCCAGGTGCCGTGTGGCGAACCAGTCGTAGCCGACCAGCACGACATAGGAGAGGAAGGTGGAAACGCCGGCAAAGGCAATCAGATGGGTGGGCGTGGCGTGGATTTCGGCCATCACGTCGGCCATCGTCACCTGGCCGGAGATCTTCTTCAGGCCCCAGGCCGCCAGTGCCAGCACAACGAGGCCGAGCCCGGCGCCGACCCAGCTTTTCCAATTGGCGCGGGGACGCTGATCCGCAGCCGGGGCCGGGCCTGATTCCGCTTGCTGTACCGACACGTCCAGACGCCGCTTCCTTGATACCACCGGTAAGCCCGGCCAAACTGCCGGTAGGCCCGGAGGGACTCGAACCCCCAACCAAGCCGTTATGAGCGGCCTGCTCTGACCATTGAGCTACAGGCCCGAACCGGGCCCACAGCGGTTAGCCGATGCAGATGCAGTTGGGAAGGCCGGGCGGCGCTGGCAAGGTGGCGCAGGGGCGCAGACAGGAAAAAAGGGCCGGATGCGGGGGAGGCATCCGGCCCTTCAATCTTTGCCCGGATACTCGCGCCGGGAGGGGAGGAGTGGCGCATCCGGGCTGATCGGCCGCTTCGGGGGGGAGGAAGCGCGGGCCGATCAAGCCGGGCGGGCTGCGGGGGGGGAGGAGCAGCAGGCCCGGCGTTGCCGCTATCGCGGCGACAGGGACTATCTACGGATTCGCTCCGGCTTTTTGCACTGCACAATATCGTGTTGCAGCCATGCGTTCAGTGCATGGCTTACGAGGAGTGATTCCAGTCAATGCCTTGTTATCGCTGCAAGATGCCAGGTGCGCGGCCATGCCTGCGACCGCCTGCCTCACATGTCCAAAGCGGCTCCGGTCATGCGTTCGACCAGGAAATCCCGCAGCGCAGCGATGCGCAAGCTGCGCCGCAGCTCGGCCGGATAGGTGAAGAAGGTGCGGAACACCGGGCCTTCCACCTGCGGCAGCACCACCTGCACCTTGCCGGAAAAGCGGATCAGATAGGACGGCAATGCGGCGATCCCTGCCCCCGATTCCACCGCCTGCAATACGCCATGGCTGTTGTTGATGGTCAGTGCCGCGGCGCGCGGATGGCCTTCGTGGCCGAGCTCAAGGATCCAGTTGATGCCCTTCAGAAACTCCGGCGCGGCATCGCCATAGGCAATCAGCCGGTGCTGATCGAGATCGGCGATGCTCCTGGGCTCGCCGTGGCGGGCAAGATAGTCGGGGCTGGCGACGAGGTGATGACGGATGCCGGCCAGCGGCCGCTGCATCAGCTCGCTCTGGAACGGGCGGTGAAAGCGGATCGCCACGTCGGCCTCGCGCTTGGCGAGATCGAGATCGGCATCGGTGAGCATCAGGTGGACGCTGATATCGGGATAAAGATCAAGGAACTCGCCCAGCTGCCGCGCCAGCCAGGTCGATCCGAACGAGACGGTGGTGGTCAGCCGGATGGCGCCGGTGGGCCGGTCACGGCTGGCGTCGATGGCCTGCGCGGCCTTGTCGATGCGCTCGTGCATGTCGGCGGTGGCGCTGCGCAGCTGCTCGCCTTCGTGCGTCATGGCCAGGCCACGGGCGTGGCGGTGGAACAACTTGGCGCCCAGGCTCTCTTCCAGCGCCGCGATCTGGCGCGACAGGGCGGGCTGGCTCATGTGCAGGCGGCGCGCGGCCTCGGTGAAGCTGCCGGCTTCGGCCACGGCGTCGAACAGGCGCAGCTTTTCCCAGTCAAGATTGATGCCCGGTTGCATGCGCCCCCTCCCCCGTCCTTATCCGTGCGCCAGGAAACGCTCCGCTTCCAGCGCCGCCATGCAGCCCATGCCGGCCGCGGTGACGGCCTGGCGATAGAGCTTGTCCTTCACGTCGCCGGCCGCGAACACACCGGGCACGCTGGTGGCCGTGCTGTCGGGCGCGGTGATGATGTAGCCTTCCTCGTCCATGGTGAGCTGGCCGGTGAACAATTCGGTGGCCGGCACATGGCCGATGGCGATGAACAGGCCGTCGGCCGGCAGGTGGCGCAAGCTGCCATTGCGCGTGTCGCGCAGGGTCAGGCCTTCCACCTTCAACGGCATGTCAGTGCCATGCACTTCGGCCACTTCGCTGTGCCAGTGCATCACCACCTTGGGATTGCTCTCCAGCCGGGCCTGGTTGGTCTTGTCGGCCCGCAGCTCGCCGCGACGGTGGACCAGGTGCACACGGCTGGCAAATTTGGTGAGGAACATCGCCTCCTCCACCGCGGTGTTGCCGCCACCGACCACGACGACCTCCTTGCCGCGGAAGAAGAAGCCATCGCAGGTGGCGCAGGCCGACACGCCAAAGCCGCGGAACTTCGTCTCGCTGGGCAGGCCGAGCCAGCGCGCCTGGGCACCGGTGGCAATCACCAGCGTGTCCGCCGCCCAGCCCTGGCCGCTGTCGGTTTCCAGCACGAACGGCCGACGCGAAAGATCAACCTTGGTGACGATATCTGTGATGATCCCGGTGCCGACATGGCGGGCCTGGGCCTCCATCTTCACCATCAGGTCGGGGCCCATCACCATGGTTTCGCCCGGCCAGTTTTCCACTTCGGTGGTGATGGTGAGCTGGCCACCAGGCTGCAGGCCCTGGATCAGCACCGGATCAAGCATGGCGCGCGCGGCATAGACGGCGGCGGTATAGCCGGCCGGGCCGGAGCCGATGATCAAGACCTTGGCGTGACGAGACATGAAGGCGAATCTCCTGCGCGCCGGATTGCCCGGCGATGTGTGCGGCCTGACTTAAGGGAATTTACGGCCATTTCCAGCCCGTGTGCTGCAAAGTGGCAAGCCTTGCTGGAACTGGCCCTGCGCCAATCTGCATCTTGCGCGACATTGAAACAATGTTATCAAGAATGCGGGATTTGGGATGGGGAGTTTCACATTGGTCCATCGTTCGCGGCTGCCGATCGACGATATCGATCGCGTGATCCTGCGCCATCTGCAGGCCGAGGGCCGCATCACCAACGTCGATCTCGCCACCCGCGCCGGCCTCACCGCCCCGCCCTGCCTGCGCCGCGTGCGCGCGCTTGAGGAAAATGGCGTGATCAAGGGCTATCACGCCGATCTGGATTCCGTCGCGTTGGGCTATGGCATCACGGTCTTTGCCATGGTCAGCCTGAAGAGCCAGGCCGAAGCCGACCTGCGCGCCTTCGAGGAGCATTGCGCCACCCTGCCCCAGGTGCGCGAATGCCATATGCTCAACGGCGAGATCGATTTCATCCTGAAGGTCGTCGCCCATGATCTGCAGGAATTCCAGAAGTTCCTGACCAGCGAGCTGACGCCGGCGCCGAACGTCGAGAGCGTCAAGACCAGCTTCGTCATCCGCACCGCGCTGTCACGGCCGGGCGTGCCGGTCGACTAACGCAGCCTGCGTCCCAACGGCAGCGCCAGCGCCAGGCCGGCGATGAAGCCGCCGATATGAGCCATGAAGGCGATCCGCATGCCCGGCCCGGCCAGTGCGGCGCCGGCCAGGACCTGCAACACCACCCAGGCTGTCCCCAGCCCCAGCGCCTGGACCAGCGGGCTTTTTTCGCTGCGGCCGAACAACATGGCCTGCGCCGCCACCAGGCCGGAGATGGCGCCCGACGCGCCAACGGCGGGCACGGTGCTCAGCGGCGACCAGGCCCATTCGGCGAAGCCACCGGCCAGGCCCGAAATGAAATAGAGCGCCAGAAAACGCCGGCTGCCGAGCGTCGGTTCGAGGATGCGGCCGATGGCGAGCAGCATCACCATGTTCATCAGCAGGTGCAGCGCGCCGCCGTGCAGGAACATGTGGCCGACCAGCGTGGACACCGCGCCGAGCAGTGGCACCTGGCCTTCCACTGCCAGGGTGAGCCGCGCCGGCACCAACCCGCCCCAGAACAGCAGCGCATCACGGGCGCCGCTGCTGGCAAAGCCCATCAGGATGGCGATGATGGCGTTGATCGCCACCAGCACACGGGTCACCGTGGCCGGGTGGCTCTCGGCAGGATCAATCGTCTGGGATTCAGATGAACTCAACGCGGTCGATCTGGTAATATTTGTCACCCGATGGGGTGTGGACTTCGACCTCGTCGCCGACGCGGCGGCCGATCAGCGCCTTGCCCAGCGGCGAAGAGAAGCTGATACGCCCGCCCTTCACGTCGGCTTCGTGCTGGCCGACGATTTGATAGGTGACCGGCTTGTCGTCTTCATCAAGCAGGTGAACCGTGGCGCCAAACACCGCCTTGTCGCCCGAAAGCGTCTTAGGATCGATCACGATGGCGCGGGCCAGCATGTCTTCCAGCTCGATCACCTGGGCTTCGATCTGGCCCTGGCGTTCCTTGGCGGCGTGATACTCGGCATTTTCCGACAGGTCGCCATGTGCGCGCGCTTCCTCGATGGCTTCCACCACCGCCGGCCGTTCCACTTCCTTCAGGTTGCGCAATTGCACCAGCAGGGCTTCATGCCCTGTCGGCAGCATCGGCACCTTTTCCATTGTCGCCATGGTCGTTCAACTATCCTGCAGGTCGTTCCAAAGATTTGCCCCTGATGCACTGAACGGATTGCGGGCCGTTCAGTGCCACCAGGGGCCAAGGACGGCTGTTGCCGCCAATCAGGACTGATGATGATAGGATTGAAGTGGCCGAACTTCAAGCCGGTGTCGCCGCATTGCAGCAATCGCCGCCACCGCCGCCCGGCTGGCCGGCGCCGTGGTGTAATAGGGCACGCGGCCATAGAGCGCCGAGGCGCGGATCGACTGGCTGTCCTTCAGCGATTGCAGCCCTTCGGTGGTGTTGAAGATCAAGGCGATCTCACCATCCTTGATGCGGTCAACGATGTGCGGCCGGCCTTCGGCGACCTTGTTGACCGCCGTCACCGGGATGCCTGCCGCCTTCAGGGCGCGTTCCGTGCCCGACGTGGCGACCAGTTCGAAGCCCAGCGAAACCAGGTCGCGCGCGGCCTCGATGATCTGCGGCTTGTCGCTGTCCTTCACGCTGATGAACACCCGGCCCGATTGCGGCAGGGTGGTGAAGGCGGCGAGCTGGCTCTTGGCAAAGGCGGTGGCGAAATCGGCATCGATGCCCATCACTTCGCCGGTGGACTTCATTTCGGGGCCGAGCACCGGATCGACTCCGGGGAAGCGCGCGAACGGGAACACGGCCTCTTTCACGGCGATATGATTGCCGACATTGCGCGGGCTGAGATCAAAGCTGGCCAGCTTCTCGCCGGCCATCACCCGCGCCGCGATCTTGGCCACCGGGATGCCGGTCGCCTTGGCGGTGAACGGCACGGTGCGGCTGGCGCGCGGGTTGACCTCGATCAGATAGACGTCGCCATCCTTGACCGCGAACTGCACGTTCATCAGGCCCTTCACCTTCAGGGCGCGGGCCAGCACGGCGGTCTGGCGCTCGATCTCGGCAATGATGTCCGCGCGCAGGCTGTAGGGCGGCAGCGAGCAGGCGCTGTCCCCCGAGTGCACGCCGGCCTCTTCGATGTGCTGCAGCACGCCGGCGACGTGCACGGTGTCGCCATCGGCCACCGCGTCAACGTCCACCTCGATGGCGTCGCGCAGATAACGGTCGATCAGCACCGGCGACGAACCGGAGACGACCACGGCTTCGCGGATATAGGTTTCCAGCTGCGCCAGCGTGTCGACGATCTCCATGGCGCGGCCGCCCAGCACGTAGGACGGGCGCATCAGCACCGGGTAGCCGATGGTCTCGGCCACACGCACGGCCTCCTCGGCTGAACGGGCGATGCCGTTTTCCGGCTGCTTAAGGCCAAGTTCGGTGATCAGCGCGGCAAAGCGCTCACGATCTTCGGCGAGGTCGATCGAGTCCGGGCTGGTGCCCAGGATCGGGATGCCGGCATCCTGCAGCGCCTGCGCCAGCTTGAGCGGCGTCTGCCCACCCAGCTGCACGATCACGCCGACCAGTTCGCCGTTCTGCATTTCGGTGTTGAGGATTTCCAGCACGTCCTCGGCGGTCAACGGCTCGAAATAGAGCCGATCCGACGTGTCATAGTCGGTCGAGACGGTTTCCGGGTTGCAGTTGACCATGATGGTCTCATAGCCGGCGTCATCCAGCGCGAAGCAGGCGTGGCAGCAGCAATAGTCGAACTCGATGCCCTGGCCGATGCGGTTGGGCCCGCCGCCCAGGATGACGATCTTGCGGGCGCTGGTTGGCTTGCTCTCGCAATCGGGCTCACCAAAGCTCGGCGCTTCATAGCTCGAATACATATAGGGCGTCTTGGCGGCGAACTCGCCCGCGCAGGTGTCGATGCGCTTGAAAACGGGGCGCACGTTCAGCCCCCGGCGGACACGGGAGACCTCGGCCTCGGTCGTGTCGGCCAGCTTCGCCAGCCGTGCATCGGAAAAGCCGACAGACTTCAGGCGGCGGAAGCCGGCCGCATCGGTGGGCAGGCCATTGGCCTTCACGGCGGCTTCCATTTCCATCAGTTCCTGCATCTGGCGCAGGAACCAGGGTTCGAACTTGGCGATCTGGTGGATGCGCTCCACGCTCATGCCGGCGCGCAGCGCATCGGCGGCGACCAGCAGGCGATCGGGCGTCGGGCGGCTCAGCGCCGCCTCGATCTCCTCGATGGTGGCGCCCTGCAGCGTTTCCACCTCGTCAAAGCCAGTCAGCCCGGTTTCCAGGCCGCGCAGCGCCTTCTGCACGCTTTCCTGCCAGTTGCGGCCGATGGCCATCACTTCGCCCACCGATTTCATGGCGGTGCCGAGCAACGGTTCCGAGCCCTTGAACTTTTCGAAGGCAAAGCGCGGGATCTTGGTGACGATATAGTCGATGGTCGGCTCGAACGACGCCGGGGTGGCGCCGGTGATGTCGTTCATGATTTCATCGAGCGTGTAGCCGACCGCCAGCAAGGCGGCGACTTTGGCAATCGGGAAGCCGGTGGCCTTCGACGCCAGCGCCGACGAACGGCTGACACGCGGGTTCATCTCGATGACGACCAGGCGGCCATCCTTGGGATTGACCGCGAACTGCACGTTGGAACCGCCGGTTTCCACCCCGATCTCGCGCAGCACCGCGATGCTGGCGTTGCGCATGATCTGATATTCCTTGTCGGTCAGCGTCAGCGCCGGGGCGATGGTGATGCTGTCCCCGGTGTGGACGCCCATCGGATCGATATTCTCGATCGAGCAGATGATGATGGCATTGTCCGCCTTGTCGCGGACAACTTCCATCTCATACTCCTTCCAGCCCAGCACGCTTTCCTCCACCAGCACTTCGGTGGTCGGGCTGGCATCGAGGCCGCCGGTGACAATGCGGATGAACTCTTCCCGGTTATAGGCGATGCCGCCGCCAGTGCCGCCCATGGTGAAGCTGGGGCGGATGATCGAGGGCAGGCCGACATGCTCCAGCGCCGCGAGCGCCTCCTCGACGCTGTGGGCGATGCGGCTGCGCGGGGATTCCAGCCCGATCTTATCCATCGCGTCACGGAACTTCAGCCGGTCTTCGGCCTTGTCGATGGCTTCGGCATCGGCACCGATCAACTGCACGCCATATTTGTCCAGCGTGCCATCCTTGGCCAGCGCCAGCGCGGTGTTGAGCGCCGTCTGCCCGCCCATGGTGGGCAGCACGGCGTCCGGCCGCTCCTTCTCGATGATGCGCGCAACGATCTCGGGCGTGATCGGTTCCACATAGGTCGCATCCGCCAGCTCCGGATCGGTCATAATGGTGGCCGGGTTGGAATTGACCAGGATGATGCGATAGCCCTCCACCTTCAGCGCCTTCACCGCCTGCGTGCCCGAATAATCGAACTCGCAGGCCTGGCCGATGATGATCGGTCCGGCGCCAATGATGAGGATGGACTGGATGTCGGTGCGTTTGGGCATTACTTGGCAAGTCCCAATATGAATTGCATGATACTGAGCGCAGACATAAATGAGGAAAACGCAGGATTGCTGAGTAGCTCAACGACGATTCGCCAGGGACAATCAGGTGTCTGCAGCAATTCTTCTATGGCTTTCACGCGACCAAGAGCATTCTGTTGAGTACGATAATCCACATCAGATTGGACGATTGCAACACGAAGTGCTTTGGTTTTGTCACATATTTCGAGGAATTGATCCTCGGTTATTCTCGTGGCCAACCCTGTCCAATCGACGCTATCGAACTCAATGAGAGGAACAGATTCTTCGTTCTGCTCTAATGGAGCGTCTTCAGTATATTTCGTGATAAGGGCACCAAACCCTGCACCCTCGTAAATCCCTTGATCAGTCAATTTGTACGACGTTTCATAATCGCGCTCGCCCATATTTCCATCAAGCAAGCCATCGAGAACCATCTGATCTAATACCACACGAATTTCTTCCTTAGTGTCAATGACGTTTAGATCATCTTCACTCCAAAACAAGTTCTCCTTATCACTGAAGATTTTCTCATAAATGGTCGTCAATGAATGATACTCTGGTGCGCCATCATCAAGATGGACCAAATAAGCCAAAACAGCTTGGGCGATATCACCCTCGTTCACTTCAGTCCCCCAACAAACTTCTCGAACAGATATTGGCTGTCCTGTGGGCCGGGGCTGGCTTCGGGGTGATATTGCACGCTGAATGCCGGGCGGTCGGTCAGCTCAAGGCCGGCCAGCGTGCCGTCGAACAGCGAGATGTGGGTGGGCCGCGCCGTCGCCGGCAGGGTATCGGTATCGACGGCAAAGCCGTGGTTCATCGAGGTGATCTCGACCCGGCCATCAGAGAGCCGCTTCACCGGATGGTTGGCGCCGCGGTGGCCCTGCGTCATCTTCAATGTCTTGGCACCCACAGCCAAACCAAGCAGCTGGTGGCCCAGGCAGATGCCGAACAGCGGCAGGCCGGCATTCAGCATCTTCTGGATGGTCGGCACCGCGTGCACGCCAGTGGCGGCGGGATCGCCAGGGCCGTTGGACAGGAAGATCCCCGCCGGCTTCAGCGCCATGATCTCGTCGAATGTCGCGGTCGCCGGCACCACCGTCACCCGCGCACCGGCAGCGACCAGATTGCGCAGAATGTTGCGCTTCATGCCATAATCAATGGCCACCACATGCGGGCCATCGGGGTTGCCGCTGTGCACCGCATAGCCGCCCTGCAGCGTCCACAGGCCGTCATCCCAGCTGTAATTCTGGGTGGCGCTGATCACGCTGGCGAGGTCCATCCCCTCCAGCCCCGGCCAGCCGCGCGCCTGGCTGAGCAGCGTCTTGATGTCGAACTGGCCGGCCTTGTTGTGGGCGATGACGCCGTTGGGTGCGCCGCCTTCACGGATGCGCTTGGTCAGCGCGCGGGTGTCGACGCCCGAAACGCCGATACGGCCCCAGGCCTTCATCCAGTCATCAAAACGGCGCTGGGCGCGGAAATTGGCGGCGGCGGTGACGGGTTCCCTCACCACACAGCCCAGCGCGTGCGGGTTGGCGGATTCGATATCCTCGTTGTTGGCGCCGACATTGCCGATGTGGGGAAATGTGAAGGTGATGATCTGCCCGGCATAGCTGGGGTCGCTCATCACTTCCTGGTAACCGGTCATCGCGGTGTTGAAGCACACCTCGCCCACCGCCACGCCTTCGGCACCAAAGCCATGACCCCAGATCACGCTGCCATCAGCCAGCACCAGAACGCCAGTTGCGCCTTTGGGTTGGACGGGCGCTTTGGCGACGGCCATGGGGGTGATTCCTTTTGTCAGGCGGGCAAACGGCCGGGCGGATAGGGGCCGCAGCGCTGCTCGTCAATCTGTTCTTTGCGGGTCCAAGACGCTATCGGGGGATAAAGATCAATCCGCAATTTGAAACACCGGAGACTGCCATGCTGCGCGACGCCATCAAAGCCGCCACCACCGACGCCATGAAGGCCCGCTACACCGCCCGGCTGGGGGCGCTGCGGCTGATTTCGGCGGCGCTGAAAAACAAGGATATCGAACTGCGCACCGGTACCGCGCCGGCCGATGACGATGTGCTGGTGGCCGATGTGCTGATGAAGATGGCCAAGCAGCGCCGCGAATCGATCGAGATGTATGTGAAGGGCGGCCGCGCCGAGCTGGCCGACGCCGAACGCGCCGAACTGGCAGTGATCGAAGGCTTCCTGCCCAAGCAGATGGACGAGGCCGAGGCGCTGGCCGCCATCAAGGCGGTGGTGGCCGAAATCGGCGCCACCAGCGTGAAGGACATGGGCCGGGTGATGGCGGCGGTGAAGGAGCGTTTTGCCGGCAAGCTGGACATGAGCAAGGCCAGCGGGCTGGTGAAGGCCGCGCTGGGTTGAGCCTTTCTCCTGCCTTCCTCGACGAACTGCGCGCCCGCGTTCCGGTTTCGGGCGTGATCGGCCGGCGCGTGAAGCTGACGCGGGCGGGGCGGGAGATGAAGGGCTGCTGCCCCTTCCACAACGAGAAGACGCCCAGCTTCTATGTGAACGACGAGAAGGGCTTTTATCACTGTTTCGGCTGCGGTGCGCACGGCGACGTGATCCGCTTCATGACCGACAACATGGGCCTGCCGTTCATGGAAGCGGTGAAGCAACTGGCAGCCGAGGCCGGGTTGGAGGTCCCCGCCCCCACCCCCGAGGCCCGCGCCAGGGCCGAGGTGGCGGACAGCCTGGCCGAACTCACCAGTCGCGCCGCGGCCTGGTTCCAGGCGCAGCTTGCCGGCGATGGCGGCGCTGGCGCGCGTGCCTATCTGGAACGGCGCGGCGTGCGGCCGGCGACGGTGAAGGCCTTTGCGCTGGGCTATTCCCCCGACTCGCGCACCGCCCTGCGTGGCCATCTGAAGGACGCCACCGCCGACAAGCTGCTGGAGGCCGGCCTGATCGGCAAGACAGACAGCGACGAGACCTATGACCGCTTCCGCGGCCGGCTGATGTTCCCGATCCGCGATGCGCGCGGGCGCGTCGTCGGCTTCGGCGGCCGCGCGCTGGGCGATGTGCAGCCCAAATATCTGAACAGTGCCGATGGCCCGCTCTTTGACAAGGGCCGGCTGCTCTACAATCTCGATCAGGCCGGACCCGCCGCGCGCAAGGCGAACCGGCTGATCGTCGTTGAAGGCTATATGGACGTGATTGGCTTGGCCCAGGCCGGGATCATCGAAGCCGTTGCGCCGCTGGGCACCGCGATGACCGAAACCCAGCTGCTGCTGGCCTGGCGGTTGGTCGACGTGCCGGTGCTTTGCTTCGATGGCGACGCCGCCGGCCAGCGCGCCGCCACCCGCGCTGCCATGCGGGCGCTGCCGCTGCTCAAGCCCGGCAAGTCGCTCAGCATCGCCACCCTGCCGCCGGGCCAGGACCCGGACGATCTGTGCCGC
>NZ_WNJP01000068.1 GCF_009733735.1 Sandarakinorhabdus oryzae | reverse complement strand
GCCGCCCCCGCCACCGCCACCGCCGCCGGCACCCGCCGCGGCACCCATGCCCTTGATGGCCGCCGCCACGCCGACAGTAGCTGCTGCCGCGCCGGTGAAGGCGCCGGGCCTGTTCTGGCCGCTCACCGCGGCGCTGGTCACTTTTGGCGGGATTGCGGCACTGATCGTGTTGGGCAGCAATTAATCAGGCGAGCCGTTTCGTGTAATATGTGGTGGGCGCCATCGCGCCGTCGGGCATCAGCGCATAGGCCGGGATGTCGCCCACCTTTTCCCACCCGCAGCGCTCATAAAGCCGTGCCGCGGTCGATCCGCTGATCGTGTCGAGCACCAGCGTGGTGCGCCCCTGGCTGAAGGCGACATGCTCCACGGCTGACAGCAGGGCCGCGCCCAGGCCCAGGCGTTGCGCCCGGGCCGCCACCATCATCTTGGCGACATCGGCGCGGTGCGGCTGGTTGGGCATGGTGGCAGGCACCAGCGTCACCGTGCCGGCCACGCCCTGATCATCCTGCGCCACCAGGATGATCATCTCGCCGCGCGCGGCTGCCGCGAACCGGCCCTGCCACCAGTCCAGCGACTGTGACTGGTCAAAGCCGGCCATGAAGCCGATCGAGGCACCGCCGGCCACCGCCTCCACCATCATGGCGGCAAGGCCAGGCAGCAGGCCGGCATCGGTGGCAGGATCAAGGATGCGGATCAGCATGTTGCCCAGTCTGCCGCAGGCGGGCAGGGCGCGCCATGGGCCAGTTGACGGGCCGGAGCCGCCCCGCCACTGTGCCGGACGGGGAGAAGTTCATGCTGTCACGTCCGTTGCGGTGGGCGATCATCCTGATCGGCGCGGCCATCGCCTTGAACTATATCGATCGCGGCGCGGTGAGCGTGGCGGCGCCGCTGATCAAGGACGAATTTGGCCTTACCAACGAACGCTATGGCGTGATCGTCTCCAGTTTCTACTGGAGCTATGTGCCGGCCCTGGCGCTGGCCGGCTGGCTGGCCGACCGGATGAGCGTGCGCGTGCTGATGGCGCTGGGCGTCGGCACCTGGGCGCTGGCCACGATCGGCATGGGCTTTGTCAGCGCGGCCGGCGGTGTCACCTTCCTGATCATGCTGCGCCTGCTGATGGGCCTGGGCGAGGGCGTGGCCTTTCCCTGCGGCTCGAAGCTGATCGCGCGGGTGCCGGAAGGCGCGCGCGGGCTGGCCAATATCTCGCTGTCGGGCGGGCTCGCCGTTGGTCCGCTGATCGGCACGCTGGGCGGCGGTGTCATCATGAAGCTGTGGGGCTGGCAGGAGATGTTCATCATCTTCGGCCTCATTACCCTGGTCTGGCTGCTGCCCTGGTGGCTGGCCCGCGCCGGCATCGAGGAAGGCGAGGGCAAGACGACGCCCACCACCGAAGCGGCCACCCCGCTGGCCGCCGTGCTGCGCCAGCCCGGTTTCTGGGCGACCACGCTGCTGCATCTGGCCGCGACCTTCCCGCTCTATTTCATCGTTGGCTGGCTGCCGCTGTGGCTGGTCAAGGCGCGCGGCTTCTCGATCATCGACATGAGCCTGCTCACCTCGGTCTTCTATGTCGCGCAGATTGCGGGCGGCACGCTCAGCGCCTGGGCCATCGATCGGGCGATCCGGGCGGGCGGTGACGGCTCGGTCTGGCGGCGCCGCATGCTGTTCGGTTCGGTGGCCGCCTGCGTCACCGGCCTGCTGTTGCTGCCCGACATCCAGGGCTGGCTGCCGCTGATCGGGCTGATCGCGGTCACCGGTTTTGGCTATGGCCCGGTGCCCAACCTGCTGTTCGTCATCGGCCAGACCATGGCGGGACCGGCATCGGCGGGGCGTTGGGTGGGGGTGCAGACCAGCCTGGGCAATCTGTCGGGCGTGATCGGCCCGGTGATGACCGGCATCATCGTCGATGCCGCTGGTTACCGCCCGGCCTTCATCGTCACCGCCGCCATTGTTGGCGCCGGAACGATCATCTTTGGCCTGGTGGTGCGCCGGATCGAACCGGTGCGCTGGGCGTGAAGCCCTATTCGGGGGTTGCCGGCTTTTCCTTCCCGCGCGCCTTCCTGTGCTCTTCCAGGTCGAGCACGGCCGGCTCGTCCTCGGTCAACAGGCCCAGGCGACGGGCGACTTCCTGATAGGCCTCGACCTCGCCGCCCAGATCGCGGCGGAACCGGTCCTTGTCCATCTTGTCGCCGGTCTTCATGTCCCACAGGCGGCAACCATCGGGGCTGATCTCGTCGGCCAGGATCACCCGGCTGAACTCGCCGTCGAACAGTCGGCCGAATTCCAGCTTGAAATCCACAAGGCGGATGCCGACAGCGGCGAACATGCCGGCCATGAAGTCGTTCACGCGGATCGCCATGTCGGCGATGTCGTGCATCTCGTCCTGGCTGGCCCAGCCGAACGCGGCGATATGCTCGTCGCTCACCAGCGGATCGCCGAGCGAATCATCCTTGTAATAATATTCGAGGATGGTGCGCGGCAGCATGGTGCCTTCCTCGATGCCGAAGCGCTTGGAAATGCTGCCGGCCGCGACGTTGCGCACCACCACCTCGATCGGGATGATCTCCACCTGGCGCACCAGCTGCTCGCGCATGTTGAGACGGCGGATGAAGTGGGTGGGGATGCCGATCATGGCCAGCAGCGTGAAGACATGTTCTGAAATGCGGTTGTTGAGCACGCCCTTGCCGCTGATCGTGCCCTTTTTCTGGGCATTGAAGGCCGTGGCATCATCCTTGAAATACTGGATGAGCGTGCCCGGTTCCGGGCCTTCATACAGGATCTTGGCCTTGCCTTCGTAGATCTGGCGACGGCGGGTCATGGGATGCCTTTCTCTGGCCGTTCGAGGGCGGCAGGCCTGGGCCACCGCCGGCAATGCAGCAGCGCCCGACCAGCCTAGCATGGCGGTCAGGCGCGGGGGAGTGCCCATAGCCGCAAAGCGGCGAGCACACAATGATTGAACAGCCGGCTCAGCTTCCCTATCTGGAAGGCCTGACCCGCCTGGGAGCACGACGAATGACGACCTTCGACAGCCGCGAGAATGCCTTCGAGAACAAGTTCGCCCACGATGCCGAAACCCGCTTTCGCATCCTGGCCCGCCGCGACAAGCTGATCGGCCTGTGGGCGGCAGCCAAGCTGGGCAAGGAAGGTGCCGCGGCTGAGGATTATGCCAAGACGGTCGTGCTGTCTGACCTGGAAACACCGGGGGACGATGACATCATCGCCAAGCTGCACGGCGATCTTTCTGGCCTGGGCGTCGGCGTGAACGACATCAAGGCGATGCTGCTGGAGAAACTGGCCCAGGCCGAACACCAGATCAGCGGAGACGCCTGATGCCGATGGCGGCGGCCGACATCGAATCGGCGATCCTGGCAGCGTTGCCCGGCGCGCGTGTGGAGATCACCGATCTGGCCGGTGACGGCGATCATTATGCTGCCGTCGTGACCGCGCCACAGTTCGCCGGGCTGACCAGGGTTGCGCAGCAGCGGCTGGTGTATAATGCTCTGGGTGGGCGCATGGGGGGTGCGCTGCACGCTCTCAAATTGACCACGGTTGCGGCCTGAACGTCCGCGCAGCTTGCCAAGGAAGTCCCCGATGACCAATCCCACCCACGCGCGTATCGCCGATATCGTCAACAGCAACGACGTCGTGCTGTTCATGAAGGGCACGCCCTTTTTCCCGCAGTGCGGCTTTTCCTCCACCGCAGTCGCCATCCTCGAGCGGCTGAATGTCGCCTTCGAAAGCGTCGACGTGCTGGCCGACATGGAAATCCGCCAGGCCATCAAGGAATACAGCGACTGGCCGACCATCCCCCAGCTCTATGTGAAGGGCGAATTCGTCGGCGGCAGCGACATCATGATGGAGATGTTCCAGGCCGGTGAACTGCAGGCACTCGTGGCCGAGGCCGGCGTCAAGCCGGCGGCCTGAGCCGGCCGGGCCGCACGACTTGCCACAGCCACACGCGCAGACACTTTCCGCTTCCGGCCTGTGGGACGCCATGGCCACGGCCATGATGTCTGATCTGGGGCGTCTGTTCTTCATGGTGGCGCCATTCACCATCCTGCCGGTGGTGGCGATCGACCTGTTCGGACCGGAACCGGCGACCAGCCTGGCCAAGATCAGCAACCAGCAGCTGCTGATCGGTCTGGCGCTGCCCAGCCTCGTTGCCGCCTTCGGCCAGCTTGCCGCCACCCACCTGGTGCTACGCCGTGACCTGACGCCGCGCGATTCGCTCAATGCCGCAGTTGCGGCCTTTCCGCTGTTTGCGCTGGCGCAGGTGATGATGGCGCTGCCGGTCGGGCTGGGCCTGCTGCTCGTCATCCTGCCCGGCCTCTGGCTGTTCGGGCGGTTCCTGTTCCTGTCCGGCGCCGTTGTGCTTAACGAGCCGGCAGCGCCGCTGCAGCTGGTCCAGCGCTGCTGGGCGCTCACCGCCGGCAACAGCCTGCCGCTCACCATCTTCCTCGTGCTGGGCCTGTTTGGTGCGATCGGGATCGGTCTGATGGCGGAAGGTGCCGGTGCCGTGCTTGACGTGGTGGCACGCTTCCTCGGCGCGCCCTCGGTCGGCAATTTCCTGCACGCACTGATGCCCGGCATTGGCAATTGCTTCGTGACCGTCGGCATCGGCGCGGCCGGCGCCGCGGCCTACCGGTTGCTCGCGCCCAACCGCAGCTGAACCAATTTTGCGGTTTTGTGAATCCCCACCAAAGTTACGCTTGCATTGTGTTTAGCTTTGGGAAATATCCTGTTCATCGTTGCGTTATTACAAGGGGGTAATCATGGTTGAGTTTCGTGCAGTGGCGCAGGCTGGCGCCCTGATGGCACTGGCGGCCGGCGCATCCGCCGCCCAGGCCGAGCTTCCCAAGGTCAACATGGCCGATTGGCAGTTTGCCCACGATGTGATCGGGCAGACGTCGACCGCCACCGTCGTGGCCGGCGGCAACCCGATCTATGTGCCGAATCAGGCCCAATATCGCAGCACCGTCGGCATCCTGATGGATTATGGCGCGGCTGGCGCGTTCGTGTGCTCGGGCACGCTGATCAACGCCACGTCGGTGGTGACCGCCGCGCACTGCGTGTCGGATGGCGGCAAGGATCGCCCGCTGTCGACCACGGTGTTCTTCAACAGCTCCGACAACGATATCGCGGTCTATGCCAATCAGCCTGGCACCGTGACCCGCTCGGTCGGCTACATCGCGGTCAACAAGCTCTACACCGGCCAGGTCGTCGATCAGAACGACATCGCCGTGCTCCGCCTGAACCAGGCGGCGCCGGATTTTGTCACGCCGGCCAAGCTGTCGGATCTCAACGATCTGACCGGGCTTGATCACATCATCGCCGGCTATGGCTCGCGCTCCACGTCGGGTGGCACCAACGGCACGCTCGGCGCCTTTGGCCTGGGTGTCGGCCGGCTGCGCTATGCCGGCAACCGCTTCGATTTCCGCTTCGGCGATCCCGATTTCGAAGGCTATTTCGACAATGCCTTCGGTGGCGCTGATACCAACCATGTCTGGATCTCGGATTTCGACAACGGCACTGCCTTCCGCGACAACAGCTGCAACCTGGCGTCGTTCGAGTCGGCTGGCGCGCCGGGCATCTTCAGCAAGGCGGTCTTCAGCAGCAGCAAGTATTGCGACCAGGGCCTGGGTGCCTTTGAAGGCATTGGTGCTGGTGGCGATTCCGGTGGCTCCTATTTCGTCGATGGCAAGCTCGTGGCCGTGCACAGCTTCGCGCTCTGGTATCGCGACGACGAATCGGCCAACCGCTTTGGCCAGTTCAAGGGCGCCGTGCCGATCTATCTGCACCGCGACTTCATCGCCGGCGCCGTCCCGGAACCGTCGAGCTGGGCCCTGCTCATCGCCGGCTTCGGCCTGACCGGCGCCACGATGCGCCGCCGCCGCGTTGCTGCGGCATAACAAAGGCGCCGCGGCGCCGCGGCCTGATCCGATTTCCACTGAAAGGCGGCCGTCCTCACCCGAGGGCGGCCGTCTTTCTGTCAGAGCAGCGGCACGCCTGGCGCAGTGTCGGCCGGATAAAGGCCGCTGGCCCGCGGGTCCTCATAAATCTCGACCAGCCGCTCATAGGGCCGGAAGCCGTGGCGCTGGTAAAAGGCCAGCGCGCCAGGGTGATCAAGATCGCAGGTGTGCACCCACACGCGGGTGATCGGCGGGCGGTTCGGCTGTCCCTGCCAGGCCCGTTTCAAGGCATGGCCCATCAGCCAGGCGCCATGGCCGCGCCCGGTCAGTTCCGGCACCAGCCCGACATAGGCCAGCTCACACTGGCCGTCGTCAGCAAAATCCAGCTCGAGCAGGCCCTGCGGGGTGCCATCGCGCCGGCACGCGACAAGCACTTCAAGCGTGGGCGCCCCAAGCGTGGCCGCCAGCGCCGCATCATCCAGCACCAGCCGACCACGCCACAGCCAGGGCTGGCCGATGGCGCGGAACAGCGCCCGATAGCGGTCAAGATCGACTGGCGCCGTCCAGCGCTCCAGCTTGAGCGCGGACTTGACCGGCAGGGCAGGGGCCGGTGGTTCGCGCATCTCGAGGCAGGTGACGATGGTGGCGATGTGCCCGGCCGGCACCGCGATCACCCGCGACGCTACCATGGAGCCGCCGGTCAAGGGAGTCCTTCGGGCGCGCTCGCTCATTCCCAGATGGCCAGCGGCGGCAGGCTCATCAAGATGGCATCGGTGTTGCCGCCGGTCTTCAAACCGAAGGTGGTGCCACGGTCATAGACCAGGTTGAACTCGGCATAGAGCCCGCGATATTTCAGCTGCTGGGTGCGCTGCGCCTCGGTGAAGGGCTGGTGCATCTTGGCGCGCACCAGCTTGGGATAGGTTTCCAGGAAGCAGCGACCGACATCCTGGGTGTAGGCAAAGTCCGCCGCCCAGTCGCCGCTGTTCAAATGGTCATAGAAGATGCCGCCAACGCCGCGATGGCGGCCCCGATGCGGCACCCAGAAATACTCCTCCGCCCATTTCGAGTGCGCCGGGTAATAATCCGGGCTGTGCCGATCGCAGCTGGACTTCACCGCGGCATGGAAGGCCGCGGTCTCGGCATCATCGGGCAGCGCCGGGTTGAGATCGACCCCGCCGCCAAACCAGCGCTTGGTCGTCACCAGCATCCGCGTGTTCATGTGCACGGCCGGCACCAGCGGGTTGGCCGGGTGGATGACCAGGCTGATGCCAGTGGCAAAGAAGCGCGGGTCTTCGGCGGCGCCGTTGATCTGCTTGGCAAAATCCGGGTTGAACTCGCCATAGACGGTGGAGATGTTGACCCCGGCCTTTTCAAACAGCCGGCCCTTCAGGATGCCCATTTCGCCGCCGCCACCATCGCCGCCCGAATGGTCGGTGCGGTTCCACACGCGCTTCTCGAACCGCCCGGCCTCGCCCGGCAGCGCGGATTCATCTTCCAGTTGCTCCAGCATCGCCCAGATGCTGTCACGCAGGGAACGGAACCAGGCCTGGGCGGCCTTCTGCTGGTCATCAAGCTCGATCATGCCCACGCCTTTAGACAGGGAAAAGCCAGCGCGAAACCCCCCAGTGCAGCAGGGAAGGCGCGGCGGCAGTGGCCGCCGCGCCAAAATGTCAGGGGGGTGTGCGGCTTTTCCTCGTTGCGTTGCGGCATCGCCTTGTCTATCCCGGCGACCCTGCGGGCAGGCCGGGTGGCTTGCCGGCCGCTGATCGTATTTCCGGAAGGGACGAAATGGCTAGCGACGTGCGGCAGACAGCTGCCGATGATCTTGCACCCGGCGGTGAGCGCCGCCGCGATTTTCTCTATGTGGCTACGGCGGCTTTTGCCGGCGCCGGTGTCGTGCCGGTGGCCTGGAGCCTGGTCAATCAGATGAACCCGTCGGCCGACGTGCTGGCGCTGGCCTCCGTCGATCTCGACCTGTCGTCGGTGCAGCCCGGCCAGGCCATCAAGGCCAGCTGGCGCGGCAAGCCGATTTTCGCCCGGCAGCTGACGCCGGACGAGATCGCCGCCGCCAAGAAGGTGGACATCTCCACCCTGCGCGATCCGCAGAAGCTGGAAGACCGCACCAAGCCCGGCAACGAGCAGTGGCTGATCACGCTCGGCGTCTGCACCCACCTCGGCTGCGTGCCGCTGGGCGCGGCTGAAGGCGAGTCGCGCGGTGATTTCGGCGGCTATTTCTGCCCGTGCCACGGTTCGCACTACGACACTGCGGCGCGCGTCCGGAAGGGCCCGGCACCGAAGAATCTCGAAGTGCCGCCCTACACGTTCAAGTCGCCCACGTCGGTGACCATCGGCTGAGGACAAGAGACATGAGCTTTCCCTGGGCCAAGCAATATCAGCCGACTTCGGCCGTCGGCAAATGGATGGACGAGCGGCTGCCGCTCACCCGTTTCGTGTTCAACGCGCTCGGGCCGGGCTATCCGACGCCCAAGAACCTGAACGCCTTCTACAATTTCGGCGTGCTCGCCGGCGTGGCGCTGGTGATCCAGATCATCACTGGCGTGGTGCTGGCCATGCACTATGCCGCCAACACCGGCATCGCCTTTGACTCGGTCGAGCACATCATGCGCGACGTCAACGGCGGCTGGATGCTGCGTTACATGCACGCCGTGGGCGCCAGCTTCTTCTTCGGTGTGGTCTATATCCACATCTTCCGTGGTCTCTATTACGGATCCTACAAGCCGCCGCGCGAAGTGCTGTGGATGCTCGGCCTGGTCATCTTCCTGCTCATGATGGCCACCGCCTTCATGGGTTATGTGCTGGTCTGGGGCCAGATGAGCTTCTGGGGCGCGCAGGTCATCACCGGTCTGTTCTCGGCTCTGCCGGTGGTCGGCACCTCGATCCAGACCTGGCTGCTGGGCGGCTTCTCGCCCGACAACGCCACGCTGAACCGCTTCTTCTCGCTGCACTATCTGCTGCCGTTCGTGATCTTCGGGGTGATCATCCTGCACGTTTGGGCGCTGCACATCCCGGGTTCCAACAACCCGACCGGTGTGGACGTGAAGTCGGAAGCCGACACCGTGCCGTTCCACCCCTATTACACAGCGAAGGATTTCGTTGGCCTCGGCGTCTATCTGATCATCTTCTCGGCCTTCGTCTTCTTCATGCCGAACAGCCTGGGCGAGCCGGACAACTACATCCCGGCCAACCCGCTCTCGACGCCGCCGCACATCGTGCCGGAATGGTATTTCTGGCCGTTCTACGCCATCCTGCGCGCCTTCACGACCGACTTCCTGGGCGTGCCGGCCAAGCTGTGGGGCGTGCTGGCGATGTTCTCGTCGATCCTGCTGCTGTTCCTGCTGCCCTGGCTGGACACGTCGCCGGTCCGTTCCAACAACTATCGTCCGCTCAGCCGCCTGCTGTTCTGGGTGTTCGTGGTGGTGGCCGTCGTCCTCGGCGTGTGCGGCGGCAAGCCGGCGGAAGAGCCCTGGGTGCGTCTGTCCCAGGTGCTGACCGCCTATTATTTCGCCCACTTCCTCATCATCCTGCCGATCGTCTCCAAGCTGGAGAAGACCAAGCCACTGCCGGGCTCGATCTCGGAAGCCGTGCTGGCCAAATATGGCAGCAAGGCCGCTGGTGGCGCTGCGCCCGCCGCGCAGCCGGCCGAATAAGGAGACACGAAGCATGATCCGTCTCGGCGCCCTTGCCGTTGGCCTGCTGTTCGTCGTGAACGTCCTGTGGGGTGCTTTGCAGCCCCGCGAGGCCGCGGCGCCCGACATGACCAAGGAACTCCACAAGCATCCGCATGCGATTGCCTGGGCCCACAACGGCCCCGGCAATCTGGGGATCTTCGGCACCTTCGATCGCGGCCAGCTGCAGCGCGGCTTCCAGGTTTACAAGGAAGTCTGCTCGGCTTGCCACTCGATCCACCGCATCGCCTTCCGCGACCTGGCTGACCTTGGCTACAACGAAGCCCAGATCAAGGCGATCGCCGCGGAATATGAGATGCCGGCGCTGGACAACAATGGCGAGCCGACCACCCGCAAGGGCACGCCGGCCGACAAGTTCCCGCTGATCTATCCGAACGAGCAGGCGGCCCGTGCCGCTCAGAACGGCGCCTTGCCGCCGGATCTGTCGCTGATCATCAAGGCGCGCGAAGGCGGTGCGGACTATGTCCACTCGCTGCTGACCGGCTATTCGGACAATGTGCCGAAGGGTTGGACCAAGCCGGACACGCTCTATTACAACCCTTACTTCCGCAGCGTGAACATTGCCATGCCGCCGCCGCTGTCGGCCGATGGCCAGGTGGCCTACACCGATGGCTCGCCGCAGACGGTTGACCAATATGCCAAGGATGTCTCGGCCTTCCTGACCTGGGCGTCAGAACCGAAGCTGGAAAACCGCAAGGAAACCGGCGTGGCCGCGATCATCTTCCTGATCATCATGACCGGCCTTGGCTATATGTCGTACCGCAAGGTGTGGGCGGATGTGAAAAAGCCGGCCTGATCACCAGGCTCGCACGTGGGACCAGGGCGGCCATCCGGCAGGGTGGCCGCCCTTTTTCGTTGGGTCGGCTGTCGTGCTTGCAGCGCAGGACCTGAAACGAAAAACGGCGCCGGAGAACCGGCGCCGTCATCAACCCCGTCGGGCTGAAATCCTATCGCACGCGCTGCTTGCGGGCGGCGTAGCGGGCGTCACGGGCGGCCTTCTGGGCGGCTTCGCGCGAAATCGCTTCCAGGCGCTGCTGTTCGGCCTGCTTCTCGCGCTGGGCGTCCTTGGCGGCGCGTTCCTCGGCCATCTTGCGGGCGCGTTCGGCGCGGGCGGCCTTGGCTTCGGCCTCCTTCTGCGCGCGCTTTTCGGCGCGCAGGCGAGCGGCGGCAATGGCCTCCTCGCTGGGGGCGGCCTGCTTGAACTTTTCCAGCTTGGCCTTCTTGGCTTCGGCGGCGGTCTTGGCGCGGTCTTTGTGATCAGGAAGTTTGAACATAGGCGGTCGCTTTAGCCGTTCGTTCCACTTGCCGCAACTGCGAAGGCGGGCCCAATGGTCACCGGCGTGCCGACCAGCGCCGCCGTGCCCGACAGCACGTCGATCCGCGTGCGCAGCGTCAGGTCATTGTGGCTCACCCCCGGCTTTGCCACCGACAGCCGCACGCCCGGCCGGCCATGGCCGAAACCATGCGGCAGCGAAATGACCCCGGCCATGATCTCGTCGGTGACGCGGGCCGGCGCTGCGACCGTGCCGGCGGCGCTGCTGATCTGCACCAGGTCGCCATCGCCGATGCCTTGTGCGGCGGCATCGGCGGGGTTGATCAGCACGATGCACTTGTCCGGTCCCTTGGCGAGGCGCGGCGCGTTGCCCAGCCAGCTGTTGTTGCTGCGGATATGGCGGCGGCCGATCAACACCAGGCCGGGCTCGGGCTGACGCGCCAGCCAGTCGGCAAAGCGCCCGGTCAGATCGGCGATCACCGCCTCGGGCGCGCAGCGGATGGTCTTGCCCGGCGTGAACAGGCGATCGGGCAGGCGCGGCACGTGCGGGCCCAGATCGAGGCCATTGGGGTGGGCCATCACTTCGGCCAGGCTGTGGCCGCCCTTTTGCAGCATGCGGTCGAGCTGCTCGCGCGGCTGTACCGGTGGCGGCAGATTGATGCCCTGGGCGGCGGCCAGCGCCTGCGCCAGCTCGGCCACCACCTCCCAGTCGCGCTTCTGGCCGTCGAGCGGCTCCCACAGCGCGGGGGAGAATTTGGCGAAGTTGCGAAAGGCGATCGGCGCCAGCAGCAGCGGGTAATGATCCTTGGCCAGAGGCGGACAGGGCGGCAGGATATAGTGTGCCAGCCGCGACGATGCCGTGATCATCGGATCGACGGACACCAGCAGTTCCAGGCCATCCAGCGCAGCCTCCAGCGCGCCACCATCGGGCACGGAGAGCACCGGGTTGCCGGCGATCACCACCAGCGCCTTGACCTGGCCCTCACCGGGCGTGGCAATCTCCTCAGCCAGGCTCACGGCCGGAAACTCGCCCATCACCTCCGGATGGCCGCTCACCCGGCTGAAGAAGCGCCCGCGGCTGCCAGGGCCGGAACTGCCGGCGACATCGACGGCGGGCGAAGAGAACATCACCCCGCCTTCGCGATCGAGGTTGCCGGTGGCGATGTTGAGCAGGTTGATCAGCCAGTGCGCCAACGTGCCAAACGGCGCCGTGGAGACGCCGATGCGGCCATAGATGGCGGTGGGCTGGCCATTGCCCAGTTCGGCCGCCAGCGCGTGGATGGCAGGCACGTCCCAGCCACAGGCGCGGGCGAGATCGGCGATGCGGAACTGGCGCAGCGCCGCCCAGGCGTCGTCCCAGCCCTCCAGCATCGGCGCGAGCCGGCCGGGTTGGACCAGGCCAGCCTCGTCCAGCGCCAGCAACAGCGCGATGAGCAGGGCCGGATCGCTGCCCGGCCGGATGAAATGATGCGCGTCGGCGATGCCGGCGGTCTCGCTGCGGCGCGGGTCAATCACGGTCAGCTTGCCGCCGCGCGCCTGCATCTCGGTGATCCGGCGCTTCACGTCGGGGATCGTCCACACGCTGCCGTTGGAGGCGAGCGGATTGCCACCCAGGATCACCAGGTGGCGCGTGCGCTCGATATCCGGGATCGGAAACAGCGCGTTGTGGCCATAGAGATAATATTGCGCCAGCTGGTGCGGCATCTGATCGACCGTGGAGGCCGAATAGACCCCGCGCACGCCCAGCGCCTTCTTCAGCGCACCGGTCTGCATGCCCAGCGCGAAATCATGCGCGGTCGGGTTGCCGACATAGAGTGCTGCCGCACCGCCAGCGGCACGGATCGCGGCAAACTTCGCGCCGATCTCGGCCAGCGCCGTGTCCCAATCCAGCGCCACCCAGTCGTTACCGACCCGCTTCATCGGGCTGGTCAGGCGGTCAGGGTCCGCCTCCAGATCGGCGATGGCATTGCCCTTGGGGCAGATATGGCCTCGGCTGATCGGATCATCGGCGTCGCCCGTGATGCGCACCACCCGCCGGCCTTCGGTTTCGATCAGCAAACCGCAATTGGCTTCGCAGATATGGCAGGTGCGGGTGTGGACCGGCATGGCGGCAATCTCTCCCCAAAATCTCTCCAATGCCAGCCTATCAGCGCCACCCCCCAATGGCGACAGGCTTTGCGCTGGGCGCTGGCTGCGCTAGCAATCAGGGCCATGAACCTCTGGCTGACTGGCAGATCGCGCATCGCCGCCGTCGTCGTCGCCGTGCTGTGCGGCACGGCGCTGCTGACGCAGTACACGCTGGACATTGTCGAGCGTGGCCGCGACCCCGCCAGCGAAATCCGCCAACTCTATGGCTGGTTCACCATCTGGTCCAACACCGCGGTGGCGCTGATTGCCGGCCATGTCGGGCTGATCGGCCGCGCGCGCGGACCGGCGCATCCGGCGCTGCTGGCGGCGAGCGTGGCGTGGATCCTGGTGGTCGGCATCGTCTACAACACACTGCTCGCCGGTCTCAATCACCCGCCCACGCTGCTGCGCCAGATCATCGATTTCATCTTCCACCGCTTTGCGCCGGTAGCCTGGCCGTTGTGGTGGCTGGCGTTGCGCCCGGCCGGCCGACTGGAATGGCGCCATGTCTGGGCGGTGCTGCCGCTGCCTTTGGTCTATTGCCTGTTCGCCCTCCTGGTCGGCAGCCAGACTGGCCATTATGCCTATTTCTTCATTGATGCGGGCAAGTTGAGCTGGGCGCAGCTGGCAATCAACATCACCGGCTTGGCCAGCCTGTTCGTCGCCGCCATGGCGCTCGCCATCTGGTGGGACCGCCGCGCGGTCCGCGCCCCCATTCAAGGATAAGCCCATGCATCCGTTCCATCACGCCGCCAATCAACCCGAAACGCCGGCGATCATCATGGCCGGCAGCGGCGCGGTGCTGACCTATGCCGAGCTGGAGGCCGAATCCAACCGTATCGCGCACCTGCTGCGCGGTCTGGGCCTGCAGCGCGGTGACTGCATCGCCATCCTGATGCTGAACGAGATCGACTATCTGCCGATCTGCTGGGCGGCGCAGCGCTCCGGCCTGATCTATGTCGCCATGTCGACCAAGCTGACCGCGGACGAGGCCGGCTATATCGCGCAGGATTCAGGCGCCAAGGCGATCTTCTGCTCGCCGGCGCTGGCCGGCGTGGCGGTGGCGGCGACGCCGGGCCTCGCTGCGTCAGCACGCTTCTGCACCGGTGCCGGCGCCCCCGGCTGCACCCGTCTCGCCGATGCCATCGCCGGCCA
>NZ_WNJP01000067.1 GCF_009733735.1 Sandarakinorhabdus oryzae | reverse complement strand
AAGGAGGCGCCGCCCAGGCCGTCGGCAGCGACGATCAGGTTGGTCGCGCGCACACTGCCGCCCAGCGCCCCGATCAGCGCCGAGCCGCCGGTGCCGGTGCCGCCCGGCTGCAGCGGGCTGCCAGTGCCTTCGCCCTCGCCATTGGCCAGCGCCAGGATATTGCCCTGCGCCGAAATGCTGCCGCCGGCGGAGGCCGAGACTTCGGCGACACCGGCGCTGTGGCTCGCGCCGGCGAACAGATTGGCATAGGTCGAGGCATCGGCACGAAGGTCGCCAGCGACCTGCAGCAATTGGCCGGACACGGCGCGCACCACCGCCAGATCGTCGGCAAACACGGCCAAATTGCTGGCAAAACCCAGCCCGCCACTGATCGCCTGGACCTCGGCCCGGTCCTTGGACCGGATGGTGACGCTGGAGGTGAAATTGGCATTGTCCACCGCCACCAGCGCCTCGCCGACGCTGCTCGCCACCGGCAGTTGCCCGAACTGGCCGACGCCTTCGCCAATCGCCGACGCCTTGATATCGTAGCCGCCCGACAGGATGATGGCATTGCCATCCACATCGGCGGCAGCAGCAATGTCAAAGCCGATCTGGGCCCCACCGCTGATCAACAAAGTCATCGCGTCATTCTTGGGCACCGCCATCAGATAGATGCGGTGGAACACGCCCTGCCCGCCAATGCCGGCTGGCCCGGTGATCTGGCCGGTGATGCTGCTGGTCCCGCCGGCCGCCGAACCGATGCTGGTGCTGATGTCGAACAGGCCACCGTTGAGGGTGAAGCTGGCATCCTCCACTGCGGCCAGGGCCGCCGAGCCATTGACCGTGATGCTGCCGGCCATGTCGAAGCGCGGCGCCACGGCGATGACATAGGAATCGGCGGCGAGCGCATTGATCTGGGCGCCCTTGTCGATGCTGATCCCGGCCTTGCTGTCGGGCGCGGCGGTCAGGCGGAAATTGCCGAAGGGATCAAGATAGGGCTGGCCAGCGGCGGCCCCCACCGGATCGTTGGCGGTGAGCAGCAGACTTCCGACATCGAACTGCGCCGTGCCGGTGAGCAGCAGGCCGCCGGGCGCATAGAACCAGATATGGCCGATCGGATCGCTGGTCACCGTGCCGGCGAACTGGATGGCGCGCGACGGATCGGCAGCGATGATCCGGTTGAGCACCGTGTAGGACGCGCCGGTGCCGCTGACGAAATTGGCGACATTGCCCGACGGCAGGAAATCGATTGGCGCCGGGCCGGGGCCGCTGTCGCTGGGCAGCCAGTTGATCGTGGTCTGATCGGCGGTGACGACGAGTGTTTCGGTGCCGGCGCCAGTGATCCTGTTGACGCTGCCCAGGATGACATTTGGCGTGCCCTGGAAGGCCTGGGCCTGCACCTGGTGGGGTTGCAGCGCCAGCATGGTGGCGAGCACGGCCGGCGAGGCAGCAAGTCGCAAGCCAACGGGCCTGCGTTCATGGCACGGGCGCATCAGCGGGTCCTCCATGGCAACAGGCGGGTGGTGAAGGTGAGCAGCAGGCGGACATCGCCAGCCTGGGTGGGCCCGGCGTCCTTCAGGGCCACCGCGCCGCCCAGATCGAGCCGCGCGCGATCACTCAGCACCATGCGGGCGCCAGCACCGACCGACACCAGGCTGACCGGATTGGGCGCCGTTGGCGCCAGCCCGCGCGACCAGGCCCAGCCGGCATCGACGAACAGATAGGGCTGGGCCGCCAGCTTCCAGTCCTGCGACAAGGTGATGGGATCGTGGCGCAGTTCGGCGTTCACCGCCGCGCCATCGTCACCAGTCAGCACGCCAGGATCATAGCCGCGGCCCACCGTGTAGTTGCCCAGTGCAAAACGCTCGAACCCGAACAGCCCGCCGCTGGCCACCTGGGCGCGCGGCTGCACGGCGATGGTGATGAATTTCGCCAGCCGCAGTTCGGCAAGGCCGGTCACACGCGCCACGGTGGCCGTCGGGCTGCCGCCGATCAGGCTGGGCGGCACCACGCCGGCACCGGCGCAGACAATGGGATTGGCCAGGCAATCCGGGCTGGCGCCGAGGATATCGAGGCCCTGGCGCAATTCCAGGCTGAAGCCCAGCCGCCAGGCGCTGGTGCCGCCTGGCCCGCGGCCGCGCATGTCCTGCCAGTCGCCGTCCAACCGCGCCCAGGCCACGCGCAGCCGGTCACGCGACAGCGGCGCGGCGGCAAAATCGACCTGCTGGTCAACCAGGTCAAAGCCGGCATGGCCCACCAGACTGGCGGCCTGGCTGCGCTTGAAGGGATAGCTGACATCGACTGTGGCAAAGAAGGTCTCGGCCCTGACAGGCGGCACGCCGGCGCCGAGATCGGGCCGGGTCCAGGCCTGCGTCACTCGGCCTGAAAGCCGCAGCCCCTCGCCGCCAAGCGCAAAATCATGCCCGGCCTGCAGCACCTGCTGCTGGCGGAAGTCTGACGAGGAATAATAGGAAATGAAGCTGTGATCGCCCAGCCCGGTGAGGCCATTGGCCTGCACCCGGAACTGCCCGCCCCACGGCCCGGTGGGAGACGGCGCCAGGTTGCTCAGCACCAGGTCGGCCTCGATTGCCCGGCGCCGCACGCTGACATCGCCCACCATGTCACCCGGTGAGCCGCCGGCCGGCTTCAGCGCCAGCCGCACGTCCATCCCCGGCAGGTCGCGCGCCAGCAGCAGGTAACGCTCGGCCGCAATGCGGTTGAACGGCCCGCCGGTGGCAAGCTTGTTGAGGTAGCGCGCCACCTGGCCTTCGTTGGGCCCGGCATCGCCGCGCAGCCGTACCGCGGTCAGACGGGCGTAGAGAACCTCGAAACGCACCTCGCCGCCCTCGATGCGCTGGGCGGGCACCTGCACGGCGGCCAGATAGCCCAGCCGGCGCAGGTGGGTGGCCGCGGCATCGCGGATCTCGCAGAGCACCGAAATCGGCAATTCCTTGCCGACCAGCGGCTTCCAGATCGGCTCCAGCTCAGCGGCTGGCACCGGGCCAAGATTGTTGAAGCTGGCGCGACCCAGCGTGAGCCTGATCGCGCCATAGGCCGGGTCGGCCAGCGCGCAGGGGCTGCGTTCGATATCGCCATCGACAAACAGGCGACTGGGCTGGGTGAACTGCGGCCGGCGCGACGGATCGATTTCCTCGCGCGTCGGGGCGCCGGTGCCGGCAATCTGCGCCATCGCAGGGCCGGCCAAAAGCGCCAGGCTCACCAGCAAACAGCGTCCGGCTCGCCCGATCGGCGACGCCATGGTCGCGGACAAGCACCGGTCCATCATCACGTCTTCCCCCGGCAACGGTTACGCTGCGACCCATTGACGTCTTTTGCCGCAGTCTAAGCGCAATCCGCCCTCATGCGCCAGCCACTTGTACAGAAGTTACGTTGATCGGTGGCGCGCGTTGCAGGAAGTCAGCGGCGGCCGCGGGCGCCAGCCTTGCCGCCGCCCTCCTCGAACAGCGCGGCGAGGCTGTCGATGATGGTGCCGCCCAGCTGTTCGGCATCCATGATGGTGACGGCGCGGCGGTAATAGCGCGTCACGTCATGGCCGATGCCGATGGCGATCAGCTCGACCGGGCTCTTGGTCTCGATGTGGCGGATGACGGCACGCAGGTGGCGTTCGAGATAATTGCCGCTGTTCACGCTCAGAGTGGAATCATCCACCGGCGCCCCATCGGAAATCACCATCAGGATGCGGCGATCCTCGTTGCGGGCAACCAGCCGGTCGTGTGCCCACAGCAGCGCCTCGCCGTCGATATTCTCCTTCAGCAGACCCTCGCGCATCATCAGGCCGAGATTCTTGCGCGCCCGCCGCCACGGCGCGTCGGCCTGCTTGTAGACGATATGGCGCAAGTCGTTGAGCCGCCCCGGCTTGGGCGGCCGGCCAGCCGCAAGCCAGGCCTCGCGGCTCTGCCCGCCCTTCCAGGCGCGGGTGGTGAAGCCCAATATCTCGGTCTTGACCGCGCAGCGTTCCAGCGTGCGCGCCAGGATATCGGCGCAGATGGCAGCGATCGAGATGGGCCGGCCGCGCATCGAACCCGAATTGTCGATCAGCAGCGTCACCACCGTGTCGCGAAATTCAGTATCGCGCTCGATCTTGTACGACAGCGCGTGCGCCGGGTTGGTGACGATGCGCACCAGCCGGGCCGCATCGAGGATGCCTTCTTCCTGGTCGAAATCCCAGCTGCGGTTCTGCTGCGCCATCAGGCGGCGCTGCAGGCGGTTGGCCAGCTTGGTCACCGCCGATTGCAGCGGGATCAGTTGCTGGTCGAGATAGGCGCGCAGCCGCGTCAGCTCCTCGTCATCGCACAGGTCGGCGGCGCCCACGACCTCGTCGTGCTTGGTGGTATACGCCTTATATTCGAAATCCGGCGGCAGATCAGACAGCGGCATGTTCGGACGCCATGGCATCATGCCTTCCTGGCCTTCGTCGCCCATCTCCGCGTCAGACACCTGGTCAGTGTCCATCTCGACCTCGCGCTGGTCGGCATCCTCCGGCGCGTCGGAGGACTCCTCGGAGCGGGTCTCGGTGGACTGGTCCTGCCCGCCACCCTCGTCCTGCTCCTGGTCCTCGCTGTCCTCGCCAGGCTGTTCTTCCTCGTCCTGGCCCTCGCTTTCCTCGGTCTCGTCGCTGGCCTCGTCGGGGTCGGCACCCAGGCCGAGATCAGAGAGAACGCGGCGCAGCATCTGGCCGAACGCAGCCTGGTCGCCCATGGCGTCCGCTAGCGCATCGAGATGGGCGCCGGCGCGTTCCTCGATATCGCCGCGCACCAGGTCCACCGCATTGGCGGCGGCGGCCGGCACCGCGGCGCCGGTCAGACGCTCGCGCACCAGCAGTTGCAGAGCCGAGGCCAGCGGCACTTCGTCGGCGGTGCGGGCGCGCACGATCGGATCGGTGCGCACGCGCATCTCGGTCATGCGATCGAGGTTGCGCGCCACGCCGGCCATTTCGGCGGCGCCCAGCGCTTCAAAGCGCGCCTGTTCGACGGCATTCCAGATATCGCGGGCCAGCGCCGATTCCGGCTGATCGGTGCCGTGCAGCTTGGGATCGTGGAAACGGCGCTTGAGCGCGAAACTGTCGGCCCAGCCGCGCACTTCGGCCACCTGTTCGGCCGGCAGGGCGCGGGCCGGTTGCGGCACGCGGGCCTGGTCGCCAAAGCAGCCCGGCTTGTCGGCGGTATAGGCCAGCTCCATGTCGGGCGCATGGCCCAGCGCCCGCATGGTCGCGGCCACAGCCTGACGGAAATCCTCGATCGGGCTGGTTTCAGCCATCGGCCAGCTCCCTCACCGGGGCCGGAAAGGCGGATTTGAAGCCAAACGCCTGCGGGCTGGGGCCATAACGGTCGAGCAGCCACAGCCGGCCAAAGCCTTCGACGGCATCGGGCCGATGGCCGGCTGGCACCCACCACAGCGCCTGGAAACTGCCCTGGAACGGCACGAACCACTGGCGGCGCTGGCGCATGATGCCGCTGTGATCGCTGCGATAAACGAACGCCGACAAGCTCTCGACATCCTGCCACACCGAGATGTTGACGAGCAGCCTGGGATCCGGCGTCGTCTGCAGGTCGCTGGCATTGCCGCTGTCGTCCTGCAGCCGCCAGACAAAGCCCGGGCTGGCATCGGCGATGGCGTTGATGGCGTCGAGCTGGGCATAGAAGTCCGCCATCACGGCGTCGCCCTTCGGCGCCACCATGGTCGCAATGTTGATCTGTGCCAGCTGCCAGCCGGTCATTGCGCTACTTCTTTGCCTTCACCGCGATGCTCTCGGGAAGATCCTCACCGAACACGCGCTGATAATATTCGGCCACGATGCTGCGTTCCGCCTCGTCGCACTTGTTGAGGAACGACAGGCGGAAGGCAAAGCCGACATTGTTGAAGATTTGGGCGTTCTGGGCCCAGGTGATCACCGTGCGCGGGCTCATCACCGTCGAGATGTCGCCGCCGATGAAGCCGGCACGGGTCATGTCGGCCACGCGCACCATGTTCGACACCGTCTTGCGGCCGGCTTCGGTATCAAAGGCCGGCACCTTGGCGGTGACGATGGCGCTTTCGGTGTGGTGCGGCAGGTAATTCAGCGTGGTGACGATGCTCCAGCGGTCCATCTGGCCCTGGTTGATCTGCTGCGTGCCGTGATAGAGGCCGGTGGTGTCACCCAGGCCAACGGTGTTGGCGGTGGCAAACAGCCGGAACCACGGATTGGGGCGGATCACCCGGTTCTGGTCGAGCAGGGTCAGCTTGCCCTCCACTTCCAGCACGCGCTGGATCACGAACATCACGTCCGGCCGGCCGGCGTCATATTCGTCGAACACCAGGGCGGTCGGGGTCTGCAGCGCCCACGGCAGCAGGCCTTCGCGGAATTCGGTCACCTGCGCGCCGTTCCTCAGCACGATGGCATCCTTGCCGATCAGATCGATGCGGCTGATGTGGCTATCGAGGTTGATGCGCACGCACGGCCAGTTCAGGCGGGCGGCCACCTGCTCGATATGGGTGGATTTGCCGGTGCCGTGATAGCCCTGCACCATGACGCGCCGGTTGAAGGCAAAGCCGGCGAGGATGGCCAGCGTGGTGTCGGGATCGAAAACATAGGCCGGATCCAGATCCGGAACGCGATCATCCTTCACCGAAAAGGCCGGCACTTTCATGTCGATATCCACGCCGAACACCTCGCGGGCGTCCACACTGGTATCCGGCGCATTCATCGCCACCGGCGGGGTTTCGTGCATCTCGCTCACGTCTTGTTCGACTCCGTCTTGTATCCGGCTGCTGCCTTCAGGTGCGTAAAGGCCTTGACCACCGCCTGCAACTTTCCTTCGTGGCTGCGATCCCCCCCATTGCTGTCAGGGTGGTAGCGGCGCACGAGCCCGCGATAGGCGCGGCGGATGTCGGCCGGCGTGGCGTTGCGGTCAAGCCCGAGCGCGCCCAGCGCCTGCGCGTCACCCTTGTCGGCCCACTTGCCTTGCGGTGGTCGCGACGGGCGCAGCGGCCCGTCGAACAGCCCGTGCGGATCGCCGAAGGTGAAGGCCATGCGGCCGCCACGCACCACATCCTTTTCCCAGCCGGCGAGCGGCGATTGCGCGGCATAAATCTCGTCAGGCGACAGGCCATCGAAATAATTATAGCCGGCGTTGAAGGCGCGGACATGATCGAGGCACAGATATTGCCAGCCGCCGACATCGCCCGGCACCCGGTTGGAACGCGGCGCGCGGAATTCGCCATGCGCGGCGCACCCCGGCCAGGCACAGGCCTGCGCCTCGGGCGTTTCCACCCGTCCGTGCCACCGGCTGTGGCGGGGTTGGCTCTGGCTTGAAATTGCTGTCGTCCTTTGGCCTGAGGCCGGTCTATAACCGGCGCGCAAGGAGAAGATATGGGCAAGGTTGCCGCAGAAATCCAATCCCGCCTGCTGGCCGCCCTGACGCCAGCCAGCCTGGAGGTGATCGACGACAGTCACCAGCACCGCGGCCACGCCGGCCATCGCGGTGATGATGCGGAATCGCATTTCACCGTGAAGATCAGCGCCGCCGCCTTTGCCGGCCAGAGCCGCATTGCTCGCCAGCGCGCCGTCTATGCCGCGCTGGGCGACCTGGTGGCGCCCGATCGCATCCACGCGCTGCGCATCATCGCCTCGGCGCCGGGAGACGCCTGATGCGGGCGCTGATGCTGGCCGCCCTGATCGCGGCTTCGCCGGCGCTCGCCGCCACCGAATCGGCCGGCAGCCTGGATGGCGTCACCATCATCGACCGGCTCGACGTGGCCGATCTGGCCGCCGGCAGCAGCCAGCGTTTCTGGTTCCGTGCCGGCACCAGCCCGGTGGGCCAGCCCTGGCTGGTGCCGGTGGTGGTGGTGAAGGGCGCAGCGCCCGGCCCGCGCCTGGTGCTGACCGCCGGCATCCACGGCGACGAGTTGAACGGCATCGCCGTGCTGCACCGGCTGGCCGCCGGCATCGATCCGGCCAGAATGTCGGGCACGCTCACGCTGGTGCCCGGCCTCAACCCGCCCGGCCTGTTGCAATCGACCAGGCAATGGACGCCGGACTGGTCGCGCAGCGCCCCCAATCTCAACCGCGAAATGCCCGGCCGCGAAGGCGGCAGCGCCATCGCCGAATTCGCCGGCCGGCTGTGGAGCCGGCTCATCCGGCCCAATGCGGACAGCGCGGTCGATCTGCACACCCAATCGCGCGGCACCGCCTACATGATGTACGCCTTTGCCTCGACACCCCGCACCCGCCGGATGGCCGAACTGGTGGCGCCCGACATCATCAAGATGGACAAGGGCGACAAGGGCACGGTGGAAAACACGCTGACCGATGACGGCGTGCCGGCGATCACCCTGGAACTCGGCCGGCCGGAGATGTTTGACGAAGTGATGATCGGTCGCGCCGAGGCTGGCCTGACCAACCTGATGCGCGAGCTGAAGATGCTGCCCGGCAAGGTGAACCCGGCGCCTGCCAGCCTGTTCGTGGCGAACGACATCATCCCCGCCCGCGCCAGCAAGGCCGGCTGGGCCCGGCTGCTGCTGCCGCTGGGCAGCACGGTCAAGAAGGACCAGCCCATCGCCGAGGTGCGTGATGCCTTCGGCGCCGTGCTGGAAACGGTGACGGCGCCGGTGGCTGGCCGCATCAACATGATCACCACCGATCCCCGCGTGTCGCAGGGCGATACCATCGTGCGCATCGTCTGGTGGTCACCCGATCCGGCGTGCCAGAACGGCTGTTGAGTTGCAGGCGCGCTGCGGCTATCCGCAGGAGCGGGCCGGATTAGCACAGCGGTAGTGCAGCGGTTTTGTAAACCGAAGGTCGGGGGTTCGATCCCCTCATCCGGCACCATCTTCCCCGCATGTTGCGGAAATTGGGGCACATAGCGCGGTGGAAGCAGGCCTGCTCGAACGCCACTTCAAGCTCAGCGAGCGCGGCACCAGCGTGCGGACCGAGGTGCTGGCCGGTGTCACCACCTTCCTCGCCATGGCCTATATCGTGGTGGTCAATCCCGCGATCCTGGGCCAGGCCGGCATGCCGGTGGCCGCGGTCGCCGCCGCCACCTGCTTTGCCGCCGCCTTCGCTTCGATCCTGATGGGCCTCGTTGCCAATGTGCCGCTGGCATTGGCGCCCGGCATGGGCCTCAACGCCTATTTCAGCTTCACCGTCGTGCAGCAGATGGGGGTGCCGTGGCCGGTGGCGCTGGCCTGCGTGTTCCTGTCGGGCGTGGCCTTCCTGATCCTGACGCTCACCGGCATCCGGCAGCTCATCGTCGCGGCGATCCCACCGCACCTGTTTGCCGCCATCGCCGGCGGCATCGGCCTGTTCATCGGCTTCATCGGCCTCAAGGAAGCCGGCATCATCGTCGCCAACCCGGCGACGCTGGTCAGCCTGGGCAGTCTCGCCGCGCCCGGACCAGCGCTGGCGCTGTTCGGCCTGGCGGTGATCGGTACACTCAGTGTCCGCAACGTGCGCGCCGCCGTGCTGATCGGCATCCTGCTCACCACGCTGGCGGCTGGCCTTGCCGGGCAGATCGCGACACCCGATCAGCCTTACAGCATCGATGCCATCACCGGCACCGCCTTCAAGCTTGATTTCGCCGGCCTGATTGGCGGTCTGGGCTCCACCGGCTTCGGCCTAGTCGAGATCATCTTCGTGCTCCTGTTCGTCGACGTGTTCGACAATGTCGGCACGCTGGTCGCCGTCACCCGGCGGGCCGGGCTGATGGATGCCGCCGGCCGCATCCCGGGCCTCAACCGCATCCTCGCCGCCGATGCCGTCGCCGCGATGGTGGGCGCGCTGGCCGGCACCACCACGGTCACCAGCTATGTCGAAAGCGCTGCCGGCGTGCAGGCCGGCGGCCGCACCGGGCTGGCAGCGGTGGTCACCGGGCTGCTGTTCTTCGCCACCATCTTCGTTGCGCCTTATGCCCAACTGGTGCCGCTGGCCGCCACCGCGCCGGCGCTGATCGTGGTGGGCGGGCTGATGCTGCGCCCGCTGGCCGACATATCGTGGGACGATCCGCAGGTGGCTATCCCGGCCTTCCTCACCGTGGCGATGATCCCGCTGAGTTTCTCCATCGCCAATGGCCTGGCCTTCGGCATCGCCGCCCATGCCGGCCTGAAGCTCGCCAAGGGCCAGGCCTCGCGGGCCGACTGGTTCCTGTTCACATTGGCCGCGCTGTTCGTCGCCCGCTTCGTCTGGATGAGTGCGGCATGATCCGGCTGCTGACCTTGGCCCTCGCCGCCATCATCGCCGCCCTGCCGGCACAGGCGCAGAAACTCGACGATGTGCCGCGCACCGTGGTGATGACCGCCATCGCGCCGGAATGGGACGCGCTGGTTGGCAGCCTGGAGGGCGCCCGCGAACATCGCATCAACGGCAATATCTTCCTCACCGGAACGCTGGCCGGCAAGCCGGTGGTGCTGATGCGCAGCGGGCTGAGCATGGTCAATGCGGCGATGAACACCCAGCTGGTGCTCGATCGCTTCACGGTCAAGCGCATCCTGTTTTCCGGCATCGCCGGCGGCGTTGACCCGGCGCTGGCGATCGGCGACGTGCTGGTGGCGGCCGATTGGGGCCAGTATCTGGAAGCCGCCTTCGCCCGCCGCAAGGGCAAGCGCTGGCAACCGCCGCAGACGCTGACGCCAGGCGGGCCAGCCAACTGGTACTTCATCTTCCCGCACGGCACCATCGTGGGCAACGCCAGCACAGCCCCGCAGCGACTCTATCGCCTGCCGGTCGATCCGGCACTGCTGGCAGTGGCCCAACAGGTGTTGCCCGCCATCACGCTGGAGCGTTGCGTGGCGGCCAGCGCCGGCATGCGCGAAGGCTCGGCCCTGTGCCTGCCGCACACGCCGCGCATCCATGTGGGCGGCACTGGTGTGTCGGCCGGCGTCTATGCGGACAATGCGGAATTCCGCCGCTATCTGCACAAGGCGTGGGCGGCCCGCGTGCTCGACATGGAAAGCGCCGCCGTGGTCCAGGTCGCCTTCAGCAACAGCGTACCGGCCATCATCTTCCGCAGCGTCTCCGATCTGGCCGGCGGCGACCCTGACCGCAACCGGCTGGCCACGTTCGGCCATTTGGCCGCGGTCAACTCGGCCCATGTCGTGCGCGCTTATCTCGCCGCGTTGGCGGATTGAGCGGCGGCTTCTTTTCTTTTTGCCAGTGGCCAAGCCCGGTCAGGCGTGACAGCCTGTGCACTGCAACATGCAATAATCCGTAACCAGGGGAAGAGGCGCCATGCATTTCGACTATAGCGACAAGACCAAGGGCCTGATCGAACAGCTGCGCGCGTTCATGGACGAGCATATCTATCCGAACGAGGAGCGTTACCACCGCGAGGTGATGGAAGGCGATCGCTGGAAGGTGCTGCCGGTGATCGAGGAGCTGAAGCCCAAGGCGCGCGCCGCCGGGCTGTGGAATCTGTTCCTCAACATCTGCGAGCATGACAAGGGCGAGTGGAAGGGCCCGGGCCTGACCAACCTCGAATATGCCCCGCTGGCCGAGGAAATGGGGCGCGCCGGCTGGTCGTCGGAAGTGTTCAACTGCTCGGCGCCTGATACTGGCAACATGGAAGTGCTGCGCACCTATGGCACGGAAGAGCAGAAGCAGACCTGGCTGAAGCCGCTGATGGCCGGCGAGATCCGTTCCGCCTTCCTGATGACCGAGCCGGCCGTGGCTTCGTCGGATGCAACCAACATCGAGACCAGCATTCGCCGTGAGGGCGATGAATATGTGATCAACGGGCGCAAATGGTGGTCGTCGGGCGTGGGCGATCCGCGCTGCAAGATCGCCATCGTGATGGGCAAGACCGATCCTTCCGCGCCGCGTCACAGCCAGCAGAGCCAGATCCTGGTGCCACTGGATGCGCCGGGCATCACCAAGCTGCGGCCATTGAATGTGTTCGGCTTCGACGACGCCCCGCACGGCCACTTCGAGGTGATTCTCGACAATGTCCGCGTGCCGGTGTCCAACATGATCCTGGGCGAAGGCCGCGGCTTTGAAATCGCGCAGGGCCGCCTCGGCCCGGGCCGCATCCACCACTGCATGCGCTCGATCGGTGCCGCCGAACGCGCGCTGGAAAAGATGGTGAAGCGCCTGAAGAGCCGCGTTGCCTTCGGCAAGCCGATTTCCGAACACAGCCTGTGGCACGAGCGCATCGCCGATTCGCGCATCGCCATCGAACAGGCCCGGCTGCTCACGCTGAAGGCCGCCTACATGATGGATACGGTGGGCAACAAGGCGGCGGCCAACGAGATCGCCATGATAAAGGTGGTGGCGCCCAACATGAGCTGCCTGATCCACGATCACGCCATCCAGGCCCATGGTGGCGGCGGCGTGTGCCAGGATTATGGCCTGGCCAGCGGCTATGCCGGCCAGCGCACCCTGCGCCTGGCGGACGGGCCGGACGAAGTGCACCGTCAGGCAATCGCCAAGAACGAGCTCAGGAAATACAACTAAGACGGCACGATGGCGGGGAGGGGCTTGCGCGCCAAGCCCTCCCCTGCTACCCGCGCCGTCCTGCCGAAGGAGCGCCCCAAGTGCTCCATTTCCCTGGTGTGCGGCCATGGCGGAATTGGTAGACGCGCAACGTTGAGGTCGTTGTGGCCGAAAGGCCGTGGAAGTTCGAGTCTTCTTGGCCGCACCATCATCCTTCCAGATCATTGAAAGATCGATTCTGGCGGCGGGCGGGCGTTATCGGTTCGCCGGTTGATTTCAGCCAACCAAAGCGCGCTGTTGCTGACACATTGGCCCTCGCACCCACCGCTTTTCCACCGGCTGGCTCAGCGATTGTCGCGATCAGGGACAACGCGGGGCGTACAGGAACTGCGTCAACGCAAGGTCTGGTGTCAGACTAAGCGAAATAGCGATCGTCGTAAGGCGTCACGGTCCCCGTCTCGCAATACAGGCGCAGCAGCCTCAGATACATCGCCCAGCAATAGCTGGATCCGCGAAAATGGTCGGATTGCTCGGCCCAGCCCTCGTGCCGAAAGTGCAGGATTGTCTGGGCATCGCCTGCCGGTTCAAGCCGGAAAGAAATGGTCGTCCCCAGCCAGTCGTCCGCGGCATCCGTCATCTCGAATGTGATGGAGGTGCCTGGCGCGAGCGACACGACCTTCGCCTGCCACTGAAAATCGCCCCCGAATCCGAGCGCGTAAACTGCGTCCGGCTGGGCGAGGCCGGAACATGTCTCGGTCCACCAGGAGTCCAGGCCTGCTGGCGTCGACACCGCAGCGAACACGACGTCAGGGCGCGTTCGGATGGCAAGATCGTGCACGATGGCAAAGGTCATGAAGACTGCTTTCCTGCAACGTTTCGACAACGACAGGGGGACGCAACTGTGGGGACATTACACCAGAGTTCCCGCGCCCGCCCGACCTTTTGGCGTTGGGCTGTGCCGGGCCGGCCAATGGAACCGGATGCTGCGTTGTGAATCGACCATCCACGCAGCCACTTCGGCGCGCTGGCTTGCGAAGCGAACGAATATGCGTAGCATCCCGCCGGGTTGCATCGGTCAAGGGGGGACTATTCGATGCCATATCGTCAGGCGCACTGGTATGTCGGCTTGGTGCTGGCGGTCATCCTGGCCGGTTTCTGGGCCAGCTACTGGTCACCCATCCGCGCCGTGCCACTGGCCTTTCACGTCCACGCGCTCAGCAGTTGCACCTGGCTGACGCTGCTGATCGTGCAGAGCGTCGCCATACACCGCCGGTCCAACGCGCTCCACAAGCAGCTTGGCCTCGCCAGCCTGGCGCTGTTCCCGGTGATGATCCTGGGATTCATGATGATCATCGACGTTTCTGCGCGTCATTTCGCGGCGGCGAAGAACCCCTTCTCGGTCTATCTCGGCCCCTCGTTCGGGATCGGCATGCTGCTGGCCATTGGTGCCTATCTGACGCTCTTCTATCTGGCGCTGAAGCATCGCCGCACGGTCAGGCTGCACGCCGGCTACATGCTGGCGACCCCGTTGATCCTGTTTGAATCGCCCTTCTCGCGGGTGATTGGTGAGTTTCTGCCCTGGCTGAACATCATCAACAGCAAGGGGCCACAGAATGTGCTCGACACGATCGTGGTTGGCGACGGGATCGCGATCCTGTTCGCACTCGGCCTCTATGCAATGAACCGCAAGCACGGCGCGCCCTGGCTGGTGGCCAGCGCCTTCATGGCCACCCAGGCGGTCGCCATGTGGTTCGCGCCGTTCATGCCAGAGCTGGCGACGGCCTTTGGTGCGTATGCGCAGATCCCGTTTGGCCTCACCGCCTCGGCCGGCATTGCCGCCGGTGCCCTCGCCGGCTGGCTCGGCTGGCGCGCCGGTGGCGGCGGGCGCCGGCCTATGCCGGCCCGCGCCTGACGAACGGGAAGGTCTGCCGCT
>NZ_WNJP01000066.1 GCF_009733735.1 Sandarakinorhabdus oryzae | reverse complement strand
CAGCGCGGCGGCGCTGGCGCTGGCGCTGCTGGTGGCGACGCCGCTGGTGCTGCTGATGCCGGGCCGGCCCTGGCTGCGGCGCACGGTGATGGGCCTGGCCAGCGTGGTGCAGACGGTGCCGGCGCTGGCGCTCCTGGCGCTGTTCTTCCCGCTGCTGGTGCTGCTCAGGAACCTCACCGGGCTGCCCGTGCCGTCGCTGGGCCTGTTGCCATCGCTGCTGGCGCTCTCGCTCTATGCGCTGCTGCCGCTGCTGCGCGGCGGCGCCGGCGGGCTGGCGGCTGTGCCCGACAGCGTGCGTGAGGCCGGCCGCGCCATCGGCATGACCGCGGCACAGCGGCTGTTTCATGTCGAACTGTCGCTGGCGGCACCGGTGGTGATGGGCGGGCTGCGCACGGCGGCGGTGTGGACAATCGGCGCCGCCACGCTCGCCACCATGGTGGGGCAGGAAAGCCTGGGCGATCTGATCTTTGCCGGGCTGCAGCTGCAGGATTGGCAGCAGGTGCTGCTTGGCTGTGTGGCCGCTGCCGCGCTGGCGCTGATCGTTGATGGCGCGCTGGGCTGGTGCCAGGCTGGCATCGCGCAGCGGCGCTGGGCGCCCGCCGTCAAGGGCCTGGTGCTGCTCGGCCTGCTGGCCGGCGGCGTCACCGGCTGGTGGTGGCAGAGCCGGCCGGAAACAGCCACCAGGCCGGTGTTGATCGGCACCAAGACCTTTTCGGAGCAATATATTCTCGCCGAACTGATCGCGGCGGATCTGAAGCGCGATGGGCGCAGCGTCGCCATCCGCTCCGGCCTCGGCTCCGGCATCGCCTTCCAGAGCCTGGCCGCCGGCGGCATCGACATCGGCATCGATTATGGCGGCACGCTGTGGACCCAGGCGCTGGGCCGGACCGACGTGCTGCCGCGTGCCCAGATGCTGCCGATCCTCAGCCGCGAGCTGAAGGCGCGCTATGGCGTGACGCTGGCGGCGCGGCTGGGCTTTGAAAACGCCTATGCGCTGGCGATGCGGCGCGCCGATGCGACACGGCTGGGGGTGAGAACGATCAGCGATCTGGCGCGGGTGAAGCAGCGCCTGCGGCTGGCGACCGACCTGGAATTCCAGTCGCGCAGCGAATGGGCGGCGCTGCGCCGCACTTATGGCCTCGAGTTCGCCTCGATCCGCGCCTTCACGCCGATCCTGATGGTGGCGGCGCTGAAACAGGGATCGGCCGACGTGATCACTGCCTATTCGAGCGACGGCGCGCTGGCAGGGGCCGATGTCGTGCTGCTCGCCGATGATCGCGGCGCGCTGCCGGCCTATGACGCGCTGCTGCTTGTGGCGCCGGGGCGGGATGATCTCGCCCGTCGCCTCGCCCGCTACGAAGGCCGCATCCCGGTCGAGACCATGCGCGCCGCCAACTGGCAGGCGGACCGGCCGACCGACAAGCGCAGCCCGGCCGACGCGGCGCGTTGGCTGGCAGCGAAGACTGGCCTCTAACGCGCCGGCCGCGGAATCAGCAGCAGCTGCGTCTGCCGGCCATCGATCCAGCGGAACGACGTGCCGTTCCAATAGCCGTCCACCTCCAGCGGGAAGCGCACCTCCGCATTGCCCCATTCCGGCACCCTGGCCAGCGCCGCCAGCTCGATCGACCAGGCGGTGTCTGGATAGATGCGATAATCGCCGCGGCCAGCGATCGGTTTCTGATTCTCCCAGCTGCCGATCCACGGCCCGGCGCCGTGGCCGTGCAGGCCGATGCTGTGGGTGTAGATCACCGGATTGGTGCCGGCCGCGATCGCCTTCGCGCGCGCCGCCATCAGCACCTCGTTGCCGGTGGCGCCGGTCCTGAAACTGGCCACCAATGCATCCTGCACCGCGTTGGCGGCGGCCATGCCGGCCTTCAGGCCTGCCGGCGCATCGGTTTCACCGGGGCGCAGCACATAGGCCAGCATCTGCGTGTCGGTCTTCAGCCCCAGCATGCCGGCACAGAAATCAACATGCAGCAGATCGCCCGGCATGATCACCACATTGTCGGGCAGGGTCTGGCGGCCCGGCACCATGCCCGGCCCCTGCGCGCGCTGCACATCCACCGACGGCTGGCACCAGGCATCCTGGCGCAGATCGGCCAGTCGCTCGCGGTACCACCACACCACGTCCTGCGTGGTCGTCACGCCCGGCGTGATCACTTTCTCCGACAGGCCTTCCGGGATCAGAGCATGGGCGACGCGCATGATGCCGTTGTACACCGCCATGTCCTCGGGCGTGCGGGTTTCGAGCACGCCCAGCGCCAGCCGATCGTGGCTTTCCAGCCGGCTGGCCAGCAGCCCGATGGCCTTGACCAGCTGCTGCTGCTCCCCGGTGGCCAGCCCGTTGGCCAGGGCGAAATCCTTGGAAATATTGACGGCGATGCGCCTGGGATTGCGCTCGCTGATCAACTGGGCGACGCGCGCCCACTGGTCGGGCTGGGCTTCCGGATCCCAGGCCGACGGGAACAGATCGCCCACCGGATAGCGCGCCACCGCAAGACGCTCGACGCCCTTTTCCGGCCCGCGATCGTGGAAGATCAGCACCATGCGCCGCCGCGCCGACGTCCATGTGGCGGGCAGCATCGCCTTCACCACCGGGTCTTCATTATATTCCGACGCGATGAGGACCCACATGTCCAAGCCCACTTCGCGCATGATCTTCGGCACCACCTGGTCGAGCCGCGCCTTGACCAGCCGGTCGTGCGCGGCGACCCGGTCACGCAGGGCCGGCACGCCCGGGCGCTGGTAATCCTGCGCGGCTGTCGTCGTCGCTGTCGCCAGCAGCAGTGCGGTCAAGATCGCCTTCATCCCCATCTCCCCTTGTTGACCATGGGTTTAGGGGAGGCGCGCCGGCTTGTCAGCCCGCCAGAACCGCGAAGGGCAGGGGCGCCTTGTCGGGCGCCACCCAGCCACGGCGGGCGGGCACGCTGAACAGCAGCTCCTTGGTCCAGAAGCGTTCCGGCCAATATTTGTCGCCCAGCAGGCCGCCGAGCAGGTGATTGACCTTGTCGGCCAGCGTGCCCTCCGGGGCCAAGGCCAGCCCGGCGCGCACGGCGGCGATGGAAGCGAGCGTGATGCTGTGGTGATAGCCGGCGGTGTCGTTGTTCACGCCCCCCACCGCCTCGTTGTAGCGGCGGATGAGGCCCGGCATGTCGCGCTCGGCGTCCAGATCGGGCCGGCTGGTCAGGATATGGGCGGCCGCGGCGATATGGGCGGCGTGGGTCCATTCCGGCCTCGGCAAGGTGGTGGCGATCATCATCTCGCCGATGCGGGCGATGGTTATTGTGTCGAACATGGGATCAATCCGTGGGCAGAACGCTCGTTTCCTTGGCGGTGTCGAGCACGATCAGGGTTTCGGTGCGGATCACGCCGGCCAAGGGCTTCAGCGTGCTGGCCAGAAAGCGTTGCAGCGCCGCTGTGTCGGCCACGCGCAGCTTCACCAGCCAGTTGTGCGGCCCGGTGATGTGGTGCGCCTCCAGCACGTCGGGCGCGGCGGCCATGGCAGCGGCGAATCCGGCCTCGTCACTGCGCGGTTCCAGATCGACGAACAGAAAGGCCAGCAGGGTGCGGCCCAGCGCCGCCGGCGCCACGATGGCGCGATTGGCCAGCACGGCACCGCTGGCATTCAATCGCCGCAACCGGTCATTGGCCGCCGAGGTCGACAGGCCCACCGCGGCGCCCAGCTCGGCCGCGGTTATGCGGTTGTCCTGCTGAAGAAACCGCAAAATATCCGAATCAATCTTGTCCATACCGGCAATTTACCGGATGCCGCCGACAAGCAAAGTGAAAAAAGCGAAACCCCCGGCGGTTGGGCCGGGGGTTCGATGCGGTACAGCATGGCTTCGGGGGTGGTGCTGCCGGGGAGGATTGAACTCCCGACCTCAGCCTTACCAAGGATGCGCTCTACCACTGAGCTACGGCAGCACGGCCCCGAATGGCCCGCAGTGATGCGGGAAGCGGCCCTATGGCCAAGCGCTCCCCCCCTGTCAAGCGCTGCCGGATCGGCTATGGCAGCGCCATGAGCGAAAGCGGCCGCAAATCAGAACAGCAGATCCGCGCCGAACGGCTGGCAGCGGCACTGCGCGCCAACTTGCGCAAGCGCAAGGGCCTGGGCGGTTCGGCTGATCCCGGCAAGGACCAGCACCCGACCGCCCAGCCCGAAAAGGATTAGCCCTTGGCGGTCAGCGCCTTGGCCACGGCGCCGGTGACTTCCGGCGACATCGGCGTGGTCTTGGTGCCAAAGGCGGCGATCAGCTTGCCATCCTTGCCGATCAGATATTTGTGGAAATTCCACTGCGGGGTCTTGTCATCACCCAACGTCGCGGCGGCCCACTTGTAGACCGGGATCGCCTTCGGGCCCTTGACCACGGCCTTTTCGGCCATCGGGAACTTGATGCCGAACTTGCTTTCGCAGAACTGCTTCACTTCGCCGTTGCTGCCGAATTCCTGGTCACCGAAATCGCCCGACGGCACACCGATCACGGTGAAGCCCTTGGCCTTGTAGCTGTCGTGCAGCTTCTGCAGGCCTTCATATTGCGGGGTGAAGCCGCACATCGAGGCGGTGTTGACCAGCAGCACCACCTTGCCCTTGTACTGCGCCAGCGGCATCGGCTTGCCATCGATGGTCTTGAGGTTGAACTGATAGACCGTGTCGGCCGCCGGGGTGGCGGCGATGGCCGGCAAAGCGATCAGCGCGGCGGCAAGGGTGATGTGCTTCAGCATATTGGGCTCCCGTCCTGAATGTGGCCGGCTGATACCACGCCCCCACGCAATCACGAAGGCGAAGGATGACGCAGGGGGTCAGAGCGGCGCGCAGGCCGTTTCCAGCCAGACCTGCTCGGCCGGATCGGTGAGCAGCGGCCCGATCTCGGCAGCGACGCGGGCGTGATAGGCGTTCCACCAGTCGCGTTCCTCGTCGGTGAGCAGGCTGACATCCACCAGACGGCGGTCGATCGGCGCCAGCGTCAGCTCCTTGAAGCCCATGATCTCGCGTTCGGCGCCTTCGGCGGAGCGGCGCTCGACCAGCACCAGATTCTCGATGCGGATGCCATAGTCGCCCGCCTTGTAATAGCCCGGCTCGTTGGAGAGGATCATGCCCGGCTGCAGCGGTTCATCGCCGCCCGGCTGCGCCGACCAGGCCGCGGCGATGCGCTGCGGGCCTTCGTGGACGGACAGATAGCTGCCAACACCATGCCCGGTGCCGTGGTTGTAGTCCAAGCCAACGGCCCACAGATGCTGACGCGCCAGCGCATCCAGCTGCACGCCCTTGGTGCCGGCCGGGAAGATGGCGCGGGCCAGCGCGATATGGCCCTTCAGCACGCGGGTGAAGCGGTCCTGCATCTCCGGCGTCGGCGTGCCGACCACCATGGTGCGGGTCACGTCAGTGGTGCCGTCACGATACTGGCCGCCCGAATCGACGAGATAGATGCTGTCATTGCGGATGGGCAGGTTGGTCTCCTCGCTCACCCGGTAATGCGGCAGCGCGGCGTTGGGTCCGGCGGCCGAGATGGTGTCGAACGACAGGTCCTCGAGGCTGTTGGTCTCGGCGCGGAACTGGCGCAGCCGTTCGGCGGCGCTGAGCTCGTCGAGCCCACCCTTGGGCGCTTCGGCGTCGAACCAGGCCAGGAAGCGCGTGAGCGCCGCGCCGTCGCGCACATGCGCCGCCACCGTCCCGCTGATCTCCACCGGGTTCTTGATGGCGCGCGGCAGCACGGTCGGGTCACGCGCTTCGAGAATGCGGGCACCGCCGGCTTCCAGCGCTTCGAAGATGGCGGCCACGCACGACTGCGGATCGACCACCACCGTCTGCCCGGCCATGGCCTTCAACGCCGCTTCGAAGCCGTCGCGGGGTTGGCAGCGTACTGCCTCGCCCAGATGGGCCTGCACCGCCGGCGTGATCTTGGCGGGGTGGGTGAACAGATCGACGCTGCCATCCTTGTGGGCGATCACGAACGCCAGCGCCACCGGCGTGCGGGCGACATCCTTGCCGCGGATGTTGAGCAGCCAGGCAATCGAATCGAGCGCGGCGATGACCACGGCATCAGCGCCCTTCTCCGCCAGCCAGCGGGCGACCTCGGCGCGCTTGTCGCCATGGCTGCGGCCGGCGAACTGGTCGTCATGCACTTCCAGCGGCGCGAGGGACGGCGCTGGCCGGTCCGTCCAAACCGCGTCGATGGGGTTGTGCGTCACCGCCACCAGCTCGGCCTTGCGCGCCGTCAACTGGCCGGCGGCCTGGCGGGCCCATTGGCGGGTGTGCAACCAGGGGTCGTAGCCGATGCGCTGGCCGGCCTGGGCCTGTTCGCCCAGCCACTGCGCGGTGCTCGTTTTCGGCACATCCTCATAAGCGAACAGATCGGCCGGAACCTGCTGGCGCACCTGCACGGTGTAGCGGCCATCGGTGAACATCGCCGCCTTGTCGGTCATCACCACGGCGCTGCCGGCCGAACCGCCAAAGCCGCTGATCCACGCCAGCCGCTGGGCATATTCGCCGACATATTCGCTCATATGCTCGTCGGTGAGTGGCACCACGAAACCGGCCAGGCCTTGCGCGGCCAGTTCGGCGCGCAGGGCGGCAAGACGTGACGAGATGGTGGACATGACGAAGCTTCCCTATATCACTCCCGACCCAGATAGGCGCACTGCCCGCGCGCCTCAAGCGCGGCGCACATGTGCCGCACCGCCTGCCGCCGCCGGAGCCGATGCCCAGATGACCGCTTCCCCGCTCACACCCCCGATCGCCGCCAAGCACCCGCACAACTTCACCCACCACGGCATCACGGTGGAAGACCCGTACAACTGGCTGAAGGACCCCGGCTATCCCACCGTCAATGATCCCGATGTGCTGGCCTATCTGGAGGCCGAAAACGCCTGGTTCGAAGCGCAGATGGCGCCGGTCGCGGCCCTGAAGGACAAGCTCTACGACGAACTCAAGGGCCGGGTGCAGCAGGATGATGCCTCGGTGCCGGTGCCCAACGGCGCCTTTGAATATTGGTGGCAGTTCAAGCCCGGCGACCAGTATCGCACCTGGATGCGGCGGCCGAAAGCGGGCGGTGCCGAGCAACTGGTGCTGTCCGAACCCGAACTGGCCAGCGGCCACGACTATTTCCGGCTGGGTGCGCAGAGCATCAGCCCGGATGGCCGGCTGGTCGCCTATGCCACCGATACCGACGGCAGCGAGCGCTTCACCGTCCGCATCCGCGACATTGCGAGCGGCGCGGATCTGGAGACCGTCACCACGGTCAGCGTTGGCGCCATCGTGTGGACGGCGGATTCCAAGGCCATTGTCTGGACCGAGGTCAACGAGCAGTGGCGGCGCATCAAGGCACGGCTGCACGTGCTGGGTCAGACTGGCGAAGACCGCGTGCTCTACGAGGAGACCGAGGACAAGGGCTTCGGCGTCAGTGTCGCCAAGAGCCAGGATGGCCAGTGGCTGATCATCACCACGTCAGACCATGTGTCGAGCGAAGTGCGGCTGGTGCCGGCCAGCGACCCGGCCGCGCCGCCGCTGCTGGTGAGGCCGCGCCAGGCCGGCGTGCGCTATGACGTCGATGTGCGCGGCGATCGCCTGTTCATCCGCAGCAATGATACCCATGTGAATTTCCGCATCGCCACCGCCAGCATCGCGGCACCGGGCGCATGGACCACGCTGATTGCCGGCAACACCCAAGACTATATCACCGGCATCGCCGCCTTTGCCTCCTATCTCGCCATCGAGGGTCGCCGCGACGGGCTGGACCGGATCGTGCTGCGCCGGGATGACGGCAGCGAGACGGTGATCCCTTTCACCGAAGCCGCGTACACGGCCAGCATCGGCAGCAACCTGGAACCGGACGCACCGCTGCTCCGGCTCAACTATGCCTCGATGGTCACGCCGGCCACGGTCTATGACTATGATGTCGCCGCCGGCACGCTGATCACCCGCAAGATGCAACAGGTGCCATCCGGCTATGACGCCAGCCAGTATGAAAGCCAGCGCATCTGGGTGACGGCGCGCGATGGCGTGAAGGTGCCGGTCGCCATCGTCTACCGGAAGGGCTTCCAGCCCGACGGGACCGGCAAGCTGCATCTTTATGCCTATGGCGCTTATGGCATCGCGATGACCCCGGGCTTTTCGGCCAATCGGCTGTCGCTGCTCGATCGCGGCATGGCCTTTGCCATCGCCCAGATCCGCGGCGGCGATGACCTGGGCTATCAATGGTATCTGGATGGCAAGCTGGCCAAGCGCAGCAACACGTTCAACGATTTCGTCGACGTGGCGCGCGGGCTGGTGGCGGCCGGCTGGGCGGCGCCGGGCATGATCTCGGCCAGCGGCGGCTCGGCGGGCGGCGAGCTGATGGGCGCGGTGATCAACCAGGCGCCGGACCTGTTCCGCGCCGTGGTCGCCCATGTGCCGTTCGTCGATGTGCTCAACACCATGCTCGATGAAAGCCTGCCGTTGACGCCGGGCGAATGGCCGGAATGGGGCAACCCGATCACCAGCAAGGCCGATTTCGAACTGATCCGCTCCTATTCGCCGTACGACCAGGTGAGGCCCCAAGCCTATCCGCCGCTGATGGTCACCGCCGGCCTCAACGATCCGCGCGTCACCTATTGGGAGCCGGCCAAGTGGGTGGCCAAGCTGCGGGACTGCAAGACCGACGACAATATCCTCGTCTTCAAGACCAACATGGGCGCCGGCCATGGCGGCAAGTCCGGGCGCTTTGCGGCGCTGGAGGAGTTGGCGGAGGAATATGCCTTCATCCTGACCCAGTTCGGGCTTGGCCCAGATCACACTGATGCCGCCGCCGGCTGACCGCCGCAGCTTCAGCCTGCAGGTGACCGCGCAGGCGGCCGACATCGATGAACTCGGCCACGTCAACAACGCGGTGTACCTCAAGTGGATTCAGGACGTGGCGACCGCGCACTGGAGCGCGGTCGCCCCGCCGGAACATCGCGACACCTATGTCTGGGTCGTAACCCGGCACGAGATCGATTATCTGAAGCAGACGCTGGACGGCGAAACGCTGACCCTGACCACCTGGGTCGGCGAGCCCAGGGGCGCGCGCTTTGATCGCCATGTCGAGATCGCCGGCCCGGATGGCGCGCTGCGCGTGAAGGCCATCACCACATGGGCGCTGATCGACAAGGCGACGGGCCGGCTGGCGCGCGTCCGCCCCGACATCGCCGCACCGTTCATCCGGCCCTGACCAGCGTGAACAGATGCACGGCGGCGAGCAGCACGCCGGCCACGCCCAGAAACGCAATGCCGTTCCACGGCAGATGCGCATGCCAGGCCAGCGGCGACCGTCGCCGTGCCACGCCGCCCAGGGCACCGGCCAGCGCAGCCACCACACCGGCAGCCAGCAGCGCCAGGGTCGTTTCGATATCCATGCGCCGCCCTTTGGCAGGCCGTTCACGCCGGAGCAATCTCCTGCCTTGCAGGCCATGGCCAGCTGTTTTACGCCAGTGCATCACCTGATCGGAGAAACCCGCATGATCCGCCGTCTCGCGCTTGCTTCTGCCCTTGCTGTCGCCGCCATCGCTGCCCCGGCGATTGCCGCCGGCCCCTTCGATGCCGCCATCGCCGGCGCCTGGCGCAAGCCGGCCGACAAGGCGCGCGATCAATATCGCCACCCGGCCGCAACCCTGAAATTCTTCGGCATCAAGCCGACCGACACTGTCGTCGAAGTCTCGCCCGGCGGCGGCTGGTATACCGAAATTCTCGCCCCGGCGATGAAGGCGAAAGGCAAATATGTCGCCGGCCTCGCCAACCCGCTCGCCTCGCTGAACGCAGCCAAGAGCGTCGAGGCGTTCAAGACCAAATATGCCGACAAGACGATCTATGGCGACATCGGCATCGGCACGTTCGGCAAGGGCGTGGACGACATCGTGACGCCTGGTAGCGCCGACGTCGTGCTCACCTTCCGCAACGTCCACAACTGGCACATGGCCGGCTGGGACCAGGAGGCGTTCAATGCCTTCTTCAAGGCGCTGAAGCCGGGCGGCACGCTGGGCGTGGTCGAACACCGCCTGCCGGAAGACCGTCCGGACGCCGACATGAAGAAGAGCGGCTACATGAAGGTCAGCTATGTGAAGATGCTGGCCGAAAAGGCCGGCTTCAAGCTGGTTGGCTCCTCCGAAGTGAACGCCAATCCGAAGGACACCAAGGATTACCCCGATGGCGTGTGGACCCTGCCGCCGACCTTCGCCAAGGGCGACGTGGACAAGGCGAAGTTTGCGGCGATCGGCGAGAGCGATCGCATGACGCTGAAGTTCGTGAAGCCGAAGGCGTAACGCCCGTTTCGGTCAAGCCATGACGTCGAACGGGCTTCGAGCAAGCCTCTGCCCCGGCAAAGCCGTGGCGCCGGCTTGCCCGAACCCGCCGGCCGGCTTCGCGCGAGTCGGAGGATAATGCTCGGCATTATCCTCTCGCCGCGCTTTAGCGGAACCGCCGCACCTCTGGCTCCGCGCCGGCGCGCGCGATCACGTCGGCCAGGGGCTCCGTCACCACCGCCATCCAATAGGCATTGGCGTGGCACAGCTGGTCGCCATCGAGCAGCAGGCCGACATGGCCGGGCCAGAACATCAGGTCGCCCGCCGCCCGCGCCCGGAACGGTACCACCTCGCCTTCAGCGCGCTGCAGATCGGTGTCACGCCGGAGCATGATGCCTTCGGCGGCCAGCGCCTGCTGCACCAGGCCGGAACAGTCGACGCCGTCGGGCGTGCGGCCGCCCCACAGATAGGGCGCGCCCATGAACAGCGCCGCCGCGGCAACGCGATCGGCCGGCGCGCGCTCGAAATGGCGACGGTGCAGGAAGCCGCCACTGGCCAGCGCCAGGAAATCGCCCGCCATCGTGCCGGCCACCCGCGCGGCGAACGGCAGTTCGTGGCGCACCGCAGCCTTGATGCTGGCAGCGCCGAACACCGGTGCACGCCGCGCCGTGACGCGGTGCGTCGGCGCCGCACTGGGCAAAGCGAGCGCATCGAGCGGCACCCAGCCGATGTAGCGATCGTGCAGTGACCGCCCGAGCGCGAAACCGGCCTTCACATCAACAATCTCGAAATCCTCGCCAAACAGCAGCTCGCTCGACGCTTCGGCTGCGGCATCGGCCGCGCTGCGCACCGTCACGCGCGGCGCCGTGCAGACCAGCGCTTTCGGCTCGACATAGCGCACCGCGCCGATCTCGCCGGCCAGCGCCAGTTCCACCACCTCCGGCCCGGCGAACCACTCGCGCGGCTCGAACCGCTGGGCCGGCCCCCTGAGCACCCAACTCATCCGAACCGGCTCCTCAAGACGGCCCAGCTGGCGCGCAAGGCCAGCGCCTCGCCGCCCTTGGGACGGCCGGGCCGGCTGGCATTGTTCCAGGCGAAGGTGTCGAAATGCGCCCAGGCGACGCCCGCGGGCACGAATTTTTCCAGGAACAGCGCTGCCGTGATGGCGCCGGCAAAGCCGCCATCGGCGCTGTTGACCATGTCGGCCAGGCTGGACTTGAGCAGGTCGTGATAGGGTGCCCATAACGGCAGCCGCCACACCGGATCGCCCACCTGCGCGCCCGCGGCCAGCAGCTCACTGGCCAGCGCATCATCATTGGCAAACAGCGCCGGCAGTTGCGGCCCCAGCGCCACCCGCGCGGCGCCGGTCAGCGTGGCGAAATCGAGGATCAGCGCCGGGTTCTTCTCGGCCGCGAGCGCGATGGCATCGCACAGCACCAGCCGGCCCTCGGCATCGGTGTTGGTGATCTCCACCGTCTTGCCGGCGCGCGTCGCGATGATGTCGCCGGGGCGCATGGCATTGCCGGAAATGGCATTTTCCGCCGCCGGGATGATCAGGTGCAGCCGCACGCGCAGATTCGCCTGGATCACCAGCGTTGCCAGCGCCAGCGCATGCGCGGCGCCGCCCATGTCCTTCTTCATCAAGGCCATGCCGCTGCCCGGCTTGATGTTCAGCCCGCCGCTATCGAAGGTGATGCCCTTGCCGATGATGGCGACGACCGGATGGCTGGCATCACCCCACGTCGCCTCGATCAGGCGCGGGGCCTGGTCAGCCGCGCGGCCGACGGCGTGGACGGCCGGGAAATTCTGCGACAGCAGCGCTTCCCCGCTGGTCACCTGCACCTCGGCGCCGAGCGGCCGCAGCGTATCAATCACCGCCTGCGCCAGATCGGCCGGGCCGAGATCGCTGGCCGGCGTGTCAACCAGGTCGCGCACCAGTGCCACCGCCTGCGCCTCGCTGACAGCGGACGAGATCGCGCCCAGGCTGGTCGTTGCCAGCACCCGCGCGCCCTTGGCTTCGGCGCGGCGATAACGGCTGAATTTGTGCTGGGCGAGGCACCAGCCCAGCCCGGCCTGGCCCAATTCACCGGCCAGCGCATAGCGCCCGGCGGGCAGCTTTGCCGCTGCCTCGGCAAGCGCCCACGGACCCAGTGATCCGTCCGCCACGCCGGCCACAACGAACCAGTCGGCGGGGCCATCACCGGGCAGAATGGCGATGCTGTCAGGCGCGGCCTTGAAATCCTGCGCCGCCACGGCCACCCGCACCCGCTCGCTCTGCGTTGCGAGCCAGCCATCCAGCCCGGCCTTGGTCACCGGGATGAGGGGGACCGAGGGCTGACCATCGGTGGCGGCAAGCAGCGCGGCAAAATCGGTCAAGTCGGCACTCCGAACAGATCGGCCTCGTCGGCATCCTCGATCAGCACCGGCACGATGTCGCCCGGCTTCACACCGCCCGCATCACGCAGATGCACCATGCCGTCGATTTCCGGCGCGTCATATTTGCTGCGGCCCGATGCACCGCCTTCATCGTCCACTTCGTCGATCAGCACGTCGATGGTGCGGCCGATCTTGGCGGCGAGGCGGGCTTCCGAAATCTTCGCTTGCAGCGCCATGAAACGATGCCAGCGCTCTTCCTTCACCGCTTCGGGCACGGCACCCGGCAGCGCATTGGCCTGCGCGCCATCGACCGCTTCATATTTGAAGCAGCCAGCCCGATCGATCTGCGCCTGCTCCAGCCAATCCAGCAGATACTGGAAATCCTCCTCCGTCTCGCCGGGGAAGCCGACGATGAAGGTGGAACGGATGGCCAGATCGGGCACCAGCTCACGCCATTTCTGGATGCGTTCCAACACCTTGGCCTCGTTGGCGGGGCGCTTCATCGCCTTCAGCACGCTCGGGCTGGCGTGCTGGAACGGGATGTCGAGATAGGGCAGCAGCAACCCGTCGCGCATCAGCGGAATCAGATCATCCACGTGCGGATAGGGATAGACATAATGCAGCCGCACCCAGGCGCCGGTCTCGCCGAGCGCGCGGGCCAGATCCTGGATATGGGCGCGCCGCTCGACACCGCCCAGCGATGAGGTGGCGTGCTTCAAGTCCACGCCATAGGCCGAGGTGTCCTGGCTGATCACCAGCAGTTCCTTGGCCCCGGCCTTCACCAGCGCTTCGGCCTCGCGCAGGATCGCTGCTGGTGGCCGGCTGGCGAGGCGACCGCGCAAGGATGGGATGATGCAGAAGGCGCATGTGTGGTTGCAGCCTTCGGAAATCTTCACATAGGCATAATGGCGGGGCGTCAGTTTCAGCCCGGCATCGGGCACCAGGTCGACAAAGGCCGAGCGCACGGGCGGCGCGGCATCGTGCACGGCGCTCACCACGGCTTCATATTGCTGCGGTCCGGTCACGGCCAGCACATCGGGGAAGCGGGCGCGGATGGCGTCGGCCTCGTGGCCCATGCAGCCGGTGACGATCACCTTGCCGTTTTCCGAAATCGCCTCGCCAATGGCCTCCAGGCTTTCGGCCTTGGCGGAATCGAGAAAGCCGCAGGTGTTGACGATCACCACATCCGCGCCGGCGTAATCGCCAGACAGCGCATAGCCATCGGCGCGAAGCTGGGTGAGGATGCGTTCGGAATCGACCAGCGCCTTGGGGCAACCCAGGGACACCATGCCGACCCGCGGGGCAGTATCAAGGTTCAATGTCATCGCGCGCGCCCTGCGCTGTTCAGCCAAAAAGTGCAAGGGGGCAGCCAGGCGCTACCGCCCGCCGATCACCTTGGCAGGGTCCACCGGGGTGCGCCCGCGCCGCAATTCGAAATGCAATTGGGGCTCTGCCACCGCGCCCGACTGGCCGGCGCGCGCAATCACTTCGCCGGCCTTCACGCGCTGCCCACGTGCCACCAGCAGTGCCTCGTTGTGGGCATAGGCCGAAACCCAGCCGCCGGCGTGCTTGACCAGCAGCAGGTTGCCGAAGCCCGGAATCGCATCGCCGGCATAGGCGACGACGCCGTCGCCGGCCGCCCGCACGGGTTCACCGGCGCTGGCCTTGAGGTTGACGCCGTCGTTGAAGCGCCCGCCCGGCTTGGCGCCAAAGCCGGAGAGGATGCGGCCGGGCAGCGGCCAACGGAAGGCGGGCGCGGTGCCGGTGACGGGCGGCAACGGCGCCGGTGGCGGTT
>NZ_WNJP01000065.1 GCF_009733735.1 Sandarakinorhabdus oryzae | reverse complement strand
GATCGGCGGCGCCCAGGTCCGCGCTGCCAGGCAACTTGGCGGCCAGCGCATCGATGGCGGCCAGCGCCGGGCCACTGATCGCCGCCGGGCCCAGCCGCACGAACACCCAGGCGCCTTCGCGCACCCGTTCCACCAGCCCGGCTTCGGCCAGGATGCGCAGGTGGCGAGAGACCCGCGGCTGGCTCTGCTGCAGCACCTGCGCGATCTCGCCCACCGCCAGTTCCATGCCGCGCGCCAACAGCAGGATGCGCAGCCGGCTGGGGTCTCCGATGGCGCGGAAAATGGCGAGAAGCGGCTCCATATCCGCCTCTTTAAACGCAGATAAAGACATAAAGCAATCTTTATGTGATGGAGCCGGATTGCCGCCCTGCCCACTTCATGGCAAGTCTGCCGGCATGAGCCTTCGCCCCCGTCTCATGCTGGCCAGCCTGTTGATTCTGGCCGGTTGTGCCTCCACCGGCAGCACCGATCTCGCCCGCGCCGAAGCCGATCCGTGGGAAAAGAGCAATCGGCGCATGTACGCCTTCAACAAGGGGCTGGACCGCTGGGTGGTCAAGCCGCTGGCCACCAGCTACCGCTTTGTCACGCCCAGGCCGCTGCGCAGTGCAGTTTCCAACGCCTATGGCAATTATGGCGAGCCGGCCAATCTCACCAACGCCGTGCTGCAGGGCAAGTTCGCCCAGGCCTTCCGCACCCTGGATCGCTTCATCCTCAACACCACGCTGGGCGTGGGCGGCATCAGCGACGTCGCCACCGATCTCGGCCGCCCGCGGGAGCCGGAGGATTTCGGCCAGACACTGGCGCGCTGGGGGGTCAAATCCGGGCCCTATCTGGTGCTGCCGCTGTTCGGCCCGTCCACTTTGCGTGATGGCATCATGACGCCGTTCGATTTCTTCATCGATCCGGCTGATTTCACCCGCAACGCGCTGCTCCATCCCGGCTGGGATGTGCGCATCGGCATGACCGCCGGCCGCGTCGTCAATTTCCGCAACACGCTGATTGAAACCGGGGCCGACAAATTGCTTGCCGACAGCCTGGATGAATATGCCCTCGCCCGCTCCGCCTGGATCCAGAGCCGGCGCCTGCAGCTCTATGATGGCAAGCTGCCCGACGATCAGGACCCGTTTGCCGAGCCGCCCGAAGAACCCGAAAAGGCCGAACCCCCTAAGCCCTGACCGCGCTGCCCATCACCAGCGGGGTAAGTTTCTTGAGCGCGCCGAAGGCCCGCTCCTCCTCCTGAACCGGCATCGGATCGAGGATGAAGCCCGCGTCGCGCACCAGCTGCGCCGACGGGCGGTTGAGATTGCAGCCCACGCCCACCACGCGCTGGACCGGGTTCAGCCGCTGCTGCCAGCGCTGCCGGTCGGGATCGTCGGACAGGACATGCTCGAGGAACAGGAAGCGCCCGCCCGGCTTGAGCACGCGCCGCACCTCCGCCAGCACCTGGCCGACATCCTGCACCGAACAGAGCGTCAGGCAGCACACCACCGTATCGAAGCGTGCATCGGCAAAGGGCAGCTTTTCCCCTGCCCCCGGCACCGAGGTGAGCGGCACCGGCGACGCCGCCAGATGCGCCGCGGCGCGCCGGTTCATGCCCTCCGATGGCTCCACCACGGTCAGGCTGGAAACGGTGGCGGGGTCGTAGAAGGGCAAGGTCGCGCCCGAACCAAAGCCGATTTCCAGCACCTCGCCGCGCGCGCCGCTGACCAGCGCCTGGCGCCGCCGCATGATGTTGGGATGGCCCAGCGCCTTGTCGAGCAGCCAGGGAAAGATGGTTTCGGCGTAAAGACCCATGGCGCGATGCTTGCACGGGGTTGGCGGGCTGCCAAGCCGGGGGTATCACGAGGTCATGCGCGCCATCCTGCTCCTGCTGCTGCTCCTGCTCGCCGCCTGCTCCAAGGGCGAGGACAAGCCGGCTGGCAATGAGCAGGCGGTGATCGACAAGGCCAATGCCGACGTGGTGGCGGCCGAGGCGGAAGCGGGGGCGGCGAAGTAGGCGGGTCGCACCTTCTTCTCCCCTCCCTTTCAAGAGAGGGGTCGGGGGTGGGTGCTTGCAGCGCGCGGCCAGGCTTGGTTGCAGCGCGCGGCCGGCGGCGGAGCCGCCGAGTCCGGTGGGGAGCCGAAGAAAGGTTGAAAGGAAGAGCGTGGCGGAGCCACGCCGTCAGACGAATCAAAAAGGGCGGTCCAGAGGGACCGCCCTTTTCGTTCGCTGGCCGGATTTCGGTGAGTCCGGGAATAGCTCGCGCTATTCCCGGCCACCTCAATCTCAGAAATCCATGCCGCCCATGCCGCCCGGCATGCCGCCACCAGCCGACGGCTTGTCGTCCGCCGGAAGATCGGTGATCGCCGCTTCCGTGGTGATCAGCAGCGAGGCGACCGAGGCCGCATCCTGCAGCGCGGTGCGCACGACCTTGGTCGGGTCGATCACGCCGGCCGCAACCAGGTTTTCATACACCTCGGTCTGGGCGTTGAAGCCGATGGTGGTGTCGTTGCCTTCCAGCAGCTTGCCGGAAACCACGCCGCCATCATGGCCCGCGTTGCTGGCGATCTGGCGCAGCGGGGCGAGGATCGCCTTGCGCACGATGTCGATGCCGCGGGTCTGGTCTTCGTTGGCGCCCTTCAGGCCTTCGAGGGCCTTGGTGGCATAGAGCAGCGCGGTGCCGCCGCCCGGAACAATGCCTTCTTCCACGGCAGCGCGGGTGGCGTGCAGGGCGTCATCAACGCGGTCCTTGCGCTCCTTCACTTCGACTTCGGTCGAACCGCCAACCTTGATCACGGCCACACCACCGGCCAGCTTGGCCAGGCGCTCCTGCAGCTTTTCGCGGTCATAGTCGCTGGTGGTGACTTCGATCTGGGCGCGGATCTGTTCCACGCGCGCCTTGATCGCATCGGCCGAACCTTCGCCATCAACGATGGTGGTGTTGTCCTTGTCAATGGTGACGCGCTTGGCCTTGCCCAGCATGGCCAGCGTGACGTTTTCCAGCTTGATGCCCAGGTCTTCGCTGATCATCTCGCCGGCGGTCAGGGTGGCGATGTCTTCCAGCATGGCCTTGCGGCGATCGCCGAAGCCCGGTGCCTTGACGGCCGCGACCTTCAGGCCACCGCGCAGCTTGTTGACCACCAGGGTGGCCAGCGCTTCGCCTTCGACATCTTCCGCGATGATCAGCAGCGGACGGCCCGACTGCACCACGGCTTCCAGCACCGGCAGCATCGCCTGCAGGTTCGACAGCTTCTTTTCGTGGATCAGGATGTAGGGGTTGTCGAGTTCCACCTGCATCTTTTCGGCGTTGGTGATGAAATAGGGGCTCAGATAGCCACGGTCGAACTGCATGCCTTCGACCACGTCCAGCTCGCTGTCCATGCCCTTGGCTTCTTCGACGGTGATCACGCCTTCCTTGCCGACCTTTTCCATGGCCTTGGCGATCATGTCACCAATTTCACGCTCGCCATTGGCCGAGATGGTGCCGACCTGGGCGATTTCGCTCGAACCGGCGACAGGCTTCGAACGACCCTTCAGGTCTTCGACCACCTTCGACACGGCCAGATCGATGCCGCGCTTCAGGTCCATCGGGTTCATGCCGGCAGCGACCGACTTCATGCCTTCGCGCACGATGGCCTGGGCCAGCACGGTGGCGGTGGTGGTGCCGTCACCGGCAGCGTCGTTGGTCTTGGAGGCAACTTCACGCACCATCTGCGCGCCCAGGTTCTCGAACTTGTCCTTCAGTTCGATTTCCTTGGCGACCGACACACCGTCCTTGGTGATGCGCGGGGCGCCGAACGACTTTTCGATGACCACGTTGCGGCCCTTGGGACCCAGGGTCACCTTCACGGCGTCGGCGAGGATATCAACGCCGCGGATGATGCGCTCACGCGCGTCGCGGCCGAACTTCACGTCCTTGGCAGCCATGTTCTTTGCTCCTTCGAATTTGGTTTGAAATCAGCGACCTGCGGCAGGGCTCAGCCCATGATGCCGAGGATGTCGCTTTCCTTCATGATCAGCAGGTCTTCGCCGTTCAGCTTGACCTCGGTGCCCGACCACTTGCCGAACAGGATGCGGTCACCGGCCTTGACTTCCAGCGGGGTGACGGTGCCATCGTCGGCGCGGGCGCCGGTGCCGGTGGCAACGACTTCGCCTTCCTGCGGCTTTTCCTTGGCAGAATCGGGGATGATGATGCCGCCAGCCGTCTTGGCTTCGGCTTCGACGCGGCGGACGAGCACGCGGTCATGGAGCGGACGGAATGCCATGTTTCCCTCTCTTTTTTGCATCGTGATGCACTAAATTTCCGCCGCTGTTGGCACTCACCTGATGTGAGTGCCAGCGGCTGCATCGGCATATGGGTCCAAGCCCGTGCGCCGTCAAGGGCCGGCGCGGCCACCAATCACCCGCCTGCGGCAAAAATGCCGTCGTTCGGGCTGGACACCCCTGCCAGCCGCGGCCAAACTCCGGCCATGCCCCTGATGCGATCCGCCCTGTCTGCTGCGGTCTGCGCCGCCGTGCTGCTCGCTGGCTGCAGTGGCGGCGGTTCGCCTTCGCCGTCGCCCTCTCCCACGCCGACGCCGACGCCCACCGCACAATGCACATTGCGCGATCGGCAATTGTGGGCCGAAGCGCAGATCCGCGAATGGTATCTCTTCCCCGATGATCTGCCCGCCAGCCTGGATCCGGCGCCCTATGCCACGGTGCAGGCCTATATCGATGCGCTCACGGCGACGTCGCGGGCGGCGGGCAAGGATCGCTTTTTCACCTACATCACCTCGATCGCCGAGGAGAACGCCTTCCTGTCATCGGGGCAGACGGCGGCTTTTGGCATCCGCCTCGATTATGATGATGTGGCCCGGCGCGTCTTCATCCTCGACGTGTTCGAAACCAGCCCGGCCTTTGCCGCCGGTTTTGATCGCGGTGCCGAGATATTGGCCATCGGCACCACGCCCGACAGCCTGGTGCCTGTCCCCACCCTGTTCGCGCAGGGCGGCGCCGCCGCGGTGTCAGACGCGCTGGGGCCCAGCCAGGCCGGCGTCACCCGCACCATCCGCTTCACCCTCAATGGCACGGAACGCACCGTCACTGTCAGCAAGGCCGATTTCGCCATCCCGCCGGTCTCGCCACGCTTTGGCGTGCAGCTTTTCGATGAACCGGGGATCGGCAAGGTCGGCTATGTCAATCTGCGCAGCTTCATCAGCCCGGCCGAAACGCCGTTGCGCAATGCCTTTGCCAATTTCCGCAGCCAGGGCGCCACCCGCATCATCGTCGATTTTCGCTACAACGGCGGCGGGCTGGTGAGCGTGGCCGAACTGATGGGCGACCTGATGGGCCAGAACCGCCGCACCAGCGACGTGTTCAGTTTCACCACCTACCGCACGTCGAAGGCCGCGAGCAACAGCACCCGCAATTTCCGCATCGTGCCCGAAGCGGTTGGCCCCACCGATCTGGTGTTCATCGGCACCGCGGCCACCGCCTCGGCCAGCGAGCTGGTGATCAATTCGATGCTGCCCTATTTCCAGAACCACCTGACGCTGGTCGGCGGCAACACCACCGGCAAGCCGGTTGGCCAGATCGCCGTTGATCGCACCGCCTGCGACGACCGGTTGCGCATCGTCGCCTTTGCCACCCAGAACGCCAGCCGCCAGGGCGATTATTACACCGGCCTGGTGCCCTATCTGCCGTCGCGCGGCGGGGCGGTGTGCGAGGCGGCCGACCAATATTCGCAGCCGATTGGCCGCACCGAGGAATCGGTGTCGATCGCGCTCTCAACCCTGGCGGGCGTCAGGTGCCCAACGGTCAACGCCGCCGGCCTCACGGCGGCCGGCGAGCGCGCGGTGACCCGTCAGGCCCTGCTCGCCCGCGCCCCCAGCGCCGCCCAGCGCGACATGCCGGGGACGTTCTGACGCTGGCGTTCTAGACCTTCAGCAGCTGCTTGCCGAAATTCTTGCCTTCGAACAGGCGCCGCAGCGTCGCCGGGCAATTCTCGAAGCCGTGCGCCACGTCTTCGGCGGTCTTCAGCTTGCCCGCCGCCATCAGCTTGGCCAGCTCCGCCACGCCCTCGCCATAACGCTTGGCAAAATCGAGCACGATGAAGCCCTCCATGCGCCCGCGCATGACGGTGAGGTTCATGTAGTTCCTGAGGCCCGGCGAGCGATCCTCGGCGGTGTCGTTGTAGCTGGAGATGCCGCCGCACAGCACCACCCGCGCGTTCAGCGCCAGATTGGCCAGCGCCGCGTCGAGAATCTCGCCGCCGACATTCTCGAACACGACATTGACGCCTTTTTTGGCGTGCTCGCGGATCTGGCGGGCGACATTGCCGGCGCGATAATCGATGCAGGCATCCGCCCCGGCGGTTTCCACCACCCAGCGGCATTTTTCCGGCCCCCCGGCGATGCCAATGACTGTGCAGCCCAGCGCCTTGCCGATCTGGACGACAACGCTGCCCGTCGCGCCGGCCGCGCCGGAAACCAGGATGGTGTCGCCGGCCTTGGGCTGGCCGATCTCGGTCAGGCCAAACCAGGCGGTCAGCCCGGTCACGCCGAACACACCCAGCGCCTGTTCCGGCGTGATGCCGCCGCGCAGCTTGGTCACCGGGCCGGTCTCGGTCATCCCGTCAGAAAGTGCATGTTCCTGCCAACCGAAGGTGCCCTGCACCACGTCGCCCACGGCAAAACCGGGATGTTTGCTTTCCACCACCTCGCCGATGCCGCCGGCCCGCACGACGCCGCCGATCGGCACCGCCGGCAGATAAGTGTCCCCGCCCAGCCAGCCGCGCTGGGTGGGATCGAAGGAGAAATGGGTGAGCTTCACCAGGAACTGGCCCTCGCCCACATCAGGCAAGGGCACGGTGATCAGATCGAAGTCGCTGTCTTTCAGCGCCCCGACCGGGCGGGATTTCAGCAGCCATTTGCGGGTGGTGGTCATTTGAACAGGCTCCCCATGATGCCGCGCAGCAGGCTCTTGCCCACGCTGCCGGCCAGTTGCCGGCCGATACTGCTGGCGGCCGACCGTGCCACTGATTCAATCACCTTGTCGGTCGTGCTCGGCCGGGCGGCGGCGCGCACGCGGGCGGCCTCCAGCCGGGCGGCGTCGCGCTCGCGCTGAGCGGCCAGCCTGGCCTCTTCCTTGGCGGCCTGGGCGTCGAGCTTGGCCTGCAACGCCGCCGCCTTCTCGGCATCGGCCTGGGCAGCGCTCTCCTCGCGCTTCATCACCAGCAATTCGGCTGCGGAATCACGGTCGATGCGCTCTTCATATTTGCCGGCGAACGGCGAGGCGTTGATCACCTCGGCCCGCTCCTGCGGCGTCAATGGCCCCACCCGGCTGCGCGGCGGCGCGATGCGCGTGCGCTCCACGGGTGAGGGTGCGCCGTCGGGCATCAAGGTCGACACCAGCGCCTCGCCCACCTTCATCTCGGTGATGACGGCGGCCACATCCAGCCGCGGATTGGGCCGGAACGTCTCGGCGGCGCTCTTGATCGCCCGTGCATCGCGCGGCGTGAACGCCCTCAATGCGTGCTGCACCCGGTTGCCAAGCTGGCCGGCGACCTTTTCGGGAATGTCGATCGGGTTCTGCGTGACGAAATAGACGCCAACACCCTTGGAGCGGATCAGGCGCACCACCTGCTCCACCTTGTCCATCAGCGCGTCCGGCGCCTCGTCGAACAGCAGGTGGGCTTCATCGAAGAAGAACACAAGCTTCGGCTTGTCGGGATCGCCGACTTCGGGCAGCGTCTCGAACAGTTCCGACAGCAGCCAGAGCAGGAAGGTCGCATAAAGGCGCGGGCTCTGCATCAGCTTGTCCGCCGCCAATATGTTCACCCGGCCGCGGCCCTTGGCATCGGTGGCGATGAAATCGGTGATCTCGAACGCTGGCTCGCCGAAAAACGCCGCGCCGCCCTGGGATTCCAGGGTCAGCAGCTGGCGCTGGATCGAGCCGACACTTGCCTTGGTGACATTGCCATATTTGCTCGACAATTCGTCGGCATTGTCCGCACACCAGGCCAGCATCGCCTGCAGATCTTCCAGATCGAGCAGCAGCATGTGATTGTCGTCGGCATAGCGGAAGGCGATGGTGAGCACGCCTTCCTGCGTCTCGTTGAGACCCATCAGCCGGCTGAGCAGCAGCGGCCCCATTTCTGAAATGGTGGTGCGGATCGGGTGGCCCTGTTCACCGAACAGATCCCAGAAGACGGTCGGCATCGCCTCCCAGTCATAATCCTCCATCTTCAGTTCGAGCGCGCGCTTGCCGGTCCAGGCCGCCGCCTCGCTGCCCGGCTTGGCCATGCCGGCAATGTCGCCCTTCACGTCGGCGAGGAACACCGGCACCCCGGCGCGGCAGAAGCCTTCGGCCAGTCCCTGCAGCGTCACCGTCTTGCCGGTGCCGGTGGCCCCGGCAATCAGCCCGTGGCGGTTGGCGCGCTTGAGGACGAGGCTCTGCGGCTGGTCCTGATCCGACAGGCCGATGAACAGGGAATCGGTCATGCGTGTTTCTCCTCAGGCCGCAGTTTCAGCGCGTTGGTGGCGTCACGTCCAGCCGGAAGATGTCGGGCCGGGCATAATGGCCGGCAGCGTCGAAATCGAAGCGGGCGCGCACCACGTCGGCGAGGTCCACCTCCGCCGTGATCAGCCCCTCGCCGCCCCGCAAGGGCCCCGCCAGCACCTCGCCCAGCGGCGAGACGATCAGGCTGCCGCCCGCGAGAATGGGCGCGTCGGCAGGCCGGTCCACCAGCGTGATCGGATCGCCCAGCGCCGTCTGGCTCGGCCCCGCCCACTGGCAGGCGGAGACCAGGAAACAGCGGCTTTCCAGCGCGATGTGGCGCATGGTGACTTCCCACTGCGGCCGCTCGTCCACCGTCGGCGCGGCCCACAAGGTGATGCCCTTTTCATACAACGCCGCGCGGAACAGCGGCATGTAATTCTCCCAGCAGATCACCGGGCCGATCCGCCCGACCGGGCTGTCGAACACCTGCACATCCTGCGGGCCACCCTGTCCCCACACCAGCCGCTCGGCGGCCGTCGGCATCAGCTTGCGGCGATGCCCGGCAAAGCGGCCATCAGGCGTGAAATGCAGCGCCGCGCATTGCAGGGTCGCGCGTTCGCGCACGATGGCGCCGCAAACGATGGTGGTGCCAAGATCGCCGGCCAGTTCCGCCAGCGCCGCCACCTCGGGGCCATCAAGTTCAATGGCTTGTTCCCAGTATCGCTTGAACGCATCGCGCCCGGCGGGCGTGCGATAGCCTAGCCGCACCCCGAAATCGGCCCCCTTGGGATAGCCGCCCAACAGGGCTTCGGGCAGCACCAGCAGATCGGGATTGGCCGCCTTCAGCTCGTCGCGGCGCGCCAGCAGCGCCGCCAGCGTTTCGGCCGTGGTCGCCCGGCTGCCCATCTGGAGGGCGGCGAGGCGGGCGGTGCCAGTCGGGATGGTCGTCATGCGTCCTCCAGTCGTTGCATTGCCCAGCGTGCGGCGTCGGCCACCACCGGATCATCGCTGCCCAGGTGCGCCGCCACGTGCGGCTTCAGTTCGGCTGCGCCGCTGTTGCCAGCGGCATAAAGGCAATTGCGGATGAAGCGACCTACCCCGATGCGCTTCACCGCCGAGCCGGAAAACAACGCCCGGAACGCGGCATCGTCAAGCCCGAGCAGATCGGCCAGCCTGGGCGCGGTCAGTTCGGCGCGCGGCAGGAAGGCCGGCTCTTCGGTCGCCTGGGCAAAGCGGTTCCACGGGCAGACGGCCAGGCAATCATCGCAGCCATAGATGCGGTTGGCCATCGGGGCGCGAAACTCTTCGGGGATCGGGCCTTTATGCTCGATGGTCAGATAGGCGAGGCAGCGCCGCGCATCGAGGCGATAGGGCGCGGGAAAGGCCTGCGTCGGGCAGGCCGTCTGGCAGCGGGTGCAACTGCCGCAGCGATCGGCGTGCGCCTTGTCCGCTGCCAGATCGAGGGTGGTGTAAATGGCCCCCAGGAACAGCCACGAACCATGAGTGCGGCTGACCAGGTTGGTGTGCTTGCCCTGCCAGCCAAGCCCGGCAGCGGCCGCCAGCGGCTTTTCCATCACCGGCGCGGTATCGACGAACACCTTCAACTCGCCGCCTGCTTCCGCCACCAGCCAGCGCGCCAGCGTCTTCAGGCGCTTCTTGATGAGATCGTGATAATCGCGGTTCCAGGCATAGACCGAGATGACGCCGGTATTGCCCTGCCCCGCCAGCCGCAGCGGATCGAGCGGCGGCGCGTAGCTGGTGCCGAGCATGATGACGCTTTTCACGTCTGGCCACAGGCCACGTGGAGACGCGCGCTCGTCGGCGCGGTCCGGCATCCAGATCATGTCGCCATGGCAGCCCTCGGCCAGCCATTGTCGCAATCGCGCCCCCGCTTCCGGGATGGCATCGGCCGTGGTGATGCCCACATCGGCAAAACCGAGGTGCAGCGCCTCGGCCTTGAGCCGGGCGATCAGCCCAGTGTTTTCAGCCAATCGACCACCATCGCCGCCAGCCGGTCTTCCGTCTCGCCCCAGAACAGCCAGTGCGGCACGCCCGGCAGTTCCTGGTAATCGACCTGGCCGGTGAGGTTGCGCGCCGTCGCCCGCGCGATGGCCGGGGGCGTGATGCGATCCTGCAAGCCCACCACCACCAGCGCCGGCTGGTTCAGCCGGGCATAATCCACACGGGTCACGTTGCCGAACAGCGGCGGCAGCGCCATTTCGGCCAGGACGCGGCCTGAATCCCAGACCAGCGCGGCGATTTCCCTGGTGGTCACGTCTTCCGGCACCCCGTTGTAGATGCCCCAGCGCGCGCCGGCCTCGTCACACAGGGTCGGCTTTTCCCACCAGCCCCATTTCAGCACGACATTCTTCAGCGTCTTGAACGGATCGATGCTGAACGCCTGGCTGTTGGCGGCCGCCGCCGGCGACAGCAGCACCAGGCCGGCGTGCGGAATCCGCTGCGCCACCATCTGCGCCAGCAGCCCGCCCATCGAATGGCCCAGGATCACCGGCGGCGCCCCCAGCTTGCCGGCTTCGGCGACAAGATGATCCACGTAGGCCGTGATCGACAACTCGCCCAGCGCCGGCGCCGGCGGCAGGCAGGCCGGGCGATCGTGGAACAGCACGGCCGGGGCGTGGGTGCGATGGCCGGCGGCTTCCAGCACCGGGCGCAGCCGGTCAAACGTCGCCGGCGTTGACCACATGCCGTGGATGAGGAGGACGGGCGGTTTCAGCAGACCACTCCGGTCGAGGCGAGCACACCCAGCGTGACGATATCGGCGGCGCTGGCGTTCATCGGCACGATCTGCACCGGCCGTGCCATGTTGACCAGCATCGGCCCGACGACGCGCAGATTGGCGACCTCCTTGATCAGCTTGGCCGCGATGTTGGCGCTGTGCAGGCCGGGCATGATCAGCACATTGGCCGGGCCCGACAGGCGGTTGAACGGATATTGCGCCCGCATCGCCGGATTGAGCGCCACGTCGGCCGACATTTCGCCTTCATATTCAAAGCCGACCTGGCGGCTGTCGAGCAGCTGCACCGCCGCGCGCATATTGTCGACGATGCTGCCGCGCGGATTGCCGAAGTTGGAATAGCTCACGAACGCCACGCGCGGCTCCACGCCCAGGCGGCGGGCGACGGCGGCGGTTTCGACCGCGATGTCGGCCAGGGAGGCGGCATCCGGCCGCTCCGTCACCGTGGTATCGGCGATGAAGATCGTCTGCTGCTTGCCGACCAGCATGTGGATGCCGAACGGGCGATGGCCGGGCGTGTGATCGATGACCGTGCGCACCTGGCGATAGGTGGTGGCGAAATTACGGGTGACGCCGGTCAGCATCAGGTCCGCCTCGCCCATCGCCACCAGCAGCGCGCCAAACACGTTGCGCTCGTGGTTGACCATGCGCTGCACGTCGCGGTGGAGCATGCCGCGCCGCTGCAGCCGCTCGTAGAGGAAATCCACCATCTTCGGCACCAACGGCGAGATGGCGCTGTTGTGGATCTCGAAACTGTCGGGATCGGTGACGCCCAGCCGCGCCAGGCCCTCGCGCACCGGCGCTTCGCGGCCAACCAGCACCGGCGTGCCATAGCCGCTGTTCTTCCAGTTCAATGCCGCGCGCAGCACCACGTCCTGCTCGGCCTCGGCAAACACCGCCCGGCGCGGGCGGCTTTGCGCCGTCTCGATGGCGGCCTGCAGGATCGAGGTGGTGGGATTGAGGCGCCCGCGCAGTTCCTGGCGATAGGCGTCTTCATCAAAGAACGGCTTCCTCGCCGCGCCCGAGGCCATGGCGGCCTTGGCAACGGCGGTCGGGATATGTTCGATCAGGCGCGGATCAAACGGCGCCGGGATGATATATTCCGGGCCGAAATTGCGCGCCTTGCCGCCGTAGGCGGCCGCCACTTCATCCGGCACCGGCATGCGCGCCAGGCTGGCGATGGCATCGGCCGCGGCCAGCTTCATCTCTTCGTTGATGGCGGTCGCCCGCACGTCCAGCGCACCCCGGAACAGATAGGGGAAGCACAGCACGTTGTTGACCTGGTTGGGATAATCGCTGCGCCCGGTTGCCACGATGGCATCACCGCGCACCTTGTGGACCTCCTCCGGGGTGATTTCCGGATCAGGGTTGGCCATGGCAAAGATGATCGGGTTGGGCGCCATGCTGGCCACCATCTCCGGCGACACCGCGCCCTTCTGGGACAGGCCGAAGAACACATCGGCCCCCACCATGGCTTCGTCCAGGCTGCGCGCCGGGGTATCGGCGGCATGGGCCGATTTCCACTGGTTCATGCCCTTTTCGCGGCCCTTGTAGATGACGCCGCTGGTGTCGCACATGATGACATGCTTGACGCCATAGAGCTTGATCAGCTCCGTGCAGGCGATCGCCGCGGCACCAGCGCCGTTGACGACCAGCTTCACATCCTCCGGCTTGCGGCCTGTGAGGTGCAGCGCGTTGATCAGGCCGGCGGCGGCAACGATGGCGGTGCCGTGCTGGTCATCGTGAAAGACCGGAATGTTCATCCGTTCCTTCAGGGTCGATTCAATGATGAAACATTCCGGCGCCTTGATGTCCTCAAGGTTGATGCCGCCAAAGCTTGGCTCCAGCAGCTCGACGCAGGCGATGAACTTGTCGACGTCCTCGGTCGCCACTTCCAGATCGATGCTGTCGATATCGGCAAAGCGCTTGAACAGCACCGCCTTGCCTTCCATCACCGGCTTTGAGGCCAGCGCACCCAGATTGCCCAGGCCCAGAATTGCGGTGCCGTTGGAGATGACGGCGACCAGATTGCCCTTGATGGTGTAATCATAGGCGCTGTCAGGGTCCGCCGCGATGGCGCGCACCGGGGCGGCGACGCCCGGCGAATAGGCGAGCGAAAGGTCACGCTGCGTCGCCATCGGCTTGGAGGCGACAATGTCGATCTTTCCGGCCTTGCCCATGCGGTGATAGGCGAGCGCCTCGCGGTCACCAAAATCATTGTCGTCGCTGCTGCTCATGCTCTGTCCTGAAGCGTGCCTGATCCGGGAGATGCGCCACGGATAGGATTGTGGCAGCAAAGGGGCAAGCGCTTTGGCGAACGCTGTGCCGTTTCGTGGCACCCCTTCTCACCACACAACTCGCGCGCTATCGCAAGGGCCGTGACCGCCGCCTCCCCCATGATGAGCCAATATCTCGGCATAAAGGCCGAGGTGCCGGACGCATTGCTCTTCTATCGCATGGGCGATTTCTACGAATTGTTCTTCGAGGATGCCGCCATCGCCGCCGCCGCGCTCGACATCGCGCTGACCAAACGCGGCGAACATGGCGGCGAGCCCATCCCGATGTGCGGCGTGCCGATCCATAGCCACGAGAATTATCTCGCCCGCCTGATCCGCGCCGGCCACCGCGTGGCCATTGCCGAACAGGTGGAAGACCCGGCCGAAGCGAAAAAGCGCGGCAGCAAGAGCGTCGTCGCCCGCGCCATCGTTCGCATCGTCACGCCCGGCACCATCACCGAAACCGCGCTGCTGGAACCCAAACGCTCCAACTGGTTGGCCGCGCTGGCCGGCGAGGCTGAGGCTGCCGGATTGGCCTGGCTCGATCTGTCCACCGGCGCCTTCCACACCCGCGCCGGCAGCGTGGCCGAACTCAAGGGCGAAATCGCCCGCCTCGCCCCGGCCGAACTGCTGGTGCCGGAGGGCCACAGCTTCGGCTCCCCGCGTCCCGCCAGCGATTTCTCCGCTGCCCGCGCCGAAACCAGCCTCAAATCCCGCTTCGGCGTTGCCACCCTCGACGGCTGGGGCCAGTTCAGCCGCGAGGAACTCGCCGCCGCCGGGGCGCTGCTCGCCTATGTCCAGGAAACCGCCCGCGCCGCTGCACCCCTGATCCTGCCGCCGCGCCAGGAGCTGCCGGGCAGCCGCATGGCCATCGATGCCGCCACCCGCACCAGCCTCGAACTCTCCCGCGCCGGCGCGCGCCACAGCCTCGAAGCCGCCATCGATCGCACCGTCACCGCCGCCGGCGCGCGG
>NZ_WNJP01000064.1 GCF_009733735.1 Sandarakinorhabdus oryzae | reverse complement strand
AGCCACAGCTGCCGCATGTCGGCGAGCCGGCCGGCGCGGGCCAGCATGGCCATTTCGGCGACGGGCACGCTCTCCGGCGGGACCGGCAGTTCGGCGTCAATCGGCGCACCGATCACCACCACGCGCTCCAGCCCGGCCGGCCGCGCCGCCGCACTCCTCGAAGATGCGGCGTCCAAGCCCGCCGCATGCGCCAACGCCACCTTGCCGCCCTGGCTCAACCCGACGAGATGATAGCGCGTCAATCCCAGCGCGGCGGCGACACGGGCGACGTCGGCCGGCTCCTCGGCCAGATCGGCGGGCGCGCTCGACTCGCCAAAGCCACGCCGGTCCACGGCCACCAGGGTGAAACGGTCTGCCAGCGCCGCCTGCCCGCGCCACTGGCGCCGGTCCAGCGTCCAGCCATGCCACAGGATGATGGCCGGCCCCTGACCGGCCACTTCCACAATCAGGTCGCCGCCTGGCACCGCAATGCGATGGACCCTCCCGGCAGCGAAGGCGCCATCCACCGCGGCAGACGACGCCAATGCTGTCACGCCGCCTCGCGCCGGAAATTGTTGTTGTTGGTGTGATCGCCGGCCAGCCAGCGCTTCAGTTCGGCATGGGCGTTGGCGCGGCGCGTGGCATCCAGCGCCGGGTCCAGCGCTTCCGGCGCGTCATAGGTGAATTCCAGGATCATGCCGTTGGGATCAACCACATAAACCGAACGGCAATAGCCATGTTCCAGCACATAGGTCTGCGGTTCGGCGATGCCGGCAGCCTTGATACGGGCCTCCAGATCGGCCTGCGTTTCCTTGTCCACATGCAGGGCGATGTGGATGAACGGGCTCGACGGAATCTCCGGGCCAAATTCGGCCTGGTCAGCCGGATCGGCAAACTGGAAGAAGGCCAGGCACGAGCCATCGTTCAGCTCGAAGAACACATGGCAATAGGTGCGCAGCTTGCCGAACAGCTCATCGGCTTCCGTCCAGGTCGCGATCAGCGGCAGGCCGATCACGTCTTCATAGAAAGCGCGCGTGGCTTCCAGATCCTTGGTCACATAGGCGGTGTGGTGCAGGCGGTTCGGGCGACGGGTGATGGTCATGTGAGTCTCCTCCTCCCCAAGGATAATCAGCGCAGCGGCTCAGCCAAACAGCTTCTTCGCAATCTCGGCGGTGTGCTTGCCCTGGAAACGCGCGCCATCGAGTTCGTTGGCCGACGGTTGCCGGCTGCCATCACCGGCGGCGAGCGTCGAGGCGCCGTAAGGCGTTCCGCCGCTAATCTCGGTCATGATGCTGTTGCCGGCAAAGCTGTAGGGCAGGCCAACGATGATCATGCCGTGGTGCAGCAGCGTGGTGTGGATGCTGGTCAGCGTGGTTTCCTGGCCGCCGTGCTGGCTGGCGGTCGAAACGAACGCCCCGCCCAGCTTGCCGATCAGTGCGCCCTTGGCCCACAGGCCGCCGGTCTGATCGAGGAAGTTGCGCATCTGGGCGGCCATGTTGCCGAAACGGGTCGGCGTGCCGATGATGATGGCGTCATACTCGGCCAGTTCATTGGGATCGGCGATGTCGGCGTCCTGCGTGGTCTTGTAATGAAAGGCGGCGGCGGTGTCGGCGGGCACCAGTTCCGGCACCCGCTTCACCACGGCCTCCACGCCATCAACGCTGGCCGCGCCCTCGGCCACGGCCTTCGCCATGGTCTCCACATGCCCCCACGAGGAATAATAGAGAACGAGAATGCGGGCCATTTACATGCCTTCCGATCAGAAGTTGAAGCTGGCTTCGATGCCATAGCGGCGCGGGCGCGCCTTGAACACGAAACCACCCGGGGAGAATTCAGCGTTGTAGATTTCATTGAACAGATTCTGGCTGAATGCCGTCACACTCCAGCGCTTGGTCGAAACGCCCAGGCGGGCATCGACGATGTTTACCGGATTGCGGCTGGTCGAGTTTTCAACATCCCACCAGGTGCGGCCGATGCGGCGATAATCAACGCGGGCGTTGAGATCGACATCATCAGTGATCGGCGTGACATAATTGATGCCGGCATTCAGCGTGTAGCGGCTGATCAGCGGCAATTCGTTGCCGATATAGGCCGGGTTGCCGAACTGCTTGATATTGCTGTCGGTATAACCAAGGCCGGCGCTGATATCGAGGCCCTTGACGGGCCGCAGGTTCAACTCGGCTTCAAAGCCCTTGATCTGCGCCAACGGCACGTTGCCGAGGTTCTGGGTCGAGTTGGCGGCCAGGAAGACGAAGAAATAGCTGTTTTCCGTGCGGGTCGAGAAGGCCGCGGCGTTGAAGGTCAGCAGCTTGTCGCTGGTCTGCGTCTTGATGCCGGCTTCGAAGGTTTCGGCCACTTCGGCATTGAAGATGTCGTTGACGCCAACGATGCCGTTGCTGGCCGCGACCGCGCCCACGCCGGTCTGGTTGAAGCCGCCGGAACGGAAACCGCGGCTCCAGCCACCATAGAGCGTGATATTGTCGATCGGCTTCCAGGTCAGCGTGACCTTGGGCTGCCAGGACTGGAAGCTGCGGCGACGCAACTCGCCGGTCACGCCTTGCGGGAAGCCGGGCACGTTGGGCAGGAAGGCCGTGGGGGTGAGCGTGGTGTTCTTGCGGGTGTCCCGGTCATAGCGCAGCGAGGCATCAATGCGCAGCTGCTCGTTGATCTTCCAGCTGGTGTTGCCGAACACGGCCCAGGCGAAATTGTCCTGGCTGTCGGCGAGGAAGCTGAACTGCGGGTTGAGCGGGTTGGTGCTCGGCGTGGTGTAGACCGGGAACACGCCGGCGCCGGTGTCGATCATGTTGCCGGTGGAGATATAGCGCTTTGTGCCGACCATGTAGGTGCCGACAGTGAACTGCAGCGGCTTGTCGGCCGGCGATTCATAGCGCAGCTCGTTCGACCAGGCGTCAACCTTGAGGAACTGGCTCTGGTTGAGGTCGAAGCCAAAGAACTGGAAGAACAGCGATTCCGGGATCGGCAGGAAGTTGAAGGCATCGCCGGTCAGGATCTCGGTCAGGCTGTCATAGGCGAGCACGTTCGACACGGTGCCGAAATCGCCGCTGTACTTCAGCTTCACCGCGCCGCTCCACATCTCGCGGTCGTTCTGGCCGCGGTTGTTGACGCGCACCGGCAGCGAGGTGTCGTTCACATCATTGACGATGTTGAAATAGAGCGCCTGGGTCTGCAGGTTGGAATAGGCAAGGCGGAAATCGACATCGAGGCCGGCGGCCGGGTTCCACAGCAGGTTGGCGCGCAGGTTGAGATCCTTGATCGGATCGGCCTTCTCGTTGAGGAACGTGTTCTGGATGAAACCGTCGGTATCATACCAGCTGCCGGCAACGCGGAACTTCAGATCCTTGCCGATCGGGCCCGACAGGTTGCCGCGCACATAATAGCCAAAGCCATTGTCGATGCCGGCGGTAAACTTGCCCGACAGTTCGTCGGTCGGCGCCTTGGAGCGGATGATGATGGCGCCGCCGATGGCGTTGCGGCCATAGAGGCCGCCCTGCGGGCCCTTCAGCACTTCGATCTGCTCGACGTCGAACAGCTCCTGGTTGAACTGGGCCGGGTTCACCTGCTGGATGCCATCGACGATGACGGCGACCGACGGCTCGCTGTTGCGGGCCTGGGTGATGCCACGGATGATGACGAAGGCGTTGCCGGCGTTCTGGGTCTCGACCAGGTTGACGTTGCTGGTCAGGCCGATGAAATCGGACGGGCGCTCGATGCCGGCCGACTGGATGGCGGCGGCGTTGAAAGCGGTGATCGCCGCCGGGGTGTTCTGCAGCGTGTCGGCACGGCGGGTGGCGGTGACGATGATTTCGCCGCTGTCGGCGGTGGCGGCGGTCTGAGCGGCCACGGGCAACGCCAGCGCGGCCAGTGCCGAACCGGCCAGCAGTCGGATGGCGGAACGGACGAAAATCCTGTTGGTCATGTGAACCTCCCCAATATGGCCGGCGCCGGCTGTTCCCCCGGGCGCGTGCATTGACCTGATTGGCGCTTAACTCTTCGTCATGCGAAGTCAAGTTCGATATGCGAAACTCACTGCGGCACGGTGCCGGCTGTGGCACGGCGGCAACGCCTGCGCGGATGGTGGGCCAACCGCCGGGCACAAGCGGCCAGCCATGGCCCACCGGCGCGGCCCGGCCGGCCAGCAGTGCATTGCCGCCGGCCAGCAGATGGACACGGCGGGACTCCGTTCAGCGGCCAGCGAGCGAGCGGGCAAGCTGCGGGAAGCGCCGCAATTCGGCGGTGATGGCGTCGGCGGCGTCGGCCAGCAGTGGCAGCCGGGTGCGCACCAGCTCGTCCTGGCTGATGCGGGTGGTGGAGGTGGAGCAGTTGATCGCCGCCACCACCTGGCCGGCAGCATCGAAGAGCGGCACCGCCACCGAGACGATGCCATAATCCAGCTCATCCAGCGCACTGTCATAGCGGCGCTCGCGGATGGTCTGCAGGCGGCTGCGGAAGGCCGACGCCTCGGTGATGGTGCGCTCGGTCAGCCGCGGCAGCGGGCCACCGTCCACAAACGCGTCGATCGCCGCATCCCCTTGAAAAGCAAGGATGACCTTGCCCATCGAGGTGGCATGCAGCGGAAAGCGCGTGCCCACCCCGGCACCAAGCCGGATGCGCCGGTTGGACGGGATGTGGCAGACATAGAGGATCTCGCGGCCCGAGCGCACGGCGAGGCTGACCGAATCGCCGGTGGCCTGGCCCAGCGCCTGCAGCGGCGGCACCGCCACACTTTCGATATTCATCGACGAAAGATAGGCTGAACCAAAGGTCAGCACCTCAGGCGTCAGCAGGAAGCGGCGCCCATCCTGGCGGATATAACCCAGCGCAACCAGCGTGTTGAGGCAGCGTCTTGCCACGGCCGGTGAAAGATCGGTGGCCGCCGCCACGTCCGACAGCGCCATCTCCGGGCGGGTGGCATCGAAGGCGCGCAGCACCTTCAGGCCCCGCTCCAGCGTGCTCAGATACTCGGGATCCTTCTCGGCCGTCATCGCGCCTTATTCGGCTGCTTCGGCCCGGCGTCCAAGCACTTCTTCATTGTCCTGCCCCAGCAGGGGCGGCGCCGTCACCGTCAGGCTGCGCTGGCCATCGAAGCTGATCGGCGAGCGGATGGTGCGGAATTCGCCCATCGGGCCAGGCGCCGAAATCTCCAGCTGCAGATGTCTTGCCTGTTCGTTTTCAAGCACTTCCACGCTGGTGGCGACCGGCGCCGACGGCACTTCCAGGCGGCGCAGCGTCGCCAGCCACTCGGCGCGTGGCCGGCTGGCGAAGATCGGCGCGAGGTGGGCGACGACATCCTCATAATGGGCGATGCGGGCATCGCGGCTGGCAAAAGCCGGCAGCTGCAGCATCTCGGGCTGGCCAACGGCTTCTGCCAGATTTTCCCAGAACTTAGGCGGCGAGCTCATGTGGAGGGCCAGCCACAGGCCGTCGCTGCACTGGAACACATAGGATTGCGAAACATGCGGGCGCGACCAGGCATCCATCACCTGATCGGCGGCAAAAAGATGTGTAAAATCATCGAGATTGAAGTGCGCCATGGCCTCGAACATCGAGGTTTCGACAAGCCGCCCCTGCCCGGTCTGCGCCCGCTGGTACAGCGCCGCCATCACACCCTGGGCAGTGTAGAAGCCGGTCATCATGTCGCCAATCGCCGGGCCGACAACACGCGGGTGAACCGGGTTCACCAGCAGGCGCAGGAAGCCGCTGGCAGCCTGGGCCACCGTGTCGAACGCCGGCCGGTCCGCATCGGGGCCACTGGCACCGAAACCGGAGATGCTGGCATAGATCAGCCGCGGGTTGAGCGCGTGCAGCCGCTCCCAATCCACCCCCAGTTTTTTCGCCACACCAGGCCGGAAATTCTGAATGAAAACATCGGCTTCACGCATCAGCGCATCAAACGCCGCCAGATCATCGGCGCCGCGCGTATCGAGCGTGATCGACTGCTTGTTGCGGTTCCACGTCTGGAAATGCGGCGAGTAAAGCGTGCCCTTGTAGGCCCGGAACGGATCGCCGCTGCCGGGCTGTTCCACCTTGATCACCCTGGCCCCCAGATCGGCCAGCAGCATGCCGGCACACGGCCCGGTGATGAAGGTGCCCATTTCCAGCACCGTCACCCCGGCGAGCGGCAACGCGCTCTTTTCGTTGGCCGTCCCATCCATCACTATCGTCCCCAACTGCTGGCCATTTGTATCAAAACGTGTCCCGGCGCTGGCCCGCAGTGCCCGGCGGCTGGCCGGGAGTACAGCGCCGCTGGCCGGGCGTAACCGCGGTGTCCCGGCATTTTGCCGCCAACGAGTCTCCGGGGCGCGCCCGTCTTGCCCACCATATGAATTTCGCATATCGAAGGCAAGTTCGTATTTCGAAATTCAGGAAGCCCCACCCATGCGCATCGGCAAGCAGGACGCCCCCTTCACCGCCATCTGCACGTCAGACGCCCACAGCATCACCGTGCGCGGGCGGGACCTCACCGGCGAGATCATCGGCAACACCGATTTCACCAGCTATTTCTGGCTGCTCGTCACCGGCCAGGCGCCCACCGACACGCAGAAGTTCTTCGCCAACGCCGTCCTGTGCGCCATCGCCGAGCACGGCCTCGTCCCCTCCGTCGTCGCTGCGCGGATGACCTATGCCGCCGCCCCCGAAGCCTTCCACGGCGCGGTGGCCGCCGGCCTGCTCGGCTGCGGCAGCGTCGTCCTCGGCTCGGCCGAAGTCGCCGGGCGCTTCCTGGCGCAAGTTGTCGAAAGCGGCGAACCGGCCGCCGAAGTGAAGGCCCTGCGCGAACAGAAGAAAGCCATCCCCGGCTTTGGCCACCCGCAACACAGCGACGGCGACCCCCGCGCCAACCTGCTCCTGCGCCTCGCCGCCGAACACGGCATCGAAGGGCCGCACATCGGCGCCCTCAAGGCCATCCAGGCCGCCCTGCCCGACGCCATCGGCCGCAGCCTGCCCATCAACGTCAACGGCGCCATCCCCGCGGTCATGCTCGACGTCGGCTTCCCCCTCGCCGCCCTCAAAGGCATCTCCCTCCTCGCCCGCACCGCCAGCCTGATCGGCCACCTGCAGGAAGAGACGCAGCGCCCGATCGGCTTCATCATGAGCGGCGCGGCCGCGGCGGCGATCAGCTACGACGGGGCCTAGGCGCTTCGGTCCCGGCATTGCCGGTCAATAACGCTCCTTGATCTTCTTCTTGGAATCCGCTGTCAGTCCCGGAAAGACATCGGTGGCATAGGTCAGCGAATTGAAATCGACATCATCGATCACGTGCGCCGTCTGGCCCGGCCAGTCGTCATGCGTCCACGGCGGCAAGGCATAGCCAAGCTGCAGGGTGATATGGACCCGGCGTTCGGAGTCGCTGACGTGGCGACCGCATTTCACATAAACCTGACCACCGGTTTTCGAGAAATAATAGCGCAAGACCTCGGCACTGGCGCTGTTGGCGATCATCGATTCGACCAGTTCCTTCTCCTTGGCCTCAGGAAATCGCATCAACTCATTGGAATAGGCATACCAGCCTGGGCCCCAATTGATCGACATCGCCAAACTCCTCGCAACGAAACTCTGCGCGACATGCCAGCGCTCAAGCTATTCTATCGCAGATGATCTGTGCCGCAACTGGCACGCAGCGATTATTTCGATGCAAGATCCCCTGATGACCCGTTGGCTGCTTACGGCCGAGCTCAGGCCAGGGCGCCGCGACGCCGCCTCGCCACCAGGCCCACCGCACCGAAGCCGGCCAGCAGCATGGCCCAGCTGGCCGGCTCCGGCACACTCGCGGTGAAGCCGGCGCCACCGAGGAAATCCGCGACTTCGGCGTTGGTGCCATCCAGCGCCGGGTTCACCCGCTGCCGGCTCCACAGTGTGAAGCTGTAATCCTCGAAGGCAAAGCCGCGCGAAGGCAACAAGGCGAACGGCGCGAAGCCGCTGATGCTGTTGCCATTCAGGCTGAGCACGCCGGGCAGGTTGGTGATGGCTGGTGGCCCTGCGGCCGGAAAGGCCGCGACCCGCGCATCGCCATTGCCGAACATCACGAACACCGCATCGAAGTTGACGTTGCCGCCAATGCTGGGCGAGCCGAAGCTGAGCCGTGGGGTTCCAGCCCCCCGGTTGATGCCCCACACGTAAAGCTGGCCGGTTGTCTGGCCCACTGGGCCGTTTGTGGTGACCGAGAATTCAAAACCAGTGGCCCGCCGCACCACGGACGCTGCCACCAGATCCATGGCCCCCAAATGGGGGCCACTATACGTGGCCAGATAATCACCCTGCGGATCGGTCACGGTCGCCATTGCCTGTAACGACGGCAGCAGCAAGGCAGAAGCAAGAATGAAGAAACGCGCCGGCTTGATCATCATCTTTCCCCATCGAACAACATGCAGAACGATTGCCGCAGCCAGTCCCGACCGCGCCGCCAAATGCTTGATCAGCTGACGGCAATTGGCGATGATGAAGTGCTGATCATTTCCTGATGATCGTCTGTCCAGCCTGGGAGCGCGACGTTGGACCGGCCCAAATCTGCCTGGTTTCCCGTTCAGGATCAGATGCTTGTGCTGGGTGATCTGGCGCTAGATGCATCCGCCCGCACCATCACCGGCCCAATTGCCAGTTGCACGCTGGAGCCGCAGGTGATGCGCGTGTTCCAGGCGCTCGCTGCCACCCCCGGCACGGTGCATTCGCGCGAGCAGTTGCTGGAACGCTGCTGGGATGGCGTGTTCGTTGGGGAAGACAGCCTGAACCGGGCCATCGCTGCGATACGCCGGGCGCTGCGGGAGAGCGGCACCAGCCAGGTCGAGATCGAGACGCTGAGCAAGACCGGCTATCGCCTGCGGCTCAGCCATGGCGACGAGCCTCCCGCCGCCCTGCCCGCGACCTCGCACCCGCACCCCACCGCCGGCCCGGCAAGCCTGTCGCGGCGCGCCCTGCTGGTGGCCAGCGGCGCTGTAGCTGCCGGTGCCGCTGCGTGGTGGGCATGGGATCGTTCAGCCACGCAGCGGCGGACGGATGCACTGGTGACGCAAGCCCGCGACCAGTGGCGCCTGGGCAATTCCGCTGAAGCCCGTGCGGGCATCGCGGCCGCAGAGCAGGCCGTGGCCATTGACCCTGCCCAAGCCGCCGCATGGGGCATGCTGGCCGTGCTGCAACGCGAATGGTCGGAAAATGGCCCGGCGGAGGACGCGCAGCGGGCATTGGAGCGATGCCTGGCCGCCATTGCGCAGGCGCTGGAACTGGATGGAGACCAGGGGGAGGCCCTCGCTGCGCGGGCGATGATCCCGCCCATCTTTGGCGACTGGTGGCAGTCGCGCCTGCGGTTGCAGGCGGTGTTGCGCCAGGTGCCTGATCAGCCGCAGGCACTGGATGCCCTTGGGCTGCTGCAGGGATCGACCGGCGCCATGGCAGACGCGCTCGCCACCAGCGAGCGGCAGGCGGCCAACGACCCGCTGGCCGCCGTTTACCAGCACAAGCTGATCTATCGCCTGTGGGCGAATGGCCGGCTGCGCGACATGGACAGGGCCGCCGATCGTGCCATCACCCTGTGGCCCACGCATTTCAGCATCTGGATGGCGCGGATGTGGACCTATGGCTACACCGGGCGTGCCGATGCCGCCCTGCGCATGCTGGAAGAGCCCATGGCCGCCCGCAATCTGCCGCCGCCCCTGCTCCGGCTGTTCCGCACCACCGAGACCGCACTGGGCAGCCAGCGCGCCGGCGATATTGCGGCGGCGGTGGATGAAAACCGCAAACTTGCCGCGGCCGGCATTGGCCCGGCGGTGATGGCGATCCAGCATCTGGCCGTGCTGGGCGCGGCTGATGCCGCCCTTGCGGTGGCACGGGGCTTTCTGGCCGGCGAAGGCCAGGCCGCGGTGCGCCTTGCGCCTGATCCGCGCTACGCCACCAGTCTCAACGAGCAGCACCGCCGCAAGACGCTGGTGCTGTTCATACCGGCCACCGCCAACCTGCGCGCGCATCCCGGATTCATGCCGCTGGTGGAACGCATCGGCATGGCGGATTACTGGGCGAAGGCCGGGGTGACGCCTGATTTCAGGGCACTGGGCAAAAGATCCGGATCGACCTGATTCACGACAGGGCCGCCCCGAAACAAACGGGTGCAGGGCCTCAAGTCCCTGCCCGCCGGAGGACCCCTTCCCTTCCTGCCCGCCGCGCGCCAGAGTGGCGACCAATCGCACAAGGGGAGATGAGGGCCATGTTGTTTCCGACCTCGCTGGTGGGCAGTTATCCGCAGCCGGACTGGTTGATTGACCGCGAGAAGCTGGCCGGGCGGTTTCCGCCGCGGGTGCGGGCGTTGGAGTTGTGGCGGGTGGCGCCGGATTATCTGGCGCAGGCGCAGGATGATGCGACGATCATCGCCATTCGTGACCAGGAGCGCGCCGGGCTGGACATCATCACCGATGGCGAGATGCGGCGGGAGAGTTATTCCAATCGCTTTGCGACGGCGCTCGATGGGGTTGATCTCGACAATCCGGGGGTGGCGCTCGACCGGTCGGGCCATCCCAATCCGGTGCCGCGGGTGACGGGCAATATCCGGCGGCGCCATGCCGTGGAGGTGCGCGATGTGCAGTTTCTGCGCGCCAACACCGATCGGCGCATCAAGATCACCGTGCCGGGCCCCTTTACCATGAGCTGCCAGGCGCAGAATGATTTTTACGCCAGCGAGCGCGAGATGGCGCTGGATTATGCCGCCGCCGTGAACGCCGAGATCCGCGATCTGTTCGCGGCCGGGGCGGACGTGGTGCAGATTGACGAGCCTTATATGCAGGCGCGGCCCGAGAAGGCGCGCGAGTACGGCCTGGAGGCGGTGAATGCCGCGCTGGACGGCATTTCGGGTGAGACGGCGCTGCACATCTGCTTTGGCTATGCCGCGATCATTCACGAGCGGCCGGCGGGCTATAACTTCCTGCCCGAGCTGGCCGGTTCGACCGTGAACGGCGTGAGCATCGAGACGGCGCAGTCCAACCTCGACACCAGCATCCTGACGTCGCTGGCGGGCAAGACCATCATCCTGGGGGTGATCGATCTTTCCGATCCGGCGGTGGAGACGGCGGAGACGGTGGCGGCGCGCATCCGCCGGGCGCTGCCGCATGTGGACCCGGCCAAGGTGATCATCGCGCCCGATTGCGGGATGAAATATCTGCCGCGCGAGACCGCCTTCGGGAAGATGCAGGCGATGGTGGCGGGCGCGGCGATCGTGCGGGCAGAACTGGGAGGCTGAGGCCCCTCTCCCTACTTCCAGAACATCTTCGTGGCGATGCGGGCGCCTTCGGCCATCGCCGCCATCTTGGCCCACACCACGTCCGGGTCCACCCCGCCTGATCCGGCGTGGATGGAGAAGCCGCAATCGATGCCGGCCTGCACGTTGTCGCGGCCGACCAGGTGGGCGTAGCGGGCGATGCGCTGGGCGATGAGCTCGGGGTGTTCGATATAGGGGCTCTGGCATTCGACGACGCCGGGGATGAGCTTCTTGCCGTCGGGCAGTTTGACGTGCTCGAACACCGCGAATTCGTGGGCGTGGCGCGGGTTGGCGGCTTCGAACTGGATGGCGTGCGGGCGGGCCTTCCAGACGACGTCGACAATGTCTTGCAAGGGCACGTCGCAATGGTGCGGGCCGGGGTAGTTGCCCCAGCACAGGTGCATGCGCATCTGTTCGGGTGCGATGTTGCGCGTGGCGTGGTTGAGGGCGGCGATGTTGAGCTCCATCGCGTCGCGGAAGCCATTGAGATCACGGTCGCGGAACTGGGTGTGGCGGCCCATGGCGAGATCGGGGCAATCGACCTGGAGCATGATGCCGGCGCCAACAATGGCTTCATATTCGTGGCGCAGCCCTTCGGCGAGCGCCATCACATAATCTTCATCGGTCGCGTAATAGTCGTTGCGGAAGAACAGCGCGGTGACGCCGGGCGAAGCGGCCGACATGAAGGCCTGACGCCCGGGGTGGGCGGCCAGCGCGTTGTTGAGATTGGCGGCGTCGAGCTTCACCGCCTCCATGTCCTTCACAGTGATGGGGGCGTTGCAGGCCGGCGTCTTGCGGTGCTTGCGGCCTTCATCGCCAAAGATGCGCTGCTTGACGCCGGGGAAATCCTCGATGTCCTGAAACACATAGCTTGTGCCACTGCCGCCAAAGCCGGTGAGGCGATCCTTGATGTAGGTGGCATAGCTGGGCTTGGACTGTTCGCCATCGTTGATGATGTCGATGCCGGCTTCGGCCTGCTTGCCCACCACATAGGCGACCGCCTGTTCGATGCGCCGGGTGAGCGCCGAATCGTCCACGGTCTGGCCCTCTTCGCGGGCGATGATCTGATCGAGCAGATCGGCGGCGCGCGGCAGGCTGCCGACGTGGGTGGTGAGAAAACGGTCTGCCATGATGATGCCCCCAATTGATGGCCGGGGGCATAGCGAGCGTGCGCCGCCGGCGCCAGAGGGCTGCGGCAATCGTGGCCGCCGGATAACGTGAATCGAGACTGCAAATTCACGTGCTTTTCACGCTCATCTCACGAAACTTTGGCTTCGCGTGAGCGCCCTCGCTTTAGCTTCGCATTCGCAATGTGCTGGTGTGTGTCAGCGTTTGCCGGATCCCTTGGTGCGTGCCCGCGCCAGGACGATCTGTTCCGATGCCCGGGCTGGCTGCTGCGGCGACGACCCACGCCAAGGCGCTGGCAACAGGCATCCGGCGTGCAGCCCGTTCCGGCGGGTGTGGCATTGCCTGCTGGCCAAGTCCGCGGCGGGAGCTGGCGGCTGGCGGGGACGGCAGGACAGGCCGCACCATATCCCTTGCCGGGACGGGCTGCGCCCGCAATCCCCTCGGGGCGAGGCCTTGCCGCCAAGCGATCCGCTTCCCGACCGGGAACGACTTCACGGCAAGGGCTCGCCCTCTTCTTTCCGGGCAATCACTCATGATCTGAACGGGATGGCCGGCGGCGAATGCGGTTGGCATCGGTTGTTGGCTGGGGCGCCAGGATTCGAACCTGGGAATGGCGGTACCAAAAACCGCTGCCTTACCGCTTGGCGACGCCCCAGCAGCCGGCCGTGGCGGCTGAGGGCTGCCGGTTAGGCAATCGCGGGCGCTTTGCCAAGCCCTTCTTTGCCGCATCCCGGCCGGCCGGGTGATTTGACAGGGCAGCGCCGTCGCGCCAGCATCGGGCCCATGAACAACGCCATCCGTCTCTCCGAAAAATGGTTCGTGCGCGCGCTCTGGCTGATCAGCCTGGTGTTCGCCTTCTTCCTGATCGGGCTGGGCAATGCCGTGGTCGGCGATCTGCCGCAGGTGGAGCAGGCGCTCTCGCTCGAGCAGTTCCTGGGCCCCGAGGCGCAGCCGCTGCAGCAGCAGCAGGACGGCGCGCGCGACAAGCGGCTGGCGGCCGAGGCGGCGCTGGAACAGGCCGAGCTGAAGCGCACAGGCGCGCTGAAGGAATATGAGGCCGCGCGGGCCACCTTCGACAATTGGGTGGCCACCCGACAGGCGACGGGCCGGGCCGATCAGGATGCCGAACTGAAGGCCCGCACCGCCGCGCTCGATGCCCTGAAGGCCACCGAAACCGCCGCCACCCGCGCCAGCGAGGCCGAGCGGCAGAAACTGCTCGACGCCCAGCAGGCCGAGCAGCGCGCCGAAGCCGCCATGGTCCCGCTGCGTGACGCGGCCCAGGCCAAGCTGGAGGACGCGTTGCAGGCCAGCGAACTGCGCGTCTTCCTCTATCGCCTGGCCATCACCCTGCCCCTGCTGGTGATCGCCGGGCTGCTGTTCGTGAAGGCGCGCAAAGGCCGCTGGTGGCCCTTTGCCTGGGGCTTCATCTTCTTCGCGCTGTTCACCTTCTTCGTCGAACTCGTGCCCTATCTGCCCAGCTATGGCGGCTATGTCCGCTATTCGGTCGGCATCATCGTCACGCTGCTGGTCGGGCGCTGGGCGATCATCGAGCTGAACAAATATCTGGAGCGCCAGAAACTGGCCGAGGCCCAGCCCGACACGGTGCGCCGGCAGGACCTGGCCTACGACCAGGCGCTGGCCCGACTGGCCAAGGGCGTCTGCCCCGGCTGCGAGCGGCCGGTGGACCTGAAGAATCCCGAGATCGACTTCTGCCCGCACTGCGGCATCGGCCTCTATGAGAAATGCCACAGCTGCAGCGCGCGCAAGGGCACCTTCTCGCCCTTCTGCCACAAATGCGGAGCAAAGGCGGACCCGGCCTAGGCGCGCGCCAGCAGGCGCTTGGCCTGTTCCACGTGGAGGATCTCCACCATCTGCCCATCCAGCGTGGCGACCCCGCGGCCGGCTGACAAGGCCGCCTCATAGGCCGCGATCAGTGCCTTGGCGTGGGCGACCTCTTCGGCTGAGGGCGAAAAGACGGCGTTGCAGGGATCGACCTGGCTGGGGTGGATCAGCGTCTTGCCGTCAAAGCCCAGCAATTTGCCCTGCGCCGCCTCGGCCCGGAACGCCTCCTCGTTGCGGAACTCCGTACACACCCCGTCGAAACAGGCGATGCCGGCTGCCCGCGCGGCGAGCACGATGGCGGACAGGCTGTAGAGCAAGGGCGTGCGCTGGGCGTCGCTGCCGCAGTTGAGCGCCTTGGCCAGATCGGCCATGCCGGCAACCAGCCCGGCGATGCCCGGCGTGGCGGCAATGGCGGCGGCGTTGAGCACGCCGGCCGGCGTTTCGATCATCGCCAGCACCGGCCGGCCGCCAGCGCGCCGCACCACGTCGGCGGCTTC
>NZ_WNJP01000063.1 GCF_009733735.1 Sandarakinorhabdus oryzae | reverse complement strand
GCGCAAGCCGCTGCCGCTGCTGCGCAGCGACGGCCCACCGCCGCCGCCGACGCCGGCCACCGGCAGCTTCAGCCTGCCGCCCGATTTCGGCAGGCCGGCGGCGGCCTCGGAAAAACTGCCAGCACTAGCCGTCGACAAGCCCCAGCCTGATAAGCCTGCACCCGATAAGCCAGCGCCCGACAAGCCGGCCGTCCTGCCGGACAAACCGCCCGCCGAGCCCGCCGGCAAGCCGGTCAAGTCGCGCTCTGGCGGCAAGCCGCTGGTGGTCATCGATTCCGGCCATGGCGGCAAGGATGTCGGCGCCATCGCGGTCACTGGCGGCTATGAGAAGGACGTGACGCTGGCCATCGCCCGCGAAACCGCCCGCATCCTGCGCGATCGCGGCCGCGTGCGGGTCAAGCTGACCCGCGACGAGGACCGCTTCATCCCGCTGGGTGGCCGCGTCCGCATCGCCCGTGACGCCCGTGCCGATCTGTTCGTTTCCATCCATGCCGATAGCGCGCCCAACGACCAGGCGCGCGGCGCGTCGGTCTACACGCTCTCGGCCGTGGCCAGCGACGCCATCGCCGAGCGCCTCGCGGCCCGTGAAAACAAGGCGGACATCATCGGCGGCATCAATCTGGGGGTCGAGGCGCCGGATGTCGGCGAGATCATGGTCGATCTGGCGCGGCGCGCCACCAACAATGTCTCGGTGCAGTTCGCCGAAACCCTGCAGGACGCGCTGGAGCGCGAGGACATCAATTTCCGCGGCGAGTTCCACCATTTCGCCGCCTTTGCCGTGCTGAAAGCGCCCGATGTGCCCTCGGTGCTGCTCGAAACCGGCTATGTCACCAACAAGGATGATGCTGAGCGGCTGTTCTCCAACGAAGGCCGCCGCCAGATCGCCCGCGGCATCGCCCGCGCCATCGAGCGGCATCTGACCGGCAAGTGACTTCCCAGCACAGTCCGGCCCGGCTATCCCTCCACCCGTGACCCGCCGCCGTCTTGCAATCCTGATCGCGCTGCCGCTGCTGCTGGCCGGGCTCTTCTATTGGCAGGCGACCAGGGGCTTGCCTTCTGAAGCCGAACTGGCCAGCTTCACCCCGGCGCTGCCATCCACGGTGCGCGATGTCGATGGCCTGGTTGTCACCGCCTACAGCCGCGAGCGCCGCATCTTCGTGCCCTACGCCGAACTGCCGCCCAAGCTGATCGAGGCCTATATCTCGGCCGAAGACAAGACCTTCTTCCAGCATGGCGGTATCGACTGGCTCGGTATCGTCTCGGCCGTCGTCACCAATGTCGAATCGCTGTTCTCCGACAAGCGGCCCGTTGGGGCCTCCACCATCACCCAGCAGGTGGCGAAAAGCCTGGTGGGCAACGAGGTCTCGCTGTGGCGCAAGATCCGCGAGGCGATCCTGGCGCGCCGGCTCGAAGCCGTGCTGACCAAGCAGCAGATCCTCGAACTCTACCTCAACCAGATCTTCCTCGGCCGCAACGCCTATGGCGTTGAAGCGGCCGCCCAGGCCTATTTCGGCAAATCGGTGGACCAGCTTGATCTGGCGCAGATGGCCTATCTCGCCATCCTGCCCAAGGCGCCGTCCACCTATGATCCGATCCGCCGGCCGGAACGCGCGCTGGCGCGGCGGGATTATGTGCTCAGGCAGATGGCCGCCAACGGCTACATCACCGAAGCCGAACGTGCTGCCGCTGCCGCCACGCCCATCGCCGCGCTGCCCAACCGCACCGTGCTGCGCCCACGCGATGATTATTTCATCGAGGATGTGCGCCGCACCCTGATCGCGCAGTTCGGGGAAGGGCAGGCGGATGGCGCCAACAGTGTCTATGGCGGCGGGCTGTGGATCCGCACCTCGCTCGATCCGGTCATGCAGGCCGCCGCCGAACAAGCGATGCGCGACGGCATGACCCGCTATGAAGCCGGACGCCCCTGGCGCGGGCCGGTGGCGCGCATCGAGATGGGCGATGGCTGGCCGGGTCGCCTGTCGGGCACGCCGGTGCCGCTGGGCTATCGGCAATGGGCCAAGGCGGTGGTGGTGGCCAAGCAAGCCAACGACAGCATCATCGGCTTCACCGACGGCAGCACCGGCACCATGCCCGGCCGCAACGCCGCACGGCCGTATCGGGGCTCCAACCGGTCAGCCGCACAGGTGTTGCGGCCTGGCGACGTGATCGCCGTCACCCGATTGGCAAACGGCTGGGCGCTGCGCCAGCCGCCGCTGGTTTCGGGCGGTTTCGTGGCCGAGGAAGTGGCGACGGGGCGCATCCGTGCCATGGTCGGCGGCTTCGATGCCCGCGCCCAGGCCTTCAACCGCGCGACGCAAGCCAATCGCCAGCCCGGCTCCACCTTCAAGCCGATCGTTTATGCCACCGCGATGGACAATGGCTTCACGCCGGCCAGCATCGTGGTCGATGGGCCTTACTGCGTGTTCCAGACCAAGCTGCTCGGCACCAAGTGCTTCAAGAATTTCAACAATATGCGTGCTGCCGGGCCACAGACATTGCGCTGGGGCCTCGAACAGTCGCGCAACCTGATGACCGTGCGCATCGCTGACGCCACCGGCATGGACCGCATTGTGGCGCAGGCCAAGGCGCTGGGCATCGGCAATTACCAGGCGGTGCTCTCCATCGCGCTGGGCGCCGGCGAGACGACGGTGATGAAGCTGACCAACGCCTATGCCCAGATCTTCAACCAGGGCCGCAAGCTGGAGCCGGGCCTGATCGATTATGTGCAGGATCGCACCGGCAAGGTGATCTGGCGGCGCGACACCCGTGGTTGCCCCGGCTGCAACGCCGCCAACTGGGATGGCGGTCCGATGCCGCGCCCGCAGGGCCGCATCACCCAGGTGATGGACGCGCGCACTGCCTATCAGATCCTGCATATCATGGAGGGCGTGATCCAGCGCGGCACCGGCACCGCGCTGCTGCCGCTGAACCGGCCGCTGGCGGGCAAGACCGGCACAACCAGTGGCCCCAACGACGTGTGGTTCATCGGCGGCACGCCGGACATCGTGGCGGGCCTTTATCTCGGCTACGACCAGCCGCGCCCGATGGGCAGCTATGCCCAGGGCGGTACCATGGCGGCGCCAATCTGGCGGCAATGGGGGCAGGTGGCGCTGAAGGACTGGCCCACGCTGCCCTTCGCCATTCCGCCCGGCGTGCGCATGGTCCGCATCGATCGCCGCTCCGGCAAGCGCGTGTTCGGCGTGTGGCCTGATCCCGGCTACAAGCCGGCCGTGATCTGGGAAGCCTTCAAGCCGGAAAGCGAGCCGCGGCGCATCAACCGCCTGCGCGACGTCTTCGATCGCCGCAACCAGGGCCCGATCCGTTCGGATGCGGATTTCCTGGAATCCGAAGGCGGCATCTACTGACGCGCCATCTTGCGCGCTGGCGTTGGGGCCTCTATCCCGCCGCTGCATAGTTTCACTGGAACCAAGTGATGAGAGCCGAAGCCGAAAATGCCGCCCTCCAGATCAAGCAGGCGCTCGACCTGCTGAGGAGGTCTCTTTGACTGGGATCGCGCCCTTCGCCGTCTCGATGAACTGAACGCGCGGGTTGAAGACCCGAAGCTGTGGGACAATCCCAAGGCCGCGCAGGCGCTGATGACCGAGCGTCGCCGCCTGGATGAAGCCATCACCGCCACCCGCACCATCGAACGTGACCTCGCCGAGACCAGCGAGCTGATCGAACTGGCCGAGGCCGAAGGCGATGAGGCGATGGCCGAAGACGGCGTTGCCGCGCTGAAGGCGCTTGCCGCCAAGGCCGAGCAGGACAAGGTGGCGGCACTGCTGTCGGGCGAGGCCGACGCCAACGACACTTATATCGAAATCAACTCCGGCGCGGGCGGTACCGAAAGCCAGGACTGGGCATCGATGCTGCTGCGCATGTACCAGCGCTGGGCGGAAAAGCACGGCTACAAGGTCGAGCTGATCGATTTCAACTCGGGCGAAACCGCCGGCATCAAGAACGCCACGCTGCTGGTGAAGGGCAACCAGGCCTATGGCTGGGCCAAGACCGAAAGCGGCGTGCACCGGCTGGTGCGCATCAGCCCCTACGACAGTGCAGCGCGGCGCCACACCAGCTTTGCCAGCGTGTGGGTCTATCCGCAGGTGGATGATGATATCGAGATCGAGATCAAGGAATCCGATCTGAAGATCGACACCTATCGTGCATCGGGCGCCGGCGGTCAGCACGTCAACACCACCGATTCGGCCATCCGCATCACCCACGTGCCCACCGGCGTGATCGTCGCCTGCCAGAATGAGCGCAGCCAGCACAAGAACCGCGCCACCGCGATGAAGATGCTGAAGGCCCGCCTGTACGAGCGCGAGCTGGCCTTCCGCGAGGCCGAAGCGGCCAAGACCGAAGCCAGCAAGACCGACATCGGCTGGGGGCACCAGATCCGTTCCTACGTGCTGCAGCCCTATCAGCTGGTGAAGGATCTGCGCACCGGCGTCACCTCCACCAGCCCCGGCGACGTGCTGGATGGCGACGTTGATGCCTTCATGGCCGCCGCCCTCTCACAGCGCGTCACCGGCGAGACGGTTGACGTGGACGACGTGGACTGACCGGCTGGCAAAAGCTGCACGTATCTGTGGCGAATCATCTGAAATCATGCGACCTTTACTTTCGTTAGCAAGGCCGCATGGGAGTTCGCAGATGGCTTCGCAATACCAGGGAACCGTTGTCAATCGCGTTTTCGAAACGGTGTCGGATCGGTACGCCAACCAGGGCGTTGCGCCTTGGCAAGGGCGGCAGCGCAGCTATTCCTTTCACGACTATTATACCGACGGATCGGTTGTGCGCCGGCATGTCCATGACAATGCCCGTTCAGGCGGCAACCAATTCCAGCACGTGATTGGCGGCTGGGATGCCAACGGCAACCAGTGGGGCCGCAACGGCTGAGCTCAGAACTGCGCCTGGTAACGCGCCAGGCCTGCTTCGAGATCGGCGATCAGATCGTCCGGATCTTCCAGCCCGATTGACAGCCGCACGATCGGGCCGGGGAGCGGCGTGGACGTGGCCGTACGGATGCGATCAAGCTCCACCGGCAGCACCAGCGATTCAAAGCCGCCCCAGGAAAAGCCGATGCCGAAATGCGCGAGGCCGTCGATCAGCGCTGCGGTGTGCGGGCGGCTGCCTTGCTTCAGAACCATCGAGAACAGCCCGGTGGCGCCGGAAAAATCGCGCTTGAACAGCGCGTGGTCCGGGTGGGAGGGCAGGGCCGGGTGCCAGACCCGATCCACCGCGGGGTGCGTTTCCAGCCAGCGCGCGATCGTCAGGGCTGACTGTTCGTGGCGGTCAAGCCGCACCTCCAGCGTGCGCAGCCCGCGCAGCACCAGCGCGCAGTCATCAGCGGAGACGAAATGGCCGAGCCGATACGCCGTCGCCTTCAACCGCGGCCACAGGGCGGCGTGGGTGGTGGCGCTGCCCATCATCACGTCGCTGTGGCCACCGGTGTATTTGGTTAGCGCCTGGATGCTGATGTCCACCCCCAGCGCCAGCGGCTGCAGCCGGAGCGGCGTCGCCCAGGTATTGTCAATGAGGGTGGTGATGCCACGCGCCCGCGCCACGGTGGTGATCGCCGGCAGGTCCTGGATCTCGAACGACAGGGAACCCGGCGATTCCAGCAGGATGGCCCTGGTCTTTTCAGAAATCACATCAGCGATGCCAGCGCCGCAGCGCGGGTCGAAATAGCGGGTGGTGACGCCGAGTGGCGCCAGCAGCGCATCGGCAAAGGTCCGGCTCGGTTCATAGGCGCTGTCGGTCACCAGCAGTTCGTCGCCGGCCTTCAGGCACGACAACAGGCTGGTGGTGATGGCGGCCACGCCCGACGGAAACAGCTTGGTGCCGGCCGCGCCCGGCTCCAGCTGGGTCAGCGCGTCTTCCAGCGCCCAATGGCTCTGTGTGCCGCGCCGGCCATAATAGAGCCCGGCGTCCGGGTCCTTCAGCGCCCGGTCGAGGTCAGCCAGATCTTCAAACAAGATGGTGGAGGCCCGCGCCACTGGCGGGTTGACCATGTCAACCGCATGTTCGCGGCCGGCCTGGGCAAGGCGGGTTCCCGTCCCGAGCGCCGACAGGTCGGGCCTGGGCGGACGGCGCGCTGTCACGCGCCCGTCACCACCGGGTTATGTGGGTTGGCGCCCCATTCGCTCCAGCTGCCGTCATAGATCGGCACATTGGCCTTGCCCACCAGCGCCGCGCCAAAGGCCAGCACGGCCGCGGTAATGCCGGAACCGCAGGTGGCGACCAGCGGCTTGGCGAGATCAATGCCGGCGTCTTCAAACAGCGCCTTGATCGCGTCCGGGGACTTGAAGGTGCCGTCCTCGTTGTAGAATGCGGTGTAGGGGATATTCTTGGCGCCCGGCATGTGGCCGGGGCGCACACCGGGGCGGGCTTCGGGTTCTGCGCCGGCAAAGCGGGCAGCGGAGCGGGCATCGACCACCTGTTCGGCCTTGCCGCGCAGATTGTCGGTCATCTGCGCCATGTCGCGCACCAGCGCCTTGTCGGCCCAAACGGTGAAATGGCGGTGGCGCACGATCGGCTTGCCGCTTTCAACCGGGCGGCCTTCCGCCTGCCACTTGGCAAAGCCGCCATCCAGGATCGCCACTTCATGCGCGCCGAACAGGTTCAGCATCCACCACAGGCGGGCGGCCGACTTGAGCGGGCTGTTGTCATAGACGACGATGCGGCTGCCATCGCCCAGGCCCAGTGCCTGGCAGCGCGAGGCGAATTTTTCGGCCGGCGGCAGCATGAAGGGCAGCGGATTCGACGCATCCGACACCTCCTCGATATCGAAGAACACCGCGCCGGGGATGTGCGCGGCTTCGAATTCGGCGCGGGCGTTGCGCCCGGGTGACCCGGCGGGAGCGGGCAGGAACAGCGTGGCATCGATGATGCGCAGATCCGATTTGCCCATCTCTGCGGCAAGCCAGTCAGTGGACACCAGAAGGTTCATGCGGCACTCCCCACACGCGTTATCGCTGCGCTATGGGGCGTGACATAATTGCGCAGGCAGCGCATGTCACCCCAAATGCAGCGGCCTGATTACGGATTGGAGAGATTACGTGGTTGATGTGTTGCATTTGGGCCAGAACAGCGCCCTCCCGGCCAGCCCGGAAGCGGCCGTGCTGGATTATCCGCCCAACCCGCGACCGGGTGCGCTCTACCTTGTGCGCTTCACCTGCCCGGAATTCACCTCGCTGTGCCCGGTCACCGGCGCGCCGGATTTTGCGCACATCGTCATCGACTATGCGCCGGGTGAAACCATCGTTGAATCAAAGGCCTTGAAGCTGTTCCTCGGATCGTTTCGCAACCATGCCGGCTTTCACGAGGATGTGACGGTGGGCATCGGCCAACGCCTGTTCAGCGAAATGCAGCCGAAATGGCTGCGCATCGGCGGTTACTGGTATCCGCGCGGCGGCATCCCGATCGACGTGTTCTGGCAATCGGGGCCGGTGCCGGATGGCCTGTGGTTGCCGGACCAGGGCGTGCCGACCTATCGCGGGCGCGGCTGACGGAATGCGGGGGACAAGGCCATGATTCGGAGCATCTTTGCCGCCCTGCTGCTGGCCAGCGCGGCCCACGCCCAGACAGCGCCGCAGACGGCCGATCAGCGGCTGAAGGCCGTTTATGACGCCGAATGGCTATGGCGCCTGGCGCAGACCGGGCAGGTGCAGGACGGGCTCGACACCAGGCAGGGCCCGCGGCTGCCCTGCGAGACGCCGACCTGCCAGACTGCAAGGCAGCGTTACTGGCAGGGGGTGCTCGATCAACTCGCCAGCATCCCCGATGCCGAGCTGTCAGGCGAGGAGCGGCTGAACAAGGCGGTGCTGGCCGAATCGCTGCGTGCCGAGGTGGCCGCGATCGGCTGGCGGCAATATGAGATGCCGATCAACAGCGATTCCAACATCTGGCAATATCTTCCGGCCCAGGCGCCGTTCCGCAGCGAGCTGGAATATCGCAACTATCTCAGCCGGATGCGCGATCTTCCGCGCTGGTTTGATGAACATGTCGCCAACATGCGCGCCGGCCTGAAGCGCGGCTTCACGCCGCCGGCGATCACGCTCAAGGGCCGCGACGACACGCTCGCCGGCCAGATCAAGCCGGGGGCCGAAAGCCCGTTCTACGCGCCGTTCCGCGCCATGCCGTCCAGCATCGCGCCCGATGTCCAGGCCGCGTTGCAGGCCGAAGCGGTGGCGGTGATCAACGGCGTGGTCAACCCGGCGCAGACGAAGCTGCTGACGTTCCTGCGCACCAGCTACATGCCCGGCGCCCGCACCAGCACAGGGGCGAAGGATCTGCCTGACGGTATGGCGTATTACCGCGACCAGGTGCGCGAATATACGACCACCGACATGACGCCAGAGGCCATCCACGATCTCGGCCTCCGCGAAGTCGCGCGCATCGATGCCGACATGCAGGCAACGATGAAGGCCGCGGGCTTCACCGGCGATTTCAAGTCGTTCTTGGCCTTCCTTCGCACAGATCCGCAATTTTACGCGCGGACTCCGACCGAGCTGCTCGGCTTTTCGGCGCTGGTGATGAAGAAGATGGACGGCAAGCTCGACCAGGTGTTCACCACGCTGCCGCGCAAGCGCTTCACGCTGCGGCCGGTGCCCGACGCCATTGCGCCGGTCTACACCTCCGGGCGCGGCGGACTCGATGCCTGCTACATGAACACCTATGATCTGAAATCGCGGCCGCTCTACAATCTGGTGGCGCTCACCCTGCACGAATGCGTGCCCGGCCACAGCCACCAGGCCGCGATGGCACTGGAGGCGCCGGCCCGGCCACCGTTCCGCCGCCGCACCTATTTCTCCGGCTATGGCGAGGGCTGGGGCCTCTACACCGAATGGCTGGGCACGAAACTGGGCATGTATGAAACGCCCTATGAGGAGTTTGGCCGCGAGACCTTCGAGATGTGGCGCGCCGCCCGCCTGGTGATCGATACCGGCCTGCACACGCAGGGCTGGACCCGCGATCAGGCCATCCAGTATCTCGAAGACCATACCGCGCTCGCCCGCCGCGATATCGAAGTGGAGGTGGACCGCTACATCAGCTGGCCGGGCCAGGCGCTGGCCTACAAGCTGGGCGAGCTGAAGATTCGCGAACTGCGGGCAAAGGCCGAAACGGAACTTGGGCCCCGGTTCGACCAGCGGCCGTTCCACGACACGCTGCTCGGGCTGGGATCGGTGCCGCTGCCGGTGATGGAAAGCGAGATGCTGGCCTGGATCGCGCGGGAGAAGGCGAAGCTGGCAGTGGCGCGCTGACGGTCAGGGAATCCCCGTCAGCTTGTGCGTCTGCAGGCTGAGCCGCCACTTGGGGTGGGCCAGGCAATAGGCGATCGCCGCCTGGATATTGGGGGCCTGATCGGGCCCGTCCATCGGCTGCAGGAAGAAATGCTGGAAATCCAGGGCCTCGAACCGTTCAGGCATCGCCTTGGGCTGCGGATAGACCAGCTTGAGTTCGTTGCCTGCGGTCAGTTTCAGAGGCGCGTCGGCCTTGGGCGAGACGCAGATCCAGTCAATGCCAGGTGGCGGCGCTTGCGTGCCGTTGGTTTCGATGGCGATCTCGAAGCCGCGGGTGTGGAGCGCATCGACCAGCGCGCTGTCCAGCTGCAGCAACGGCTCGCCGCCGGTGCAGACGACAAGGCGGTGCGCGCTGGTCTCACCCCAGCAGGCCGCGACCGCGTCGGCCAGCGCGTCCGCATCGGCAAACTTGCCGCCGCCAGGCCCGTCGGTGCCGACGAAATCAGTGTCGCAGAAGCTGCAAATCGCCGTGGCACGGTCCTGTTCCCGGCCGGTCCACAGGTTGCAGCCGGCAAAGCGCAGGAACACCGCCCGTCGCCCGGTCTGCGCGCCTTCACCCTGCAGGGTGAGGAACAGCTCTTTCACGGCGTAGCTCAAAGGGCAGGGTCCGCCACGCCGGCCTCGGCAAAGCCCTTGGCGCGCAGGCGGCAGCTGTCACACAGGCCGCAGGGCGTGCCTTCCGGCGTCGGGTCATAGCAGGACCAGGTCAGGTGCAGCGGCGCACCCACGGCCTGGCCCGCCGCGATGATGCCGGCCTTGTCGAGCGTCATCAGCGGGGTGTGGACGCGGAAGCGCTCGCCTTCCACGCCGGCCTTGGTGGCGGTGTTGGCCATCGCCTCGAACGCCGCGATGAATTCGGGCCGGCAATCGGGATAGCCGCTGAAATCCAGTGCGTTGACCCCGATGAACAGATCGCGCGCACCGGCCGCTTCCGCCCAGCCCAGCGCCACCGACAGGAAGATGGTGTTGCGCGCCGGCACATAGGTGACCGGGATGCCGGGCTCCACGCCGCCCTTGGGCACATCGATATCGGCGGTGAGCGCCGATCCGCCAAAGCCGGTGAGATCGAGCGGCAGCACAATATGGCGTTCGGCGCCCAGTGCCGCCGCCACGCGCGCGGCATGGTCGAGCTCGATGCGGTGGCGCTGGTTGTAATCGATGGTCAGCGCCAGCAGGCGCCAGCCCTCGGCGCGGGCGATGGCGGCGACGGTGGTGGAATCAAGCCCACCCGACAGCAGGACGACGGCGAGCTTGCCGCTCATGCCGCGATCCCGAACACTCGGCTGCAGAACTGGCAATCCACCGAGATCACGCCGGCTTCGTTGCGCATGCCCGCCCGCTCGGCCTCGGGGAAGCGCATCAGCACCTCCTTGATATGCGCGGCCGAACAGCGGCAGCCCTTCACCGGGGTGGGACCGGGCACAACGCGCACCTGCTCTTCGTGGAACAGCCGCCACAGCAATTGCTCGGCTGAAAGCTCGGCGTCGGTCAGTTCCGAGGCCGTGGTTGTGGCTGCCAGCGCCGCGACATGTTCCCAATCCGGGTGCTGCTCGCCGGCATCGAGCCGCTCGCCGCCGATTTCGGCCCGGGCCAGGTGCTGCATCAGCAGGCCGCCGGCCAGCCAGCCGGTATCAGCACTGCCGGCCACGCCAATCCGCATCAGGGTGGGCAATTGCTCGGATTGGCTGAACCAGCCTTCCAGCGCGGCGGCCAGGCTGTGGCCTTCCAGCGGCACGATGCCCTGCCAGCGCTCTTCCGAGCTCACCTGGTCAACAGTGATCGCCAGATAGCCCTTGCCGAACAGTTCGGGCAGCGACATGCCTTCGGAAACAGGCATTTGATCATCATACTTGATGTAACCGCGCAGCTCGCCAGCGCGCCAGTCGCAGGCCAAGAGCTCCACCACGCCGCCCTTGGCCGACGCTTGCACAGTCACCTGGCCATCATCCTGGCGCATGGTGGCGCCCACCAGGGCCGTGAGCGTGAGCGCTTCGGCCAGCAACCGGATCAGCGGTTCGGGATAGGGGTGCGCGGCCAATATGGCGTTCAGCGTCGCATCCAGCCGCACCACCATGCCGCGGGCGTTGCGCGCCGGCACCATGAAGCCCAGCGTGCGATCAGCGGTTGGGGCCAGGCCCTCGGCCAGCATCACAGCCGCCCCAGGCACCAGAGCAGGATGGATTTCTGCACGTGCAGGCGGTTTTCCGCCTCGTCCCACACGGCCGAGGCCGGGCCGTCCATCACGCTGTCGGTCACCTCGTCGCCGCGATGGGCGGGCAGGCAGTGGAGGAACACGGCGCCTGGCGCCGCCTTGGCCATCAGCGCGTCATTCACCTGGAACGGCTTGCACGCCGCCATTTTTTCCTTGGTATCGGCCTGGCCCATCGACACCCAGGTATCGGTGACAATCACATCGGCATCTTCCACGGCGGCTTCGGCGCTGTGCACCAGATCGATGCAGCCGCCGCGCGCGCAGGCCGTGGCCATCACGCCCGAATCCGGCTCCAGTCCGTGCGGCACGCCCACTTTCAGATCGAACTTCAGCAGCGAGCTGGCTTCGATCAGCGAGTTGGTCATGTTGTTGCCGTCGCCGACATAGGCCCAGGTCGATCCGGCCACCGGCCGGCCGGCGCGTTCTTCAAAGGTCAAGATGTCGGCCATCACCTGGCACGGGTGCGACAGGTCGGTAAGGCCGTTGATCACCGGAACGGTGGCGTGTTCGGCCAGCTGCTCCAGCTTCTCGTGCTTGTTGGTGCGCAGCATCAGCGCATCGACCATGCGGCTCAGCACGCGGGCGGTGTCTGCAATCGTCTCGCCACGGCCCAGCTGCATCTCGCCGGCGCTGGACACGATGGTGGTGGCGCCCAGCTGGCGCGCCGCCATGTCGAAGGAAAAGCGCGTGCGCGTGCTGGGCTTTTCAAAGATCATCCCCAGCACATGGCCGGCGAGCGGCGCATCGGCATCAAGGCGGCCCTTGGGCCAGCCGGCGCGCGCCGCCTTGCGGGCGTGGGCATCATCGAGAATGGCCCGCAGGCCGGCCGGGGTGGCAGTGGCAAGATCAAGAAAATGGGGCATTTTTCAAATATCCTCCCCTCCCCGGTGAGGGGGAGGGGTATTGGAAAGGCGGGAGCATTGGCCTCCCGGAACCGGGGGATCTCAGGCAGCGGCAGCCGGCTGATAGCTGCGGGCGGCGGCCGACAGGCGCTCCACGCATTCGCGGATATGGTGCTCCTCGATGGTCAGCGGCGGCAACAGGCGCACGACATTGTCACCGGCGGCAACGGTGAGGATGCCATGGCTGCGCGCGTGATTGACGAAGGCGCGGCTGTCGCTCTTCAGCTTCAGGCCCAGCATCAGGCCCACCCCGCGCACGCTTTCGAACAGGCTGTCGTGATTGGGGATCATCTGCTCCAGCGCCTGGGTCAGGCGGGCGCCCATTTCGGTGACATGGTGCAGGAAGGCCGGTTCGGTCACCACGTCGAGCACGGCTTCGCAGGCCGCCATGGCGAGCGGATTGCCGCCATAGGTGCTGCCGTGGGTGCCGATCACCATGCCCGCCGCCGCCTTTTCGGTGGCGAGGCAGGCACCGACCGGGAAGCCGCCGCCAATGCCCTTGGCGATCGCCATGATGTCGGGCGTGATGCCATAGACCTCGTGGGCAAACAGCCGGCCGGTGCGGGCGACGCCGCACTGCACTTCATCCAGGATCAGCAGCAGGCCGTGCTTGTCGGCCAGGGCGCGCAGGCCCTTCAGGAAGTCGACGCTGGCCGGGCGGATGCCGCCTTCGCCCTGGATCGGCTCCACCATGAAGGCGCCCACGCTGTCGTCGATGGCGGCTTCGGCCGCGGCCAGATCATCGAACGGCACCACCTTGAACCAGTCCGGCAGCGGCTCGAAGCCCTTGCGCAGCTTTTCCTGATCGGTGGCCGAAATGGTCGCCAGCGTGCGGCCGTGGAAGGCGTTGGAGAAGGTGATGATGCGATGCTTGTGGGCGTTGCCACTGGCATAATGATAGGCGCGCGCCGTCTTCACCGAACATTCGATGGCTTCGGCGCCGCTGTTGGTGAAGAACACCGTATCGGCAAAGGTCAGCTCGACCAGGCGCTGGGCCAGATGCTCCTGCGCCGGCACCTTGTAGAGGTTGGACGTGTGCATCAGCGTGGCGGCCTGGCGCTGGATGGCCTCCACCAGATGCGGATGGCCGTGGCCCAGGCAATTGACCGCGATGCCGCTGGCCATGTCGAGCCACTCGCGCCCCTCGGCGTCGTACAGATAGCAGCCTTCACCTCGCACGGGTGCAACCTCGCACCGGCCATAAACGGGCATGAGCGGGCTGATCGTCATCGTGTGTCGTCCTCGAGCGGCCTTCAAGGATGCGGAAAGCCGGCAACGCAGAAAGGCGGCCCTATCGGAAGCCGCCTTCGCCCGAGCCTATAATGGCTTTGTGCGGCCCTCTCAACCCCCACTGAATCAACCGCCGACGATGATCCCGACGCGGATGCCGCGCCCGGGCAATGGCAGGCCCAGCTGCGGCAGCACCACGGCGTTGGTGAGATTGTCGATGGCGGCGGTCGCGCTCACCGGCAGCTGTCCCAGCCGCAGCACCGGCACGCGGGCGCGCAGGTTGAGCTCGGTGCCGGGCTGCAGCCGTGCCAGCGTGCCATCGGGCGCGAGGTCGCGGGCCGGGCCGACATGGCGGATTTCGGCGCGCACATCGAAGGCCTCACGCGGCGCCCAGTCGAGCGCGGCCATCACCTCGTGCGCCGGGCGCTGCACCAGCGGTTGCCCCGCCTGGTTGCTGGCGTCGAGCGCGGTGCCGGTCAGTTCGAAGGTCAGGCCATCGGCCAGCGGCACCTGCAGCGCGGCATCAAGGCCGAAACTGGTGGTGGCCTGCTGGTTGAAGCGCTGGCGCAGATTGGCATTGCCCACCCGCACCACGCGCTGGCCGATCGTGCCCAGCCCACGCTGCCAGAACGGGTTCAGGGTGAGGGTGAAGCCCTTGGCCCGCCACACCAGTTCGGCATCGGTGAGCCAGGCCTGTTCGGGCAGCAGCGCCGGATTGGCCAGAAAACGCCCCAGCGCCTCGCCGAACAATTCGCGTGCCGACGGGAAGCGGTTGCGGCGGCCGCCTGAGACGGTGAGCGTCACGCCCGCCGCCGGTTGCAGCGCCAGCGCCGCCGAGAAGGTGGCGGCCTGGCGGGCGGGCTGGGCCGGCTTGTCGCCAGTGCGCGGGTTGGCCGAACGGTCGAGGCCGAGGCCGAGGGTGAGACTGGCGCGGCCCAGCGGCACGTCTGCCTCCACCCCGCCCGAGGCCAGCGTCTGGCGATAGAGCAGGGGGGCGGGCCTGGAGCCGGGCGGGAAGGCCACGTCCGTCTGCTGATGGTCGGCGATCTGGCCCGACAGGCTCCAGCGCAGCGTGGCTGGGCCGAGGGCATGGGTGAGGGTGAAGCGACCGCCCAGCGTATCGTCGTCGTTGATTTCGCTGGCGCGCAGCGACGTGTAGCTGGCGTCGCGATAGGCGTCGATCTGCTGGCCGAACCATTGCCGCCAGGCCACGGCGCGGGCGGTGGCCGGCCCCAGCGGCAGTTCCAGCGCCAGTTGCGCCTGCGTCAGCCCCCAATCGGGATAGCGCCAATAGCGCGGGGCGGCGACGGCCGGGTTGCGATCAGATTCGGGCGCAATGCCGCGGCGCGCGTCGATGGTCAGCACGCTCAACCGCCAGTCGAGCGCGCCAGCCGTGCCGCCCAGCCCTGCAAAGAGACTGGTGGCGGCCAGATCGGTGTTGAGCCGGCGGTCACTGGCCGGCTGGCTGAAGGGCAGGGCGCTGGCCTGCGCCACCGGCACCGCCGCCTGGGCCTGGTGCGCGGCGGCGA
>NZ_WNJP01000062.1 GCF_009733735.1 Sandarakinorhabdus oryzae | reverse complement strand
ATGAACTGCTGACCAAGGCAATCGGTCTGCGCGAACCCGCCGGCCGATCTTGCGCCTGTCGGCGCGCGGCCCGCGCGCTCTCGGCGCTGCGATGGAGCGGGTAGCGGGAATCGAACCCGCATAGCCAGCTTGGAAGGCTGGAGCTTTACCACTAAGCTATACCCGCAGCATCACTGCCTCTACGGCAGGCGCCGCGCGGTTTCAATGGCCTGCAGCCCCTTGCGCCATCGGCGCCGTCTCTCTATAGCCGCCGGCCTGCGCCTAGGAGTGTAGCTCAGTTGGTAGAGCATCGGTCTCCAAAACCGAGGGCCGGGGGTTCGAGCCCCTCCACTCCTGCCAGCAGCTCGGGTTTCTGACCGCAACTGGTTGAAAATCGGGGCCTGCGGGCCAATGTTTCGGGGTGCGGGCAACGACCATTCGGCCGGTAGCGGGGGCACCCCGTACCGGTTATTGGCGTTGCGGGCGGCCGGAAGCGGCAGCCCGAACCATCGTGGTGTGATTCGTGTCTGGTGCAACGGCAAAGGGAATTCGCGTGAGCGACGGCAAGGCAGAAGTGGCGAAGAAGCCCCGGGTTTCCCCGGCGGAATTCGTGCGCCAGGTGCAGACCGAGTTCCGCAAGATTTCCTGGCCCACCCTGCCCGACACGGTGCGCATGACGATCATGGTGCTGGTGATGACGTCGCTGCTGTCGGTCTTCTTCCTGGGGATCGATCAGATCCTGGGCCGCACCGTCAAATTCCTGCTCAGCCTGGCTGCCTGAGGACCGATATGTCACGCTGGTACATCATTCACGCCTATTCCGGTTTCGAGAACAAGGTGAAGGAATCGATCCTCGCCGAAGCCCGCCGCATGGGCCTCGAGCATTTCATCGACGCCGTCGAGGTGCCGGCCGAAACCGTCACCGAGGTGGTGAAGGGCAAGAAGCGCCAGGTCGAACGCAAGTCGATGCCGGGCTATGTGCTGGCCAAGTTGTCGATGACCGACGATGTCTATCACCTCGTCAAGAACACCCCGAAGGTGACCGGGTTCCTGGGCCAGCAGAACAAGCCGCAGCCGGTGAGCGAGGCGGAAGCCGCCCGTATGCTGAACACCAAGACCGAGGAAACCCCGGCTGCCAAGATCAAGAAGAAAGCCAATTTCGAGATCGGCGACAGCGTGCGCGTCTTGGACGGCCCATTTGCCAGTTTCAACGGCCTGGTCGAGGAAATCGACTTCGATCATGGCCGCGTCAAGGTTTCGGTGTCGATCTTTGGCCGGGCCACCCCGGTCGAGCTCGGCTTCGAACAGGTGGAAAAGCAGAAGTAATTCAGCCGATCCATCACAGGCGTGGGAGGCCGGTTGCCCCGGCCGCTAGCACCACACAACAAGGAGTGGCCACATGGCCAAGAAGATTACTGGTTATATCAAGCTGCAGGTGAAGGCCGGCCAGGCCAACCCCTCGCCGCCGATCGGCCCCGCACTGGGTCAGCGCGGTGTCAACATCATGGAATTCTGCAAGGCGTTCAACGCCAAGACCGAATCCCTGGAAAAGGGCACCCCGATCCCGACGGTGATCACCGTCTATGCCGACCGTTCGTTCAGCTTCATCACCAAGCTGCCGCCGGCCTCGTTCCTGCTCAAGCAGGCCGCTGGCCTGAAGTCGGGCGGCACCACGCCGGGCAAGGGCGCCGCCGTGGCCAAGATCAAGCAGTCGCAGATCCGCGCCATCGCCGAGCAGAAGATGCCCGACCTGAACGCGAACAGCATCGAGATGGCGATGAAGACCATCGAAGGTTCGGCCCGTGCAATGGGCCTCGAAGTGGTGGAGGGCTGATCCAATGGCGATGACCAAGAAGGCCAAGGCTCTGGCCGCCGCGGTTGACCGCGAGAAGCTCTATTCGATCGACGAAGCGCTGGGCCTGGTGAAGAGCCTGGCCACCGCCAAGTTCGACGAGACCATCGAAGTCTCGCTGAACCTGGGCGTCGATCCCCGCCATGCCGACCAGATGGTCCGCGGCGTCGTCACCCTGCCCAAGGGCACCGGCAAGACCGTGCGCGTGGGCGTTTTCGCCCGCGGTGCCAAAGCTGATGAAGCCAAGGCCGCCGGTGCCGACGTGGTGGGCGCTGAAGACCTGCTGGAAATCGTCCAGGGCGGCACCATCGATTTCGATCGCTGCATCGCCACGCCCGACATGATGGGTCTGGTCGGCCGTCTCGGCAAGGTGCTGGGCCCCAAGGGCCTGATGCCGAACCCGAAGCTCGGCACCGTGACCATGAACGTCGGCGAAGCCGTGAAGGCGGCCAAGGGCGGCCAGGTTGAATATCGCGTCGAAAAGGCCGGTATCATCCACGGCATCCTGGGCAAGGCCAGCTTTGAAAAGGACGCGCTGCGCGCCAACTTCGACGCGCTGCTCGATGCCGTGATCAAGGCCAAGCCGTCGGGCGCCAAGGGCAAGTATCTGCTCAAGGTCGCCGTCAGCTCGTCGATGGGCGCCGGCATCAAGGTCGATCCGTCGTCGACCGGCCAATACGCCTGATCGCGCGCTGAGCGCAGAAAATCGGGGCCGGAGCGGGAAACCGCTTCGGCCCCTTCTCTTTGTGCACACGCCTTGCCGCCACCTCTTGACTCTGGCGGCCGCCGCCCGTAGTGCGCCGCATCCGTTCGGGCCATCAGGCTTGAGCGACCGTCCGAGATTGCAGGTGGGGTCGCCCCTTAAGCCATTTGGGCCTGCATGAGACGAGGTTGGTTTTTGTCCGGTCGGGCCTTCGTGCCTGTTCCGGTTCTCGCGCTGGCATTGCCGGCGGGGGCAAGCGATCCTCTTCGGACGGGCCTGGTGCCCGCTCCTCCCCAGCGATGGTGAATGGCAGGCGGCAGGCTCATGAGCCGGCGCAGTCTTTTGATTGCGTCATCACCGGTCTGCCCGGCCTTCGGGTCTGGCAGGCATGAAACCAAGGAGTGAGCATGGATCGCGCCCAAAAAGCCGAAGCCGTCTCCAGCCTGGCCAAGACGCTGACCGAAACCTCGGTCGTCGTGGTCACGCGCAACCATGGCCTGACCGTCGCCCAGTCGAGCGACCTCAGGAACAAGATGCGTGCCGCTGGCGCCAGCTACAAGGTGACGAAGAATCGCCTCGCGCGCATCGCGCTCGAAGGCACGCCCTACCAGCCGATCGGCGACCTGCTGACCGGCCCGATCGGCCTTGCCACGTCCACCGATCCGGTGGCCGCGGCCAAGATTGCGGTGGAATTCGCCAAGACGAACGACAAGTTCGAAATCGTTGGCGGTGCCATGGGTGGCACGGTTCTGGATGTGAACGGCGTCAAGGCCCTGGCCGAACTGCCGTCGCTGGATGAACTGCGCGCCAAGCTGATCGGCCTGCTCAATGCACCGGCCACCAAGCTGGCCCAGCTGTCGACCGCACCTGCGGCCAAGCTGGCCCGCGTCTTCTCGGCCTATGCCGAAAAAGAAGCCGCCTGAGCCTTCGACCCAACCGAAACCAATCTGAACACACTGGAGAATTATCATGGCTGACCTGAACTCGATCGTTGACCAGCTTTCCGCCCTGACCGTGCTGGAAGCCGCTGAACTCGCCAAGCTGCTGGAAGAAAAGTGGGGCGTGTCTGCCGCTGCTGCCGTGGCCGTGGCCGCTGCGCCGGCTGCTGGCGGTGGCGCTGCTGCCGCTGCTGAAGAAAAGACCGAGTTTGATGTCGTGCTGACCGGCGACGGTGGCAAGAAGATCAACGTCATCAAGGAAGTCCGCGCCATCACCGGCCTGGGCCTGACCGAAGCCAAGGCGCTGGTCGAAGGCGCTCCGAAGGCCGTCAAGGAAGGCGTGTCGAAGGCTGACGCCGAGAAGTTCAAGAAGCAGCTGGAAGAAGCCGGCGCCACCGTCGAGCTCAAGTAAGCGCTTCGCACCAGCTCTGCTGGCACGAACAGGAAAAGGGGCAGCTCCTCGCGGGGCTGCCCCTTTTTCGTTGTCGCACCCGGGCCCGCCCCCTTGCCGAATTCCAACATTGCGCCTATCTGCCGCCTACGACTGGACGGGGCGTGATTCCCGGCCAGCCCGCTTCTTTTCGAGACACGGTTCGCTTGCGCGATCGAACCGCGACGGATGGAGAGGCAAGCGGGGTTCCATCGCCAGTGACCGTGCGACATACCGCAGCAGCGGTGTGACGTGCGGTTTTTGCTGTTTTTCCGGTCGGACATCCGGCCGGAAGCGAAGACTTTGACGAAAAGGCGACCAGAGCACATGGCCACCCAGATGAAGCCGCCCCAAGGCGTGAAGCCGTTCAACAACCGCCGCCGCATCCGCAAGACCTTCGGCCACATCGGCGAAGTGGTGCAGATGCCGAACCTCATCGAGGTGCAGCGCGAAAGCTATGAGCAGTTCCTGCGCTCCAACCCGGCGGTCGGCTATGTCTCCGGCCTCGAAAAGACCCTGCGCAGCGTCTTCCCGATCCGCGATTTCGCCGGCACCGCCGAGCTGGATTTCGTGCATTACGAACTGGAAGAGCCGAAGTACGACACCGACGAGTGCCGCCAGCGCGGCATGACCTATGCGGCGCCGATGCGCGTGACGCTGCGCCTGATCGTGTTCGAAGTGGATCCTGATACCGAAACCCGCTCCGTGCTCGATATCAAGGAGCAGGATGTCTACATGGGCGACATGCCGCTCATGACCGGCAACGGCACCTTCATCATCAATGGCACCGAGCGCGTGATCGTTTCGCAGATGCACCGTTCGCCGGGCGTCTTCTTCGATCATGATCGCGGCAAGACCCACGCGTCGGGCAAATATCTGTTTGCCGCCCGCGTCATCCCCTATCGCGGTTCGTGGCTGGATTTCGAATTCGACGCCAAGGACATCGTCAACGTCCGCATCGACCGCAAGCGCAAGCTGCCGGTCACCACGCTCCTGTACGCGCTTGGCTGGCATTCGGAAGAAATTCTCAACCTGTTCTACAACCGCGTCACCTGGGTGCGCGGCCATGGCGCCAAGGGCGAAGCCGGCTGGAAGGTGCCGTTCGTCGAGGCCAATTATCGCAATGCCAAGCCGACGTTTGACGTGGTCAACGCCGAAACCGGCGAAGTCGTGTTCCCCGCCGGCACCAAGATCACGCCGCGAATGGTGCGCAAGGCGACCACCGATGGCCTGACCAGCCTGCTGATCCCGACCGAGGAAATCTTCGGCCGCTATTCGGCGTTCGACCTTATCAACGAAGCCACTGGCGAAATCTATATCGAGGCCGGTGACGAACTGACCGCCGAGAATCTGGAAAAGATCGATCGCGCCGGCCAGACCAGCATCGAACTGCTCGACATTGATCACGTATCGGTGGGTCCGTGGATCCGCAACACGCTGATGGCCGACAAGGTGGAAGAGCGCGACCATGCGCTCGCTGAAATCTATCGCGTCATGCGCCCCGGAGAACCGCCGACCCGCGAGACCGCGGAAGCCATGTTCTATGGTCTGTTCTTCGATCCCGACCGCTATGACCTGTCGGCCGTCGGCCGGGTCAAGATGAACATGCGCCTGGCGCTGGACTGCCCGGATGATGTGACCGTACTGCGCCGCGAGGATATCGCCTCGGTGGTGAAGACGCTCGTTGAACTGAAGGACGGCAAGGGCGAAATCGACGACATCGACAATCTCGGCAACCGCCGCGTGCGCTCGGTTGGCGAACTGCTGGAAAATCAGTATCGCGTCGGCCTGCTGCGCATGGAACGCGCGGTCAAGGAACGCATGTCGAGCGTCGACATTGACACCGTCATGCCGAACGACCTGATCAACGCCAAGCCGGCGGTGGCCGCGGTGCGCGAATTCTTCGGCAGCTCGCAGCTGTCGCAGTTCATGGACCAGACCAACCCGCTCAGCGAAGTCACCCACAAGCGCCGCGTTTCGGCGCTCGGCCCCGGCGGTCTCACCCGTGAGCGTGCCGGCTTCGAAGTGCGCGACGTTCACCCGACGCATTATGGCCGCATTTGCCCGATCGAAACGCCGGAAGGCCCGAACATCGGTCTGATCAACAGCCTCGCCACCTTCAGCCGCGTCAACAAGTACGGCTTCATCGAAACCCCGTACCGCAAGGTCGAGGACGGCAAGCTGACCGACGACGTCATCTATCTGTCGGCCATGGAAGAAGCCCGCCACACCATCGCGCAGGCCAATGCCGGCATCGACGGCAAGGGCGTGTTCGTCGAGGAACTGATCTCGGCCCGCCAGGCCGGTGAATTCCTGATGGCCCCGGCCAGCACCATCACGCTGGCCGACGTGTCGCCCAAGCAGCTGGTGTCCGTCGCTGCGTCGCTGATCCCGTTCCTGGAAAACGATGACGCCAACCGCGCACTGATGGGCTCCAACATGCAGCGCCAGGCGGTGCCGCTGGTGAAGGCCGAAAGCCCGTTTGTCGGCACCGGCATGGAAGGCACGGTGGCCCGCGACTCCGGCGCCGCCATCGCCGCCAAGCGCACCGGCATCGTTGACCAGGTGGACGCCACCCGCATCGTGATCCGCGCCACCGACGAGGTGGAACCGGGCAAGTCGGGCGTGGACATCTACACGCTGATGAAGTTCCAGCGCTCCAACCAGTCAACCTGCATCAACCAGCGTCCGCTGGTGACCGTGGGCGATCTGGTGAAGAAGGGCGACATCATCGCCGACGGCCCGTCCACCGAGGATGGCGAACTGGCGCTGGGCCGCAACGTGCTCGTCGCCTTCATGCCGTGGAATGGCTACAACTACGAAGACTCGATCCTGATCAACGAGAAGATCGTCAAGGAAGACATCTTCACCTCGATCCACATCGAGGAATTCGAAGTCATGGCCCGCGACACCAAGCTGGGTCCGGAAGACATCACCCGCGACATTCCCAACGTCGGTGAAGACGCGCTCGCCCGCCTCGACGAGGCCGGCATCGTCTATATCGGCGCCGAAGTGGAGCCGGGCGACATCCTCGTTGGCAAGATCACCCCCAAGGGTGAATCGCCGATGACGCCGGAAGAAAAGCTGCTGCGCGCCATCTTCGGCGAAAAGGCGTCGGACGTGCGTGACACCTCGCTGCGCCTGCCGCCGGGCGTGTCGGGCACCATCGTCGATGTGCGCATCTTCAATCGTCACGGCATCGACAAGGACGAACGTGCCCTGCAGATCGAGCGCGAGGAAATCGAGCGTCTCGAAAAGGACGCCACCGACGAACGCGCCATCCTTGATCGCGCCACCTATGCCCGCGTGCGCGATGCGCTGCTGGGCCAGGAAGTCGTGGCCGGGCCGAAGGGCGTCAAGAAGGGCGCCAAGATCGACGACGCCCTGCTCGAAGAGCAACCGCGCCGCGAATGGTGGAAGTTCGGCGTGGCCGACGATGCCATGCAGGCCGGCCTGGAAGCGTTGAAGGCGCAGTGGGATGAAGCCCACACCTCGATCAACGCCAAGCTGGAAGACAAGAAGGCCAAGGTGCAGGCCGGCGACGAACTGCCGCCGGGCGTGCTGAAGATGGTCAAGGTCTTCGTCGCGGTGAAGCGCAAGCTGCAGCCGGGCGACAAGATGGCCGGCCGTCACGGCAACAAGGGGGTCATCTCCCGCATCCTGCCGCAGGAAGACATGCCCTTCCTGGCTGATGGCACCCCGGTCGACATCGTGCTCAACCCGCTGGGCGTGCCCAGCCGCATGAACGTCGGCCAGATCTTCGAAACCCACTTGGGCTGGGCCGCGCGCGGCCTGGGCAAGAAGATCGCCGCGATGCTGGAAAGCTTCCACCAGACCATGGCCAGCGGCACGGTCCAGGAGATCCGCGATCTGTTCAAGGCCGTCTATGGCCCGCAATATGATCTGGAAATCGCCGGTATGGCCGACGAGGCGGTGCTGGAACTGGCGCGCAACCTGGCCGGCGGTGTGCCGATGGCCACGCCGGTGTTCGATGGCGCCAAGGAAGCCGATGTGTCGCACATGCTGGAACTGGCCGGGCTTGATGGCTCGGGCCAGGTCGAGCTGTTCGATGGCCGCACAGGCGACGCGTTCGACCGCAAGGTGACCGTGGGCTATATCTACATGCTCAAGCTGCACCACCTGGTGGACGACAAGATCCACGCCCGCTCGATCGGCCCCTACAGCCTGGTCACCCAGCAGCCGCTGGGCGGCAAGGCCCAGTTCGGTGGCCAGCGCTTCGGGGAAATGGAAGTGTGGGCCCTGCAGGCCTATGGCGCCGCCTACACCTTGCAGGAAATGCTCACCGTCAAGTCCGACGACGTGGTGGGCCGCACCAAGGTGTATGAAGCCATCGTCAAGGGTGACGACACGTTCGAAGCCGGCATCCCCGAGAGCTTCAACGTGCTGGTCAAGGAAATGCGGTCGCTGGGTCTCAACGTCCAGCTGCAGTCCAACGAAGAGGTGGAGTGAGGCGCAGCGCGGCGGGTTTCGGCCCGCCGCACCTGCCCCAGGCGCCTGACACCCCCCTTACGGAGATTGAACCATGAACGACGTTACCAACTTCTTCTCGCCGGTCGCCAAGCCCGAGACGTTCGATCAGATCCAGATTGCCATCGCCAGCCCGGACCAGATCCGCAGCTGGTCGTATGGCGAGATCAAGAAGCCGGAAACCATCAACTACCGGACCTTCAAGCCGGAGCGTGATGGCCTGTTCTGCGCCCGCATCTTCGGCCCGATCAAGGATTACGAGTGCCTGTGCGGCAAGTACAAGCGCATGAAGTACAAGGGCATCGTCTGCGAAAAGTGCGGCGTGGAAGTGACCGTTTCCAAGGTCCGCCGCGAGCGCATGGGCCATATCGAACTGGCCGCGCCGGTCGCCCACATCTGGTTCCTGAAGTCGCTGCCGAGCCGCATCGGCATGCTGCTCGACATGCAGCTGAAGCAGCTGGAGCGCGTGCTCTATTTCGAACAATATGTCGTGCTCGATCCGGGCATGACGCCGTTCAAGAAGTTCGATCTTCTCACCGAAGACGAGCTGATGACGGCCCAGGAAGAATATGGCGAAGACGCCTTCCAGGCCGGCATCGGCGCCGAAGCCATCCGCATCCTGCTGCAGGAGCTCGATCTTGAAGGCGAGATGGAGCAGCTGCGCGAGGAGCTGCGCACCACCAAGTCGGAACTGAAGCCGAAGAAGATCATCAAGCGGATGAAGATCGTCGAGAGCTTCATCAACTCGGGCAACAAGCCGGAGTGGATGGTGATGACGGTCATCCCGGTGATCCCGCCGGAACTGCGCCCGCTGGTGCCGCTGGATGGCGGCCGCTTCGCGACGTCGGACCTCAATGACCTGTATCGCCGCGTCATCAACCGCAACAACCGCCTGAAGCGCCTGATCGAACTGCGCGCGCCCGATATCATCGTGCGCAACGAAAAGCGCATGCTGCAGGAAGCCGTTGACGCGCTGTTCGACAACGGCCGCCGCGGCCGCACCATCACGGGTGCCAACAAGCGTCCGCTGAAGTCGCTCTCCGACATGCTGAAGGGCAAGCAGGGCCGCTTCCGCCAGAACCTGCTCGGCAAGCGCGTCGATTATTCGGGCCGCTCGGTGATCGTCACCGGTCCGGAACTCAAGCTGCACCAGTGCGGCCTGCCCAAGAAGATGGCGCTCGAACTGTTCAAGCCGTTCATCTACTCGCGTCTCGATGCCAAGGGTCTCTCCATGACCCTGAAGCAGGCCAAGAAGTGGGTCGAAAAGGAGCGCAAGGAAGTCTGGGACATCCTGGATGAGGTGATCCGCGAGCATCCGGTGCTGCTGAACCGCGCGCCGACGCTGCACCGCCTCGGCATTCAGGCGTTCGAGCCCGTGCTGATCGAAGGCAAGGCCATCCAGCTGCACCCGCTGGTCTGCTCGGCCTTCAACGCCGACTTCGACGGTGACCAGATGGCCGTCCACGTGCCGCTTTCGCTGGAAGCCCAGCTGGAAGCCCGCGTGCTGATGATGTCGACCAACAACATCCTGTCGCCGGCCAACGGCAAGCCGATCATCGTGCCGTCGCAGGACATGGTGCTGGGTCTCTATTATCTGTCGATGGAAGCCGAAGGCGAACCCGGCGAAGGCATGGCGTTCGGCACGATGGCCGAAGTGCACCAGGCGCTGTTCAACAAGAACGTCACCCTGCACACCAAGATCATCGCCCGCGTGCCGCAGACCGACGAGAACGGCCAGCTCTACATGAAGCGCGTGAACACCACGCCTGGCCGCCTGCTGCTCGGCGAAACGCTGCCCAAGAGCCACAAGGTGCCGTTCGAAACCATCAACCGCCTGCTGACCAAGAAGGAGATCGGCGACGTCATCGACACCGTCTATCGCCACACCGGCCAGAAGGAGACCGTGCTGTTTGCCGACGCCATCATGGCGCTGGGCTTCCGCCACGCGTTCCAGGCCGGCATCAGCTTCGGCAAGGACGACATGGTGATCCCCGCCGCCAAGGCCGTGCTGGTCGACAAGACCAAGGCCGAGGTGAAGGACTTCGAGCAGCAGTATCAGGACGGTCTGATCACGCAGGGCGAGAAGTACAACAAGGTCGTCGACGCCTGGGCGCGTTGCGGTGACCTGGTTGCCGGCGAAATGATGAAGGAAATCAGCGCCAAGAAGAAGCGGCCGGATGGCCGTGAGGCGCAGATCAACTCCATCTACATGATGGCCCACTCCGGCGCCCGTGGTAGCCAGGCGCAGATGAAGCAGCTGGCCGGCATGCGCGGCCTGATGGCCAAGCCGTCGGGCGAGATCATCGAAACGCCGATCATCTCGAACTTCAAGGAAGGCCTGACCGTGCTGGAGTATTTCAACTCCACCCACGGCGCCCGCAAGGGCCTGGCCGATACCGCGCTGAAGACCGCCAACTCGGGCTACCTGACCCGTCGCCTTGTCGACGTCAGCCAGGATTGCGTCGTCGTCGAGGAGGATTGCGGCACCACGCGCGGCATGGTGATGAAGGCCATCGTCGAAGGCGGCAACACCATTGTGTCGCTGGGTGAGCGCATCCTCGGCCGCACCGTCTTGGTCGACATCGTGGACGCCAAGACCGGTGAAGTCGTGGCGCCGGCCGGTCACCTGCTGACCGAATCCGACGTGACCCGCATCGAGAAGGCGGCCGTGGCGGAAGTGAAGATCCGCTCGCCGCTGCTGTGCGAAACCAAGGGCGGCGTCTGCTCCACCTGCTATGGCCGCGACCTCGCGCGCGGCACGCCGGTGAACATGGGCGAAGCCGTTGGCGTCATCGCGGCGCAGTCGATCGGTGAACCCGGCACGCAGCTGACCATGCGCACCTTCCACATCGGTGGCGCGGCGCAGGTGAGCGAGCAGTCGACGCTGGATGCGCCGGTTGACGGCCTGATCGAGTTCCGCGGCATTGTCACCATCACCGACAGCCGGGGCCGCAACGTCTCGATGGCGCGCAATGGTGAACTGGTGCTGCGCGACAGCGAAGGCCGTGAGCGCTCGCTGCACCGCATCCCCTACGGGGCGCTGCTGACGCACCTCGAAGGCGTGACGGTGAAGAAGGGCGATCGCCTGGCCGAGTGGGACCCGTACACCCTGCCGGTGATCACCGAAAAGTCGGGCAAGGTGAAATACCAGGACCTGATCGAAGGCACGACCCTGAAGGAAGAGGTGGATGAAGCCACCGGCCTCGCCAACAAGGTCGTCACCGAGTGGAAGTCGAGCAACAAGAAGGATGACCTGCGTCCGCGCATCACCCTGCTCGATGACCAGTCTGGCGAAGCGGCGCGCTACATGCTCGCCACCGATGCCATTCTCTCGGTGGCCGATGGCCAGGAGGTCTCGGCCGGGGACGTGCTGGCGCGTATCCCGCGTGAAGCCGCCAAGACCCGCGACATCACCGGCGGTCTGCCGCGCGTGGCCGAACTGTTCGAAGCCCGCATTCCCAAGGACAACGCGGTCATCGCGCGTGTTGATGGGCGTGTGGAATTCGGCAAGGATTACAAGACGAAGCGCCGCATCATCATCCGTCCGGAAGATGGCAGCGACATCGTTGAGTATCTGGTGCCGAAGGGCAAGAACGTGGCCGTGCAGGAAGGCGACTTCGTGCGCCGGGGTGACTATCTGATCGATGGCAACCCCAACCCGCACGATATCCTGGAAGTGCTGGGTGTCGAGCCGCTGGCCGAATATCTCTGCGCCGAAATCCAGGAAGTCTATCGCCTGCAGGGTGTGCGCATCAACGACAAGCACATCGAGGTGATCGTGCGCCAGATGCTGCAGAAGGTGGAAATCACCGACAGCGGCGACACCACCTTGCTGGTGGGCGAACAGGTCGATCGCGAGGAAATGGACGCCGAAAATGCCAAGCTTGGTCAGGATGGCCGCCCGGCCGCCGGCAAGCCGGTGCTGCTCGGCATCACCAAGGCCTCGCTGCAGACCAAGTCGTTCGTGTCGGCGGCGTCGTTCCAGGAAACCACCCGCGTGCTCACCGAAGCCGCGGTGCAGGGCAAGATCGATACCCTGACCGGTCTCAAGGAAAACGTCATCGTCGGCCGCCTGATCCCGGCCGGCACCGGTGCCGGCATGGGCCGTCTGCGTGTGGCGGCCGCCAGCCGCGATGCCGTGCTGCGGTCCGTGCAGCAGGCCAGTGCCAAGGCGCTGGAGCAGACCGAAGGCTGATCCCTTCTGTCTGAACCAATCTGAGAACCCCGCCAGCAGCAACCCTGCTGGCGGGGTTTTTCATTGTTTGGCAATAATTTAGGCCAACTGTCAGTTGTCGACCAGCTTTACACATTCCAGTGGCGACCCGGAACACGGCTCCAGTTGTAGTCCAGCAATGTCAAGGAGATGCGTGGCAAATTGGCTGTATGCGCACAATTGGCACGCAAATTGCTGAATGGTCTTGCGATTGGGTCAATTGATCAGCAGGGGGACGTCCATGATGAACAGGTTCAAGAAACTCGCACTGATGGCGGCCGTTACCGCGCTGGCGCTGCCGTCCATGGCGGCCGCCGTGACCTACACCTATGTTGGCAGCTGGCGGGTCGATGGCACGCCCTACACCGGCGTCAACCCGGCGTTCACCGGGCAGGCTGCGGCTGCCTTTATTTTTGGGGGTTCGGCCAGCAACTATGCCATCTCCACGGTCGATGCCAACCCGGCCAACATCGATTTCCAGTCGTGGGTCTCGGTCTGGTTTGCCGGCTCGTTCCCGGATTGCCCCGGCTTCCCGTGCGGCCGCAAGGTGGCCCAGGATTTCGCCGTCAGCACGGGCGGTTTCTACCAGAGCCCGGGTGACACGTCGGCCTTCGTCTCGGATTGGGCTCAGGGCGAGCAGTTCACCAACTACGCGTTCACCGTGGAAGGCGGCGTGCCGGAACCGGCAAGCTGGATGATGCTGATCACGGGCTTCGGCCTGACCGGCGCTGCACTGCGCCGTCGCCGGACCGCTGTCGTCGCCTGATTTCAACCGGCAAGCACGCAAAGGCCCCGCTGGCGCTGGCTGGCGGGGCCTTTGTTTTGCCGGGCCGATCCGGGGTCCGCGCGCCCTGCGGCCAATCTGGCCACCACTCTGCCGCGTCTTGGCCACAATGGCGTGGCACATCAGCAAGGAGTGAAGGAATCCCGCGTGGCCACTGCCTACCGAATGCCCGACCCTGTCGAAGCCGAACCGGCGCCGCAGCGCCCGCTCAAGGTCGTGCTCTATTCGGGCAACTACAATTATGTTCGCGATGGCGCCAACCAGGCGCTCAATCGCCTCGTCGCCTATCTGGAGCGGCAGGGCTGCACGGTGCGCGTCTATTCGCCGACCAGCGACACCCCGGCGTTCGAGCCGGCGGGCACACTGGTGTCGGTGCCCAGCTTCGCCATTCCCGGCCGCGGCGAATATCGCCTGGCGTTGGGCGTGCCCGAACGGCTGAAGCGCGAGATCCGCGATTTTGCGCCTGATGTCATCCACTTGTCGGCCCCGGATCCGGCCGCCCATGCCCTCAAGCGCTTGGCGCGCGAAATCGGCGTGCCGGTGGTCGCCTCCATCCACACCCGCTTTGAAACCTATTTCGAATATTATGGCCTGGGCTTCATCCGTCCCGGCGTCGAAGCATTGCTGCGCCGCTTCTATGCCGGCCTTGACGAGGTGTTCGTCACCACCGCCGGCTTTGGCGAGACCATGCGCGAAGCCGGCATCATCAGCACCGATCCGGCGGTGTGGAGCCGTGGTGTCGACAAGGGCCGTTTTAATCCGCAGCGCCGCTCCCCGGAATGGCGCTGGAGCCTTGGCATCGGTGACCATGAACCGGTGATCGGCTTCGTCGGCCGTCTGGTGCTGGAAAAGGGCCTCGACAGTGTCGCGGCGGCCGTGGCCGAGCTGAAGCGCCGCAGTGTGCCGCACCGGCTGGTGGTGGTGGGCGATGGCCCGGCGCGCGAGCGGTTCCAGGCGATGGCGCCGGATGCCATCTTCACCGGCTTCCTCGACGGGTTGGGCCTCGCCCGCGCCTATGCCAGCGTCGACATGCTGCTCAACCCGTCGACCACGGAAACCTTTGGCAATATCAACCTCGAAGCCATGGCAAGCGGGTTGCCGGTGGTGGCGGCGCGCGCTGGCGGCAATGCGTGCCTGGTCACCGATGCGGTCACCGGCGCGCTGGTCACCCCCGGCGATATCGCCGGCTATGCCGATGCCCTGGCGCGCTATTGCACCGATCCCGCCCTGCGTGCCGCCCATGGCCAGGCCGGGCTGGCCGCCGCGCAAGCCTTTGATTGGGATGCCATCAACGGCGCCGTGCTCTCTCGCTATCGCGAATTGATTGCAACTAACTCTCGGTAAAATAACGGGTTTTCTTTTTCGCGCGACTCGCTAGACGGGCGCCATGATGCGCGCTGTCTTTCTTGCCACGATCCTGCTCTCAGCGCCTGTCGTGGCACAGCCGGCGGCACCCGCCACGTCGATCGAGGCGCTGGCGGCCGACGTGGTGGCCGGCAATCCCGAGCGCCAGTTTCTCGCCCGCCAGATCAGCCTGGCCCAGACCGGGGTCGCCGCCGCCGGCCGCCTCGCCGATCCGGAGCTGAGCGTCGATTTCGGCGAGAAGCGCACCGACAGTCCGTTGACCGGCCAGCGCCTGGGGGACGGCCCGGCATTTGCCGTCTCCATCCTGCAGCCGATCGAGTTCAATGGCCGCATCCCGCTGCGGAAGGCGATTGCGGAAGGCAATGTGACACTGGCCCGGCTCGGTCTGGCCCAGTTCGATGCCACCCTGGCTGGCCGCGCCCGCACGTTGGGCTATCGCCTGTTTGCCGCCGGCGAGCGTGCCGATACCGCCGCCGCCGTGGCAGGGCGGATGCGCAGCCTGGCCGGCGTGCTGCTGGCGCGCGATCCGGCCGGGC